>NZ_CP030127.1:0-300000 GCF_003568845.1 Indioceanicola profundi | reverse complement strand
TATCGAAGCCGTCCTGATCGACCTCGGCGTCGCTGTAGAAGCCGGCCTGGGTCACAGTGGCATCGTTCAGGGCGCCGTCCTGCGAGACTTCCGCGTCCAGCTTGTAGCCGAACTGGGTCACGGTGGCGTCGTTCCGGAAGCCGTGCTGGCTCACCTCGGCATCGTTGCTTTCGCCGGTCTGGACGACATGGGCGTCGTTCTTGCGGCCGAACTGGCTGGTCTCGGCGTCATGGTAGGAGCCGATCTGCTCCTGGGTGGAGACGTTTCCGCCGCCGATCTGGAGCACATAGGCATCGCTGAAGCTGGCCGCGTTGGCGGCGCCGGACAGGGCGACGAGGGCGGTGGCGGCGAGAAGGATCTTCTTCATGATTGTTTCTCTTCTATGGGGTGGTGGAGGGGCATTGCCCCGGACCGATGGGAAAGGTCCGAACGAATAGGCGGGAGAGGAGGGTGGGGGCCGGAATAGACCCCCACCCGCAGCCGATTACTTCTGGGTCTGGGTGGCGCTGTTGTTCCAGCCGACCTGGACCGCCATCGCCTCATGGGCGCGGCCGTCCTGGCTCTGCGTCACGGTGTTGTAGAAGCCGGCCTGGACGGCGACGGCCTCGTTGTCACGGGCGCCATACTGGACCTGATCGGCGGTGTTCCAGCCGCCGACCTGCAGGATCGTGGCCTCGAACACGTTGCCGCGCTGCTCCTGGTTGGCGTCGTTGCCGATGCCGACCTGGAGGATTTTGGCCTCATGCTCGGGACCGCTCTGCAGCTGGACGGCCTTGTTGCCGCCGCCGATCTGGATCGCCAGCCCGTCGCTGCCGCGGCCGAACTGGGTCTGGTCGGCCTCGTTCTTGTCGCCGATCTGGACGATGTCCAGGTCGTTGCCGGAGGCGGAGCTGCTCTGGAACTGGGTGCCTTCGTTGTCGTCGCCGATCTGGACGATCTTGGCGTCGCTGGTCTCGCCGTACTGGCGCTGCTCGGCATCGTTGCGGTCACCGATCTGGACCACATCGGCCTCGTTCTTCTTACCGTCCTGCCACTGGTCGGCAGTGTTGTAGTCACCGACCTGGAGTACGGTGGCCTTGTGGTCGGCCTTGCCCTTCTGGGTCAGGTTGTTCTCGTTGCGGTCGCCGATCTGGACCACCTTGGCGAAGCTTTCATCCGACTCCTGGGTCACGTAGGACCGGTTCCACCGACCGTCCTGGTACGAGAGGACCATGCCGTCGTCGCCGGTCTGGGTGGAGCGGCTGAGGTTGTTCCGCCCGACCTGGGTCAGCTTGGCGAAGTTGTCGTCGCCATACTGGTTCTGGAAGGCCCAGTGATAGTCGCCGCTCTGGCTCGCGCTGGCGAAGTTGTCATCGCCGCCCCGGGTCTGGCTCTGAAAGGCGTTGTTCTTGTCGCCGGCCTGGAGGATCAGCCCGGTATTGTAGGAGCCGGTCTGGACGGTTTCGGCCAAGTTGAAATCGCCAGCCTGCACAGTCGCAGCGGAATGCCGGGAGCCGGTCTGGTCCTGGGTCGCGGCGTTGGAGCCGCCGATCTGCAGGATATAGGCGTCGCTGAACTCGCCTGCCATGGCCGGAGAGGTCAAGGCGATCAGGGCCGCTGCCGCGAGAAGTGTTTTGCGCATGGGATTTTAGCCTTTCGCTTCTATAATCGGGCGGAATTGCCCAGCGGACATGTCAAAGGTCCCAACGAATGCACTGGGTGGAGACCGGGGGACCGGAATAGATCCCCCGGTGAAGATCAGGATTACTTGCCGGGCGGCATCCTCCGGCGATCCCCGGACGGGATCGGGTTCTGGCCGCTGGGCAGCACGTAGGTCGGCCCGCTGGACGCCTCCGGCACGCCCGGCTCCACCTTGGGGGCCAGTTCGGCTTCCGGGCTTCCGTTCCGAATGACCGGCGATTGGCTCGTCGGCGGCTCCAGCCGGACCCCGTTCTGGTAGGCATGAATGGTCTCGACGCCGTAGACGCCGTCCCGCTCCTGCGTGTACCGGCTGACCAGGGGCTCCACCAGGGACCGGTCCTGTAAGGTCCAGTACCCGTCGATCAGCCCTTCCATGATCAGCGTGTGGACGGCTTTCTCGACCGCGGTCTTGACCGCCAGTGTCACCGGCTCGTTGGTGGTGAGGCCGGTCTCGATTTCCAGCAGCTTCTTGTAGTCGACATACTTGAAGACGCCGCCATCCACGCCGATCGAGTAGATCGTCTTGCTGATATTGACGCTTTTCAGGACCTCGCCGGTCCGGACGCTGACGGCCCGCAGATAGACCGTCACGGTGTCCCGGCGGTACTGCGTGCTGGCGCCGATCCCGAGGAACCGCGCGCCGAAGCCGCCCGTCAGCGTGTTGCTGTCATAGCCTATGATGCCGCCGTCCAGCATGATGCCGGCATAGGTCAGCGGCGGCAGAGGCGGAAGGTTGTCGCCGCCATATTCCTGGCGGGTGACCCGGATGATCTGCCGCTCCTGGAGCAAGGCTTGCAGAGAAGAGCGCTCGACGGGCGTGAACCAGGATCTGTCTCCGGCGCGTTCCAGGGCATTGATCAGGATCGAGGTCCCGCCCTGGGTCACGGCGCGGGAATATTCCGGAAAGCTCTCATTGGGCTTGTTCTGCCCGGTCATATCATTGAAGCCGTAAACGGCGACCGCGATCCTGTGCAGCGGCGGCGGCAGGGACTGGAGCTCGTTCAGGGCTCCGGTCCTGAGTTCATGTTCGGGCGCTTCGGAGCGCGCCAGTTCCAGGTGCGACGGGCCTGATGTACAGGCGGCGAGCGCGAGAGTTCCTGCCGCGGCCAGCAGCAGGTTACGGATTGCACGCATGGTCGGAAATTCCTTGGCAGCAGCCGGCCCCGCCCACCTTCAGTGGGGAACCGGAGGGGGTTCAGCGGGTCAGAAGCCGCCGGGCAGTCCAGGGGTGCCGGTCGGGATCGGCGCAACGATCCGGCTGGTGGCGCCGGTATCCAGGTTCGTGATCGTTGTCGTCCGCTGCCCGTTGGCATCGCTGATCACGATACGGGTGCCGCCGATCTCGTAGGTGCCCGGCCCGGCGTTCTGGATCGTCTGGGACGCCTGGGACGCCAGGGAAGAGATCAGATTATCCCGCAGGGCCTGTTCAAGCTGCCGCTGGGGGTCTGTTTCGATCAGGTCGAAGGGATCGACCGCGTTCGGGTCCTTGAACCGATCGTTGGCGTTGGCCGTGCCCAGAAGATGGTTGCTGTTGTACGGGTCCCCGCCGAAGGACGGATTGACCGGGCGGTAGACCAGTTCGGACGCGGAGGCTGCCATGCCGAAAGTGGCGGCGATGCACATCGCGGCAAGTGACGCACTAGGGATTCTAGCCATGTTGTTTCTCCCTCCAGTACTGGCGACCCGGCCCGCACTGGACGCATCCATTGGAGGATTTCTTTTCCGAGGCTGACGGACACGCCGGCCGCGGCATGGCTTAGAAGTATCGGGAGGGGCTTGTTTCACGAAACCCCCATGCAGGAGATGGCGTTTTTCGTCCGAAGTCGCCGAAAGTGTTCCCATCAGGGTAGGGCGGCCGAATGGTTTCTTATTCAGTATAGAATGAATACGGTGGGACCACTCAGGCTATCCCATTCATGTCGGTCGGCGCGGCGCTGCTGCCTCAGGAATTCAGTTCCCGGCATGGTCACGCTCTGCGCTTCCGTCCTGGCCCGCCTCGCATCGGGCAGGTTCTCACTGCCCGCGGCCGTCCGGGTCGGAAGGCGACGGGGCAGTCCTGGAAGGCATCCCGGGAAAACATTGCCTCGAAGGTTCCTGGGCTTGAACGCAGGGTCCGGCTACGGTGGTCCGGCATCCGCCGGGATGCTATCCGTTCCCACCTGCATGGCCCAGAGTAGCGCCTTGCCCAGGACGGCGGCTGTATCCCTGTTCTTCTCGAGGCCTGCTTGGTCCGAGTCAGTCGGATTGGGTGCATCGGCCGGCGCATCCGCCGAGCAATCCGCCTGCCGTGCAAACAGGTATCCGATCGGCGCCATCCAGACGACTGCCGCCAGACTGGCGCACAGGATAAGATTCTGGGGAAGCACCGGGCCGGCGGCACGGACCGGCCCTGTCCTGTTCTGTATCGCCATTTTCGACCCCTGTTGAACCGAGTGGTCCAAGCAGCGTTCCTTGTCCTGAAAAAGAACAGGGAAGAGCTGCCCGGCTACATCGCAGCAGGCTTCTGGCACAGTATTGGGTTTTCTCCAGTGCGGCAGTGTAAATGCCGGAAGACAATGCCGGATTATGCCCACCCAGATTCGGCAAAGTCAACGCAAGTCTTAATCATTCCAAGGTCAATGCACCTTTCCTCGTAAGAGACATTCTTCTGCTATCATAGCCCGTATATTTGGTTAATCTTGGATTATTCGTCTGACAACAGCTTCGGTACGTTACGACTTCCTGCTCGAGCGAGCCGACGCAGGGCCGTTCTGCCAGACGGCTACGCGGCAATTCGCTTGTGGAGCATCGAGGCATCAATACAGCGCGTGGAATATCCCCTCTCCTTGTCTAGCGCCCGATCCGCCGGAGTTGATGAAGACGATCCCGTGCTCTTCCAAGGTGGATCGGATCACCGACAATGTGTGGGAATGAGGCGTCCTCTTGCCCAGCTCGAAGTCGGCCAGCGTGGCGTTCGCGATCTTCGCCTTCCTGGCCAAGACTTCCCTTGTCATCATCAGGATTGCGCGGGCCGCCCGGCATTGCCCTGGCGATATGGGCTTGCGGCGCATCGTGGACGTACGCATGGCTCCCCCTCCCAGAAGCACCCCTGGACTGTGTAGACGATTCAGCTCCGCCACATTTCCGGGACATCGCCGGGGTACCACAAGCGAGCAGATGCGGACGGCCTTCCCTCCCCTCCTGAACAGTCAAGGGCGGGCACTTCCGCCGGAACGGTCGCAAAAAAGGGCGGGGACCTCTGCCCCCGCCCTCAACGCATGCCGCCCGCCTGGACCGGGTCAGGCGTACCAGAACAGGTCCGAGGGCCCAGGAATCTTCACAGCCAGATCGGTGGGGTCCGGCGGGGTCTCGCCCAGCGTGCCGCCTTCCACGAGAAGGTGCGTCCCGTCTTTGAATTTCATGTCGGCCGACCAGAACCAGTCGGAGAAGAAGTCGCCGGGCGGTCCGTCGTTCCGGGTCAGCATCCAGTCCACAGGTCCGGCCAGATCGCGGGTGGTATAGCCGCGAATGGAGAGTTCATCCCGGGCGATATCGAACATCATGATGCGGGCGGACTCATCGACTGCCTCTGCGTCCCGCCCGCCGCGTCCCGGCGCATGAAATATGTACTTGTCACGATCCTGGTCGGGCGAGCGGGTGAAGAGATAGTCACCAACGCCGAAGTGGATCACGTCACGCCCGCTGGAGAGATAAAATGTCTGGGCCGTATTATCGGCACCGAAAACCTTATCGTTTCCGGCGCCATCATGAACGGATGTCGCGGCTCGCGGCAGGATGACGTCCCTCCCGCTTGTGCCGTGCAAGTCATACTCTTCTGCAAATCCAGGTCCGACGATCCATTTTCGCATCGCACACCTCTATGCTTCAGGCAGACCGATATTTACTTTCTGCTTGTGGCACATGGGTCGCAACGGGACAGAAGATGACTGGACAGCAAGATGGAATGTACCTCTTTCCCATGATACAACCTCGACAGGGCGATTGAGGTTAGTGGTTTAGACGACCGTTTCGGATCGCGTCCGGATCGCCGGCATGAAGAAGGCCCGCTGCTTGGAGGCAGGCGAGCCTTTTCTCTTGGACTGCCGTGGAAATTTGCAGTCAGCGTGTGCTGGTCGCAGTTGTCGTCGTCGTGGATGTTGCGGGGACGGTGTCATCGTCGTCATCGGCCACAGCCACGGCAACGACGCCGGCGATCAGCGCCGCTGCGCCGACCAGCGGCAGGATCGACATCGTCCCGGATGCCGCACCGGCGGCAGCCCCAGCGCCGGCTGCTCCGCCTGTGCCTGTTCCGGCACCTGCTCCCCCGCCGGAACCGGTCTGGTTCTGCGCGACCTGCGACTGTGGTTGCAGCGGTTCGGCCTGGACCGGCAGATGAGCCAGGACAAGCGCAATCGCAGTGCCGTAACCGGCGATGGTCCTGTGCATGGTTCCCCCCGTTGGTGCGGATTTCTTCGGCCGGCGGTTAGCGGCCCCGCCGATATCCTCAGGATAGCGTGGACCGCCTGCCCGCCATCGCCGGGAGAAGGAGTAGGTCGACCGGCAATTGGGGAGTGGCCTCCACGATACTTAGCAGCGGATAACTACGTTGCCAGACCAGCCTGCCGGCGCCGCGCCTTTCGTCAGCTCCAGGAACCGTCCGTGCCAACGCCGACCAGATTGACCCGATCGGTGACGCTGACCCAGTCGACACGAGCATATTCGCCCACATCGTGGCTTCCGGTCACCGTGATCTGGTCGCCCGTATGCAGGTCCAGCTCGAAGACACGGGACCGGATCGTCCCATTGCCGCCCGAGCCCGTCCAGGACCCGAGCGTCTTGCCGTTGACCTGAAGCGACCAGTCGGCCGCGCCGTCATCCTCGTTGAGGTAGCCGACCGCCAGCTTGTAGTGGCCGTCCTTTCCGGAGAATGTGCCCTTTGCCGTTCCGCTGCCCTGGACCATGATCAGCGTATCGTCGTGAGCGGCCGTATGGGTTTCCTTCACGTAACCGCTCAGCGTCAGCTTGTCCGCCTGCGTCACGCCGACGCCGATGGTCGGGCCGGATACCGCCTTCTCGATCTTCATCCAGTCGAAACGGGCCTGCTCCCAGCCACCCTGGGTGCCGGCCAGGGTGATCTTGTCGCCCTTGTCCAGATCGACGGTGAAGCTGCGGGTCTGGGCCACGTCCGTGCTGTTGCTGCCGCTGCCGGTCCAGGAGTTGACGGTCTTGCCATCGACCTTGACCGCGAAGTTGGCGGTTCCGTCGAACTCGTTGAGATAGCGGACGCTGATCTTGTAGGTGCCGTCCGCACCGGTGAAGGTGCCGGATGCTTCGCCGCTGCCGGTCAGCTTGATCTGCGCCCCGCCGGAGACACCGCTCTTCTGCTCCACAACGTAGCCGCCGCTGAGCTTGAGCTTCTCCGCCTCTGTAGTACCGACACCGATATTGACCGCCGACGAGGTGGACGGAGTGGAGCCTGAGACCGCGGGCGCATTGGCCGGGGCTGCCACCGACTTTGCGAAGACGAACATCTCCGGTTCGAGCTTGGCGATGCTTGTATTCTTCAGCAGCAGGGCCTGATCCTTGTCCAGCCGCAGGATCACGTCCGACCCGACTTGGCTGAGCCAGGGCTTCACATCGTCGAAATGGGTGAAGTGGAAGCCTTCCAGGCGGATCTTGTCGGTGTTGTTGACGCTGTTGGACAGGTCCAGGATGGTGTCGTTGCCGTCGCCGTTGCGGATGATGAAGACGTCTGTTCCCTTACCGCCCAGCAAGGTGTCGTTGCCCTTGCCGCCCTTCAGCTCGATGTACTGGCCGTTGGCGGAAGCGAGATAGTTGTTCTTGTCGTTGCCTGTGATGTGGCGCGCCCAGTCATTCAGCAGGACGACCTTGGTCTCCGTGCTGCCAAGCGTATAATCCTCATTCCATGTGGTCTTGGCCCCATCGGCCGTCATCTTTGTGAAGGCGTCGGCCCCGATGGCGGACCAATCTTTCGGGATGCCCACGACCTTGTGGTCGACCTTCTTTTGGTACGCGCGGATATGGTCGATCTTCATGTCCGCCGGGAACGGCGTCGTGGAATTCGGGCTGCCGGGCCAGTAGCCGCCGACCGCCAGATTGGCGATCATGTAGGCGGGCTGGTCGAAGCTGTGGTTGGCCGCTTCGCCGACCTTGATGCCGTCATAATACCAGACGATCTTATCCTTCTGCCAATCCATGCCGTAGGTGTGGAACCCGTCGGAACTGTCGAACAGGCCGAAGCTGCGGATGTAGTCCACGACCTTCTTTCCGTTGGCGTCGATGTAGTGGGAGGTGCCATAGAGTTTGTCCGGCTCCTGCCCCAGTATCTCGATTACGTCCATTTCCGGCGGCCATTTGGCATCCATGGTCAGCATCCAGAAGGCAGGCCACAGACCCTTTCCCTCCGGCATCTGCGCCTTGATCTCGAAATAGCCGTACTGCATGGAAAAAGCGCGCTCGGACGTGATCATGCCCGAGGTGTAGTCCATGTTGTCGATCTTGGACTTGAGTGAGCTGGGCGCCTTTTCAGCCCGGAGCGTCAGCACACCGTTGGAGTGCTTGAAGGGGTTGACGCCCAGATCCTTGTAGCTGGGATCGATGTAGAACTGCTTCTCGCCATTGCCGGGCAGGGACCGCTCGTCCCAATAGCCGGACGTCTTCCAGACCGCACCGCTCTGCCCCCAGAGGCGGAAACTGTCGAACTGCTCGTTGAACAGCAGCGTGTAGTTCGACATGTCGAACTTTTCAGCCATCGTACCATCCCCTGTCATTGGTGCCCTTGCCACGCCCGTGAGGGGATGGCCGGCGGACGACTACCTCGCCCGAGACAGGGGACAGAATCTGAGCCTATTTCTTAACAGCACATTAACCACACCCGATGATCTCGTGACCAAAATGGTCCCAATGCAGAAAATGCGGCAGTATCTGTGACCATCCGCATCTATCCAGGAACTTATGACCGCACGCCCGTGGTATAGTGAGGGCTAGAGGCTACGGCGTTACTCGGCGAATAGCGGAGTAACTACTTCTTTCAATACCGATTCGGAAGGCACGAATCAGTAGCTCGCCAATTCCACTCGGACATTTACACGGCAGCGGGAGCACGATATTCCGCCGACTGAAATAAGCTTTGCGGGCCGGGTTGGAAGCTGCCGACGCGGGGCATTGCGCCCGGCCCCTTCAGGGGCGAGCCGGTGACGGTTGGCAGGCGGCGGTGCGGAACAGCTGACCTTCAGGCGTTGAGGTCACTTTGCACATTGATGAAGAGCGCGTCGCAGTAAACCAGGATTTCAGGCGCTTGCCCGCCGTCACGGCGTGAGGTCCGACGCCCGCGGCACTGGTTGTAGATGCCATAGAGATGATAGCCGTAGTCGGCCAGAAGGATGCGGAATTCTTCCAAGGACGGCTGCGGCCGGCCGGGCGCCGAGAAGCCGGCCTCTACCTCGATCATGTCCACCTTGGAGCGCGACAGTGTTTCCGCTCCCCCCTTCAGAACCTCCAGATCGTGGCCTTCGGCATCGATCTTCAGCAGATGGACACGCTCCACCCCGTTCTGCTCCACGAACTGGTCCAGCGTGGTCATCTGGATGGTTTCCGTGTGCTGGCAGGAGCCCCAGTCCGGGCGCAACGAATTCACCGCGGCGCTTTCGTTGATATACATGGTCTGCTCACCGGGCTCGGCGCCCAGCGCCAGCGGAAAGTACCGCACGTTGGAAAGATGGGACGTACGTTCCTGCAAGGTGGCGAAGGTGGAGGCAACCGGCTCGAACGCAAAGATGCGGGCAGGAGGAAGGTGCTTATCAAGGCGGAGAATGGTCCGGCCGTCATTGGCCCCGACGTCGAAGATCACGTCCTGGTCCGTCCAGCGGCGCAGCCGGCTGATCGTCTCATAGAGATGGACATCGTAATTGGCCGGCGGTTCGAGCAGCCCGATCCGTCGTGCCGCGGCCTTCAGACCCGAACGGGCAGTCCTCCTCCAGCTCGACATGGCATTTTCCCAACCTGCTTTCGTTCCAGAGCCTGAGTAGCTCCTGGTTAGAGGAATGCCCCGGCGTGCGGTTCTGTTCCGGATGGAATGCGGCCAAAGGGAAGCAACGTCACGCCTTGCTTCAACCCGCAGCTCTATATCGAGGGCTGCCGGGCCGCAGTCGCCGTCACGCCGGTGCATTCATGGGATGCAGGATACCATAATCTCGCTGCCGCAGAGCGAGCACGCTTGCAAACGCGAACGAGTCGCATTATCACGCCTCTGAGCACATCAGGAGGGGCGGAGATGAGCCGAGTTACGGCATTACTCGTTACGGGCAGTTTGATGGTTCCGGTCGGCGCGGCCTGGGCGCAGGACGCACTCACACAGGTGGCGCCGGACAAGCCGGAGGAGATCATCGTAACCGGGCAGCTCCGCCGCTTCGGCGCGACCAAGTCGGACACGCCGATCCTCGAAACGGCGCGGTCGATCTCGATCGAGACGGCGCTCGACTTCCAGGACAAAGGCTTTGAAACTCTGGACGATGCCCTGGGATACACGGCCGGTGTCACCGCCGAACCCTATGGGTTCTCCACCCGTGGCGACTTCAGCTCCGTACGCGGCCTGGACGTACCGGAGTACCGCGACAATCTTCAGTTCCTGTTCGGCTTCTACAACAACCCGCGCCCTGAGCTTTATACGCTGGAGCAGGTGGAGGTGCTGAAGGGGCCGGCATCCGTGCTCTACGGATCCGGCTCGCCGGGCGGCATCATCAATGTGGTGACCAAGCGTCCCTTCGCCGGGACCGCTGCAGAATTCCGCGGCCGCGTCGGCTCCCATGACCGCTATGAGATCGCGACCGACCTGAACGGCTACATTCCGGGGACGGGCGAGGTCGGAACTGCCCGGCTCGTGGCGCTGTACCGGGATACCGGCACCCAGATCGACGAGGTGGATGAGGAAAAGATCGTCGTGGCGCCGGCCGTCACGATACAGCCGGCATCCGGCACGACGATCAGCCTTCTTGCCAACTATACCCGACAGGATACGGATACCGCCCACCAGTTCTATCCTGTCACGGGCACGCTGCTGCCCACGGCGGACGACCGCAGGATCGACACGACGGAGTATCTCGGCGAGCCCGGATTCAACCGCTACAATTCGGAATCGGTGTCGCTGATGCTGATTGCGGAGCAGCGCCTGACCGATTGGCTGGATTTCGAAGGGGTGGCGCGCTACGTCGAATCGGATGCGGACTATTGGCAGTCCTGGCCCACTTTCCTGGGCACCGGCGTGCCGCGCATCGATGCCGACGGCAACGCCGGACGCACCTTCTACCTGGCGGACAACCGGTCGGAACAGCTTGCCTTCGACTCCCGCCTGCGCGGGATGTTCACGACGGGGCCGCTGGAGCATGAGGTGTTGGCCGGCATCCAGTACCAGGATGTGACGACCGACAGCGACTCTGCCAGCCTCAACCGCGGCACCATCAATGTCTTCGACCCGGTCTATGGAAATGCCCCGACGGAAGCCGAGATGCGGGCGTTGCAGATCGATGCCCCGTCGAACTTCGTCGAGCAGGTCGGATATTACATCAGCGACCAGATCACCTTCGGTCAGTTGATCGTCAATGCCGGCGTCCGCTTCGATGAGGTTGAGAACCGGGTGCAGCGGGGCACGACCCAGCGCGACACGACGACGAGTTTCGGCGCCGGGGCGCTTTACCGCCTGCCCCTCGGAATTTCCCCCTATGTGAGCTATGCCGAATCCTTCCAGCCCGTGGTCGGTATCGACACGCTGACGGGAAACCGGCTGAAGCCTCAGGAGGGCCGGCAGTACGAAGCAGGGGTGAAGTGGCAGGTGCTGGGCGTGCCGGCCTTCGTCACCGTTGCCGGCTTTGATATCGAGCAGTCGAACCTGCCGAACCCGCAGGCCGTCGCCGGCGCGGACAGCCAGCAGGAAGGCACCGCAAAGATCCGCGGGATCGAGGTGGAAGCGAACGGGACGATCGGCGGTTTCCGCATCGACGCCAATTATAGTCTGCTCGATAGTGAAGACCCGAACGGCCTCCCCCTGTCGAGCATCCCGAAGCACCAGGCATCGCTGTTCGGAATCTACAGCTTCAGCGAGGGGCCGCTCGCAGGGTTCCGCCTCGGCGCCGGTGTCCGCCACATCGGCAAGAGCGAAAGCTCCGGCATCTCCGCCCTGACCAGCGAAGTGATCACCTATGTGACCGATGCCTATACAGTGGGCGACATCGTCATCGGCTATGGATTCGGAAGCTGGGATCTATCGGTGAACGCCAGGAACGTCACCGACGAGGACTACTTCACCACATGCCTTGCGCGCGGCGACTGCTATCCCGGCGAACGCCGCTCCGTGATCGCCACCCTCTCCTACCGGCTCTGACAGAATGGGCGGCATCATGGAAACGGCACTCGGCATTGCGATCATCGTCGCGGGCATCGCCCTTCTCCGCCTGGCATGGGCGAGAGGCTGGGACGGCGTCCGGACCTGGACCGGATGTCTTGCCCTCCTGGCAGGCCTTATTCTTCTGGCCGCAGCGGATGGGGCCTGGGGCATCGCCGTCGGGTTCATCGCAGCAATGGTGACAGCGTTCCTGATCCTGGCGCGGGCCGCCGCAACCTCGCGGCCGGCGAAGGAACGTCCGATCCGCGAGGCCGCGCCAACAATCCTGCTGCGCCCCGAAGGGGCCAAGGGTCTGGCCCGGCGTTTCGCCGTATTCCTGATCACTGTGCCGGGAGCCGGCATGGCGGCGGGCCTTGTCGCCCTGGCTCTACAAGCCTTGACGCGGGCAGCAGGCTGGCTGGAAGCGGACAGCACGACGCTCGGGCTGCTGGCCCTTCCTGTCGCCTGGGCCACACTGGCGGTCCTGCTTCTCCTGCAGACGCGGCCGGCTGCGATGCTGAAGCCGCTTCTCGGCACCGGGTTCATCGCCGGTGCGGCGCTCTGGCTGGCTATCTGAGGGAGGGAACGATGGCTGCATTTCCATCCGCCGATCTGGTCCGTCGGGCCCTGTCCGGGCATGCGGCGGTCGGCCTGCTGGCCGGCGGACTGATCTATCTTCTCGCCCTCAGCGGCACGATGATCGTCGTGCATGAGGAGTGGCAGCGCTGGGAACAGCCGAACATCGCGGAGATGGAGGCAATCGATCCGGCCGCGGTCCAGCGCGCCGCCAGGCAGGTGCTGGCCAGCGAGAATGGCAAGCCGCTGACCGAGCATTTCTATGTCCACCTGCCGACGGATGCCCTTCCCCGTACCGTCATCACGACCGACAACCAAGCCGTCTATATCGACGCGGACGGCAATGTCGCCGGACCGGAGGCCCATGCCTGGACCGAGTTCCTGATCGGCCTGCACTATTATCTTCACCTGCCATCGACGCTGGGACTGACCGTGGTCGGCGCATTGGGCGTGATGCTGGCGGCATTGGTCGTCGGCGGGGTGTTGGCCCATCCCCGCATCTTCCGCGACGCCTTCCGCCTGCGCGCCCGCGGCCAGCGCCAGCTTGCCTTCGCCGACTGGCACAACCGGCTTGGCGTCTGGACGCTGCCATTCAGCCTTGCGAGCGCCATAACCGGCGCCCTGATCGGTCTTGCCACCGTCCTGGCCTTCGCAATGGCCAGCATCTACTACAATGGCGACATGGAAGCGGTTTTCGCGCCGGTCTTCGGCGCCGAACCCGCCCATAATGAGCGTGCCGCCCCCCTAGCGAACATCGAAGCCGCGTTGCGGCACATGGCGGCGGCGCATCCCGAAGTGCGTCCGACCTATGTGATCCTGCATGAGCCGGCGACAGCGGGGCAGTATCTCCAAATCCTGGCCGATCATCCGCGCCGGCTGATCTTCGGGGAATACTATACCTTCGATAGCGATGGCCATTTCCAGGGGACGACCGGACTTGCCGACGGTACGCTTGGTCAGCAGCTGGCCGCCTCGGTCTACAAGCTGCATTTCGGCAGCTTCGGCGGCCTGCCGGTGAAGCTGGCCTATATGGTCTTCGGACTGGCGCTGATGGTGATGACGGGCACCGGCGTCTGGATCTGGCTGATCAAGCGCCGGCAGCGCGGGCGCGCCTCCCCCCGGCTGGAGGCGGCCTGGGTTGCGACCCTTTGGGGAGCGCCGGCACTGCTGGTCCTGACCTATGATTACCGCGCCCTGGCAGGGCCGGAGGCGCAGATGACGGCCCTGTTCTGGGGCGGGCTGGCCATGATGATCGGCTGTTCCGCCGCAATCGGCAATGCCGCCGCCTCTGCCCGTTGGCTGCGCGCGGCGCTTGGCGGGCTGCTGTGCCTGACGGCCCTGTGGCACCTTGCAACGCTGGACGCGCCAATGCCCGCCATGATCACGATGGACGCTCTGCTTGTCCTGACCGGCATCGGCATGATCGCCTGTGGCCGGCTGCCCAGGGGTGGAAGCAAACCCGTTGGCATTTCCCCGCTCCTGGACCAGTCCGCCGAGTAGGCGGCTGGCAGCGTGATCCGGGTTCCTTCGACTATTGCAGGAACCCGATCCAGCGGCCGGCGACGATGGCGCCGGCCCAGATGGCGAGCGAGAGCGCGGCTGAAAGCTTCACCAAGCCATGGACGTCGCCGCCGGCAAGCGCACGGTGCCAGTAGGGGTTGAGGCGGAGGAGCATGGCGTTTGCCGTCCCGAGGCCGACCAGCCCGACCTTGGCGAGAAAGGCCGGGTTCTGGACATAGGCCGCTGGCCGGACCGAGAACAGCAGGAAGCCCGTGACGACGGCCAGCGCCAGCCCGACCGCCGCGATGCGGGACAGCGGCGGGCCGAGCGCGCCGACGGCATGGCCCTTGAAAAAACCCAGCAGCCGCAGATCGAGTGTCACGATCGCGCCGATCAGAAGCCCGAAGCTGAAGATATGGGCTGCATTCACCAGCGGATAGGCCACGTTCGACCGGCGCAGGGCGGCGGCGACCGGCCATTCCGAAAGCGCCTGCAGCAGCTCCATCAAGGGAACCGTCAGCGGCTCTGGATGCGGTTCGGATAGAGGTCGAAGTTCCGGCCGTCGATGGTGATGCGGACGGCCTTCATCCGCTTTTCATCCGGGTTCTGGGACCGGTTGCCAAGGGCGACGACCTTGTCCCCGGCTTCGGCCGATCCCTCCACGAATCCGGCATTTTCCGTCTGACGGGGATTGGCGAGTTCCACGGTCCAGATGCCGTCCTCCTCGGTTTCCACCCGGAGGCTCGGGTGTGGCTGGCCGATATAGACTTCCTGGATCGTTCCGGTCAGCTCCATCTGGTCGGCTTCCGCCCAGTCCCAGCCATGGTGGGCGGCCGCACTCGATGCGAAGGCGGTTCCCGCCACCAGTCCGCAGGCCAGCATCCGCTTGATCGCGTGGAATTCCATTGCCAGTCTCCCCGGTGCGCCAGCCGCCCCGCATCGGGGCTGGCCTTGCAGAGAGCTTATATGGCGGCGGGACGACGTCAACCGCTCGTCCGCCCCATCTTCTTCCCGCGGAGCCGGATTGCCGTAGCGCGCCGGGGCGGACGCGCTGCGGCAGCACCGGGATCAGGCCAGGGGAAAGGGCTTTTCGCCGCTCACGACGGGCTCATCCATCACGACCTGCTTTCCCGGTTCCTGTAAGGGAACCAGGAAGCGGGCCGTGCGCAGCACCGGCGCTCCGTCCCGCCCATGATCCTGACGTGCCGGCGCAGTCGCCACCATCTCCACCTCCACCCCCGACCGATCCGCGGTGAGCAGGCCGAAGCCGTTGCAGTTGGTGTCGCAATAGCGCAGGTGGGGATTCTGCCGCGGATTCCGTGCCGCCTGCGCCGCCGCGACGTCCCCGGTCTTTGCCGCCGTCATGGCGGCCCTGGTTCCCCACAGGAAGGTGAGATTCATATTCTCCACCATCGTGCCGGCCGGCCGGCCCAGCGCGGCGCCGTCGAACACGACCAGGGGGCGGACGGGATTGTCCGGCTTCATGAGTCTGGCGGCGCTCTGGAATACCGGATTGCTGGAGATACCGGCGACACTGAACTCCACCCCCACCGATATCGGCTGCGGCGCGTCGTAATCGTCGTACAGCATGCCGGCGAAGCTCTGGTGATGGTCGCCGGACAGGCTGACCACGTTCGTGACCCCTTCCCGCTTCAGGAAGCCCAGCAGCTCATTCCGCTCCGCCATGAAGCCGTCCCAGGCGTCGGCAGTCAGCACGACATCCGTGGCCTTTTCGTCGATGGCATGCATGTCGATCCGCATCGGCATGAGCGGGACGGAATTGGCCCACAGCTTCCAGGTGGCGTCGGAGCGCTTCAGCCGCTCCTTCACCCAATTTTTCTGCTGCGGTCCCAGCAGCGTGCCCGGCGGGGAATCCTTGCGCGGGTTCGGCACCTGCCGATCCCCGACCGGGATCGTCGCCGGCGGATTTCCGCCATTCGCCGTCCGCCCCGCATCCATGAGCTGGACCAGCGGCTTGGGCAGAAAGTACGTGGCCGTGTTGGCGACCATCATCGCCAACTCGTCCGGAACGGCATGGTCGGAGCGGTAGCTGCGGGTATCGGTCAGCACCAGCTCCACATTCCGGCCCCAGCGCAAAGCGCGGTAGATGCCAAGGGTGCCGAGTGCCGCCAGATTGTCCGGATCGTCGGCCAGCCCGTCCTCCCGTGTGGGAGCCGTGGCGGCCAGACCGTCGCCCACTGTGGCCGGCTGGAAATCCGCATCCAGGCGGGCCGGGATATATTCGAACCAGGCTTGGTTCGCCGCTGCCTTCAACGCGGCGGCCGACCGGCCGGCGAGCGTGTAGGTCGTCACGGTCTGCCAGTTGTCGTTGGAGAACTCGTGATCATCCCAGATGGAAACGAAGGGGAACAGCGCCCGCGCTTCCCGGTAGTCCGGATCCGACAGGAAGGTGCGATAGAGATGCCGGAAATCCTCCAGCCCATCGGCCTGGACCGGCCCCTTGCCGTCCGCGGCCTCCCGGATCGGGCGTCCTCCGCTGGGCAGCGGACTGGCATTCCGGACCTGTCCATAGCCTACGGTCTCATAAATCTGGTCGCCGAGATGCAGGACGAAGTCGATGCCCTTCGTCCTGTCCTCATTGATGATGGCACGGTATGCGCCGTAGTAGCCGTCCTCGAAGCTCTGGCAGGAGACGAAGGCCAGCCGTACCGGCCGGTCCGCCTCCGGCAGCGGGGCGGTGCGGGTGCGGCCGGTGAATTCCGGCCGGCTGCCATCCTGGGCCAGGAACCGGTAATGGTAGACGCGGTCGGGCTGGAGTCCCGTCACCAGGGCACGGACGGTATGGTCATGGGCGGCCAGCGCCTCCACCGTCCGGTCCACCACCACGCGGCCGAAATCCGGCGTCTCCGCTATTTGGAGAGTCAGAGGCACGGAGGCGGGCGTCGCCCCGTCCGCAGCCTGCACGCGGGTCCACAGTATGACGCCGTCCGGCGTCGGATCGGCGGAGGCAAGGCCCTGCGGGAAGCGAAAGCCATTGCCGGCCGCCAGCGCCGGTCCGATGCCGGGAATACCGGCCGCACCGGCCGTAATCAGCGTCAGCCCGCCCGTGGCGACCATCCGCTGGATCAGGGACCGCCGGGTCAGCCCGGCCGTGGAGCAAGGGTTCGTCATGAACTGGTTTCCTGAGGACGGGCATTGCCGGGCTGGACCGGCTTTGGAAAAAGCGATCCAACCCGGCGGCCACAGCGCCTGCGCACCGTGGCCGCCGGGATAGGGAATGCAGGATTGGCCGATCAGAAGCGGATGCTGGCTTCCAGACCATAGAAGCGGGGAGCGCCGGCCACATAGGTCGGGAAGCCGAAGGACTCGCCGGTGTTGCCCGCGTCGATCAGGTATTCCTTGTCGAGCAGGTTGCTGGCGAAGGCCGTGACCGACCAGTTGCCGTCCGGCGCTTCGATGCCGAGGCGAAGGTTCAGCAGGCCATACGCCCCCTGCTCAATCCCCGGCGTATTGTTGTCGTCGAAATAGACCCGCGACCGCCAATTATAGGTCGGGGTGACGAAGGCGTTCAGCCCGTCGGCGATCTGCACCGACCCACGGATGCCGAGGGCGAAAGAATGCTTCGGTGTCAGGCGGAAGGTATTTCCGGCCCGCTCCTGCGGATTGCCGTCGCTGTCCGTGTCGTCGAACTCCGCGTCGATGTAGGCGTAGTTGCCGAACAGGTCGAGCCACTCGGTCGGGCTGGCGACGAATGACCCCTCGAAGCCGAGCGCAGACGCCTTGCCGGCATCGACATTGATGAAGGGCGGGTTGGTGCCCTCCGGGTTGGCGACGGAGGTCTGGAAATTATCGTAGTCGTAATAGAACACCGCGCCTTCAAGCTGCAGCATGTCGCCGAGCGTCGAGATCTTGCCGCCCGCCTCATAGCTCCACACCGTCTCCGCATCCAGCACGCCGGTCGTGGCGGCGCTGGCCGTCACCTCGACCACCGCAGGACGGCGTCCCTTGGAAACGCTGGCATAGAAGAGGCTGCTGTCGGTGGGCTGATAGCTGGCGACCGCGCGCCCGACCCAGGAATGGAAATCCTCGGAGAGCGAATTGCCCGCGAGCGGCGGGAACGCGATGGCCAGCAGTCCCGGCTGCGCCACGCCCTGCTCGTATGTGGTCTCCATCTCCTCATAGGTGTAGCGGACGCCTGCGGTCAAAGACAGTTCGGGCGTCAGGTGCCAGGTGCCGTCGGCAAAGGCCTCCCAGGCCGTCGTCTCGCCGAAATTCGTGAATTCGCCGAAGGCCAGCGGCTGCAGAGTCGTCGGCAGATTATCCACCAGACCCGTGAAGCTGGCCGGCAGGAAGGCTGCGGCGCCAGCCCCACGGGCGGCTGCCAGGAAGGTCTTGAGCTGGTTGAAGAAGGCCAGGCTGTTGGCAGGGGTCGTCGGGGCGAACGGGTTCTGGAAGGCCGGGAAGGCGGGCAGAAGTCCGGCAAGCGGGGCGGCGGCGGGATTGGCGTTCAGCCCTGCGCGAATCTGCTCGATGCCCGGCGCCAGGGTCGGCCGGATCTGCTCCAGGAACAGGCCGGAGAACAGCCGCTCATCCGAGGAGAAGGGAACCCGCTGGTAGCCCTTCTCATGGAAGAAGCTGCCGCCCACGAAGCCCTGGAAGCTGCCGCCCGCATCGAAGTTGGCGCGCAGTTCCTGGCTCCACTGCTCGCCATGGGCATCTTCGCCGAATTCCAGCAGATAGCCGAAGGTTCCGTCCGCATCGAATTCCTCATAGGCATCGAATTCACGATACCCGGTGATGGAGGTCAGGGAGATGCTGTCCGATACTTCGTACTCAGCCTGAAGCGTGGCGTTGAAGAGTTCGCGGTCGACACCAAGATTGTCGCCGCGCGTCAGCGCGGCCGCCTCGTACGGGCTGGTGCTGCCGCCGGCGATGGGCGGAGGGACGAGCCGGGACTTGAAGGAGGTGCCGGTATAGTCGTCCTCCTGATAGTTCACGGTGGCCGTCAGGTCGAACCGGTCGCCCGACGTCAGAAGGAAGGAGCCGCGCACGGCGTCGACCTGCACGCCGTTCAGAGCCTCGTCGCCCAGGATATTGTCGATATAGCCGTTGCGCTCACGATGGACCGCAGCGATGCGGATTGCGCTGTTGTCCGTGACCGGAGCGTTGAACGCCGCTTCGAACTCGCGGGCTTCGTAATTGCCGATCCCGATGCGAACACCACCCTCGACCTGATCAACGGAGGGCTTGCGGGTAACGATGCTGACTGCGCCGATCTGCGCGCCGCGGCCGAACAGCGTGCCCTGCGGCCCCTTCAGCACCTCGACCCGCTCGATATCGAACAGCTCCGAGATGGCTCCACGGGCGCGGCTGGCCGGCACGCCATCGATAAAGACGGAGACCCGCGCCTCCTGGTTGGCCGCGCCGCTGTCCGACGTGATGCCGCGGACGACCAGACCCGGATTGTTCGGGCTCTGCAACTGGACCTGAAGGCCCGGCACGAACTCCGACACCTCATCCAGCTCGCGCAGGCCCAGGGTCTCCAGGAACTCGCCCGAATAGGCGCTGAGGGCGATCGGCACATCGGCGGCCGCCTGCTCGCGCTTCTGCGCCGTGACGATGATCTCCTCAAGCTGCTGAGCGCGCGCTTCCGCGGAAGGCAGGGCAACAACAGCGGCGCTGAACATCAAAGCGACCTTGAGACTGGTCGAACGGACCATGGAGGGCTCCCGAGCATTCTGATTGGGGACGCCATGCGGCGCCCGGATGAGTGCGGGGACCCTTCGCCCAGAAACGTTGCGGGCTGTTGACGGTCGTATGAACCTTTTCGTCTGCGCCGAAGGGGGGGCCGGATGTATGCAAATCAGCAACAGACATCCCGACCATCGGGGAACCGACGCCCAGCCATCCAGTTGGAGCGGCCATGCCGTGCGCGAGGGCACATATGCCGGCTGACAGGACAGAGCGGGTAGATGAGCGAACGCGACGTGATCGTGATCGGCGCCGGTGCCGCGGGCCTGGCCGCCGGACGCCTGCTGGCCCGGGCGGGCGTGGATGTACTGGTGCTGGAGGCCCGCGACCGGGTCGGCGGACGCGCCTGGACGGTGGAGCCGGAGCCTGGACTGCCGATCGACCTTGGCTGCGGCTGGCTGCACTCGGCCGACCGCAATCCGTTGACCCGGATCGCCAAAGTCATGGGGTGCGGTATCGACCGGACGGAGCCCGACTGGGGCAAGGTCGGCGGCAGCGACCAGGCTGACTGGAACGCCGCCCGGGCCGGCTTCTACGACCGGCTGGACCGGATCGGCGCGGAGACGCCGGATCGGCCCGTGGCCGATGCGCTGGAACCGGGCGGCCGCTGGAATCCATTGCTGGCGGCGGTGACCTCCTACATCAGCGGCGCCGATCCGACCCTGATCTCGGCCGAGGATACGGCGCGCTATGCGGACACCGGCCGGAACTGGCGTGTCTCGCACGGGTACGGCCATGCCATCGCTCAATATGGTGGAAGGGTCCCCGTCGCGCTTTCCACCAGGGTCACGCGCATCGACCACCGCAGCCGGCGCATCAGGGTGGAGACCGGCCAGGGCGGGCTGGCCTGCAAGGCCGCGATCGTCGCCGTGCCGACGCCGGCCTTGGCCGAAGGGGAGCTGCAGTTCCTGCCGGCACTGCCCGGCAAGCGGGACGCCGCCGCCGCCCTGCCGTTGGGTCTTGCCGACAAGCTGTATTTCGCCATCCGCGGTCCAGCCGACGACCTGCCCGCAGATCACCATCTTCTCGGCTCGATCCAGCGGGCGGATACGGGAAACTACCAGATCCGCCCAAGCGGACGGCCTCTGGTCGAATGTTTCTTCGGCGGCAATCTTGCCGCGGAGTTGGAACGGCAGGGGTCGGCCGCCATGGCGTCCTTCGCCCTGAATGAGCTGCGCGGGCTATTGGGCCAGGATATCGTCAGCCGCCTTGTCCAGCGGGCGCATTGGTTCTGGGGCGCCGATCCACTGGCCCGCGGGTCCTATTCCTATGCCGTACCCGGCGCCGCCGCAGCCCGGTCGGACCTTGCCAGCCCGGTGGAGGACCGCCTGTTCTTCGCGGGCGAGGCCTGCTCGGCGGAATCCTACTCCACCGCCCACGGCGCCTATCTGAGCGGACGCGCCGCGGGACGGCAGGCCCTCCGGGCTTTACGCGGCTTCAAGGCAGCCTAGGCAGATGATCCGACGTCGACCGTGCGGTCCCTCGGCAGCGGCGGACTGGCGGTTCCAATCGCGGTGGCGATGCTTCCCGCCAACGGGCTGAAAGCCTGCGATTGCAGTTCCGTGACAGCAGAGGGGGGCTGAATGTTGAGAAGCAGAGTTGAAGAAGCCGGGTCGGCTTCGAAGGCGCTCGGGAGCAGCGACGAATGGACGATAGCACACGCCGCTATGCGGCCACCATGCAAGGATTCCGGGCCAGCGCCTGTGCACTGGTCAGTCAGGCGCGCCGCGCGCCGGGTTTCACCACCGCGGACAGCCTGCACAACAGCCCCGTAGGACAGCACACTGCCGGGGAGTCACGGCGCATTGGCGGTGAGATTCCCGCATCCGTTCCCGAATAGCCAAGCCGCTGACGGTCTCTGTCCCAGCTACCATGCAGATGCCGGGCGCCGGGAGGCACCCCGGCTGAACGCGCGCAAGGCGGACCGGCCAAGGCCGGCCGTCTCCTTTGCCGTCCGCTCCTGCCCTTCTTCGCTACGTGCCCGGCAGCAGTTCGACCTCGGTTCCAGCGGATGGCGCTTGCGCCGCCCGCCGGGCAGCAGCACCGCGGGTTCAGGAATGATCCAGGACGATAGGCTCCAGCGCCTCTTTCTCCGAGGTGCGGGAGCGTATCTCCCGCAAGGTGGCCGTCATCGCAGCCCGCAGCTCTTCCAAGCGGGTCCCGAGCGGCTCCTCTGCCAGGCCCGCCGCCCGCTCCAGTCCTCCGGCAGCTTCCGCCAGGGCGGCAAGACCGAAATTGGATGCGACGGAGCGGAGCGCATGGGCCTCATGTCGGATCAGTGTCCGGTCCTGCGTGAACAACAGCGCATCCAGGTGCCTGGGAATGGTTTCGACGACGGATTCCAGCAGTTCGGAATGGAGCTGTGGGCCGAGGCTCCGGCTCAGCCCCGACCAGACTGTCCCGTCCAGCACCGCCCCAGGCTGCGCCCCTTTGGGATAGGCAGGCAGCCCGGTTCCGTGAGCAACACTCCAGCCATCGACGGCGGCCAGCAAGGCGGCCTGATCGATGGGCTTGCCCAGATAGCCGTCCATGCCGGCGGCGCGACACAGGGCGACCTCCTCCGGAAGGGCATTGGCGGTCAGGGCCAGGATGGGCACCCGTCCGACCGGGGCCGGCAGCGCCCGGATGGCGCGCGTCGCCGCCAACCCGTCCATCTCGGGCATCTGCACATCCATGAGCACAAGGTCGTAGTCGCCGGACAGCACCTTTCGCACCGCCACAGCCCCATCCTCCGCAAAATCGACGGTGTGCCCGGCCCTGGTCAGGATGGTCCTGACCAGGAGCTGGTTCGCGGCCAAGTCTTCCGCCACGAGGATGTGCCTGGGACGCCCCGCCCCATGCCCGGCCGGAAGGGTCGGAGAGGATTGCGCCGGGGCGGTTTCCGGCAAAGGCACCTCGAACCAGAAGGTGCTGCCGCGCCCCGCCGCGGAATCCACCCCGATCGTACCGCCCATGCGGGTCACGATGGCCCTGCAGATCGCAAGCCCGAGACCGGTGCCGCCATATTTCCGGGCATGCGTGGCATCAACCTGACTGAATCGCTGGAACAGCCGGTTCTGCCGGTCCGCGGGCACGCCGATGCCGGTATCGCTGACTGCGACCCGGACCTGTCCCGGCGTTTGGGGGGAGGATACTGCGACCGTGATCCCACCCGTTTCCGTGAACTTCACCGCATTGTTGAGCAGGTTTAACAGCACCTGACGAAGCCGGTGCATGTCCCCCAGGACAAAAGCGGGTAGCCCGTCGGCCAGCGTCACCTCCAGTGACAGCCCCTTCTCCGCCGCGGACGCAGCCACGATCCGCGCCGAGGCATGCACGAAGTCAGCAAGGGCAAAAGGCTCCAGCACCAGTTCGAGCTGCCCGGCCTCGCTGCGGGACAGGTCGAGAACGTCGTTCACCACCGTCAACAGGGATCGGCTTGCATCCCGCACCACCTCGGACCATGCTCGTTGCTGCGGGTCGAGATCGCTCTCAAGCAGAAGGTTGTTGAAGCCGATCACCCCGTTCAGCGGAGTTCGGATTTCGTGACTCATGCTGGCCAGGAAGGCGGCCTTGGCATTTGCCGCCGCTTCCGCGGCTTCCTTCGCCTCCGCCAAGCGCTGGTTGGTTTCCTCAAGATCCTGCGTGCGGGCCGCGACCACGCGTTCAAGGGCCTGATGCCGCCGCCGCAGGATGGCCGTCCGGGCCTGCACGATCAGAAGGATGAACCCGAACCCGCCCACACCCAGAAGCATGCGGAACCAGTCGGTCTCGTACCAGAAAGGCGCCACCCGCACCTGAAGCGACAGGGCGCCCTTCTCCTGCCCGCTGGCCGCCGACACCGCCCGCACCCGCAGCTCGTAGCGGCCCGACGGCAGGTTGGTATAGGTCGCGGACGGCAGGAGCTGCGCCGCCTCGATCCAGTCCGCGTCGAACCCCTCCAGCTTGTGGTAATAGCGCAGGTCCGACCGGGCCCTGTAATCCAGCAGGGCGAAATCCGCCTTGAGGCTGCGTTCCGCCGGAGCAAGCTCCAGCACGCCGCCATGAACAGGAACGGCGGCAGGCGGCAGGGAGGTCTGGTTGATGCTGAGGCCGGTGATCGCCAGCGCCGGGTTCGGCGCCGTATGCTCCAGCGCGTCCGGATCGATGATGGACAGTCCGCCGGGCCCGCCGAACAGGATTTCGCCGTTCGGCCCCGTTCCCATTCCGCGGATAAAATAGCTGTCCACGGTCACCCCGTCCCGCTCACCCAGGCGGCGCACGGCCCGTGTCCCGGGATCGATGGCGACCAGATTGGTCGGCGTCGCGGCCCAGAAGCGGCCCGCAGCATCCTGGACCAGCGAATCCACATTGTTGTGCGGCATCCCGTGCCGCCGGTCGATCACCTCGAAATTCGGCGTCCCGGCCAGCTGGTCCAGGGTGGTCGTGGCGATGCCGCCGCCCGACATGGCAACCCAGAGACGTCCGGAAGAGTCGACGCTGATGTTGGTGACATAGCCGTGGGGCAGCGCCTGCGGGTTCCCCTGCATCGGCCGGATGCTGCGGAAGACGGACGCTCCGGGTTCCGCGATGCTGATTCCCCGGGCCGTTCCAACCACCAGCCGGCCGTCGGGCAGCCGCAAGGCGACACGGACATGATTGTCGGCCAGGCTTTCCGGATTGGCGGGGTCATGCTGGTAAGAGGTGCAGGCGCCCGATGCCGGGGTGTAGCGGAACAGGCCGTCATAGGTGCCGACCAGGATATCCTGGCCGTCCAGCCCCAGGAAAAGGATGATCCTGTCCTCGACGCAGGCGATGGCGGAAGGCGTGACGGCGAAGCTGAAGGGGTCGATCCGGGCCACGCCGCGTGAGCCGGCGAGGACCTGACCATCGGGAAGCTGAAGCAGCGCCTGCACATCGCGGCCCGCCTGCGGCTCCGGCAGGGCCAGCCGGTGCACCTGCCCGACGGCCAGATCGAACACGTCGATGCGCCCGAGCACCAGCCCCGCCCAGACGCGGCCGTCCCGGCTGGTCAGCGTCGATATCACCCCGTCGACGCTCAGGCCGCGCGCGGCGCTGGGGGATGCGAAAATGCTGCGCACCGTGCGCGCCAGGGGATCGTGCCGCTCCACGCCGCGGTGGGTGCCGACCCAGACATTGCCCGACCGATCGGCGATCAGGCTGCGTATGCCGTCGCCGTTGAGGCTGGTGGCGATGGCGGGATCGTTCGCCAGCCGGTCGGTGTAGCCGGTATTCATGTCGGCAAGGATGATGCCGGCCCCGTCGGTGCCGAACCAGAACCGGTCCGGCGCGACCTCCAGGATGCTGCGGATGGTCCGCCGGTTCGCCAGTCCTCCCGGCTCCGACAGGCCGGGCAGCGTATGGGCGCGGCGGGTGCCGGGATCGATGTAGCCGGCGCCGGACACGCCGGTGCCGAACCAGATGCGGCCCTTGGAGTCCTCCAGGAACGCCCAGGTCTCACCCGCCAGGACGGTGGCGGCTTCAGGGTCCGCGGCTTCGAGACGGTGGAATGCCGCCGAACCGGCCCAGCGGACCGCCAGCCCCAGCTTTCCGCCGATCCACAGATTGCCCTTGCTGTCCTCCATCACGGCGAACAGGCGGCGGCTTTCGGGTTCGCTGCCATCGGCGAACTGCAATGGAACCGGCCGGATCGCGCCGCTGGCGACGTCCATGCGGTCCAGCCCCTGCTCGGTGGCAATCCAGACCGCTTCCCCACGGGATGCAGCCAGCGCGAATATCTTGGCGTGGGAGGTCCCGCCGGGGCCGATCGGGACGGGCTGGAAGCGGTCGTGCACGGGATCGTGGATGACCAGCCCGCCGGCGTTGGTGCCGATCAGCATCCGGCCGTCCTGCAAGGGCAGCAGACTGCGGACATAGGCGTCCGGCAAGGCTCCGGTGCTGCCTGCCCGCCCCTCCATGCTCTGCAACCGATAACCGTCATAGCGGACGAGCCCGCCAAAGGTGCCGATCCAGATCAGCCCGTCCCGGTCCTCCGCCATGGCGCTTACCGTATCGTGCGGAAGCCCGTTCTTGGTGGTGAGGTCATGGAAAACGACGGCGGCAAAGCGCTGCCAAGGATCAGCCGTTTCTTCCGCCGATGCGGCAGGGGTCATGCTCCCCAGGATTGAGACGGCTACCAGCAGAAAGGCCGCCCGGACAGGCCGGATCTTTGCAGTAACGTGGAAGCAGTCTGCAATTGCGGATGCCAGCGCGTTCAGTCCGCTTCGCACCGGCGCGCGGGCCGGGTCCGACTCCAGGCCGGACGACGGCCGCCGATTCACGGAGCGCATGAGGAGCTGCCGTACCACCACTGCCTGTTCCTTCCACCCCGGGAGTCACGCGCCGAGATGGAACGGACCACCATGCGACCTCGGCGGTCCCTCTCCTGTTCGGCCGGGAACTTGGGTAAGTATCGTTAAAATAGTGTTTATTCAGCAGCTTATGTCGGGTTCCGCCCTGCCCGGCCCGCAGGTCTGCCCTTCCGATCGGATAGAACTGCTGCCTTTGAGTCCGCCGGACCCACTTTGATGAGGTATCCCCGGCCGGGCCGATCCAGCTATTGGGGTTTCATGATCTTGCCACCTACCAGATCAAGGAAGCTATGCTCCACCGTCGTCAGTTCATCCTGACCAGTGCCGCCATGCTTCTGGTCGCACCCGCCCAGGCCCGTTCAGATGTGTTCGTCCCGCCGCGCAAGCCGCGGCGGCTACACCTTCTGGCCACGGCCGATGGTGAGACATTCCGCGCCACCTACTGGGCGGACGGGCGCTATATTCCGGAAGCTCTGGTCGAGGTCAGCAACCTGCTCCGCGACCGGAACACAGGCGAGATGTGCGACGTCGATCCGCAACTGCTCGATTTCCTATGGCAGGTCCAGCACCGCCTGGACACCCCGGCCCCGTTTCATGTGACATCCGGCTACCGGAGCGAGAAGACCAATGCGCGCCTGGTGCGTCGCGGCCGGGCCGTCTCCCGCAGCTATCACACGCTGGGCCGGGCAGCGGATCTATGGCTGCCTGGGCGCAGCCTGGAGCAGATCCGTCGGGCGGCCGAGCATCTCGACTGCGGCGGCGTCGGATATTATCCGAAGTCCGGCTTCGTCCATCTGGACAGCGGCCCGTCGCGCTGCTGGCAGAGCTGATCAGGGACGCCACCGTCCAATCTGGTATGAACTCCAAAAGCAGGCGCAGGCCGCTTCTGATTGGATCTGTTCAAAAGTCCAACCCTCTTTGTCCACCTCCAGATAGTACAGCAGCACGCCGTGATCTCTGGCGAGCTTACTGAAGGGCGGTCTGCCGGCTTGGCCCTGTGACCGCCATTCAGGACAACCAGCGCGGCGGCAAAGCCGACAGGCCGCAGGGGCCGGCTCGGGAGCATTGCGCCGGCGCGGGCCGAGGAACGCTGCTGGGCGCAGAAACCGATGCCGACCACGGCTGCACAATTCAATTCAATCAGCTTCGACGAAGCTGAAGCGGTCAGCCGGTTGCGGGATCACCCCTTTCCAACAAATGGACATGGTGGATCGGTTTGCCGTCGGCTTGCCGCAGCGACCACACTGCGTCACGCACGGCGGCGGGGCTCAAGGTTGAAGAACATTACTGGAATAGTCACAGCCGCGCCGAAATAGTTCGCGCGGACCCATAATAATCCTCGGAAAAATGAGCATCGCCACTCAACAGGTGGTAGTCTGCTCTACATTTATATGCGGGACCATAGCATACCAGGGAATAATCATGGATCACACCGGGCTTCTAATCATCGACCCATGCAATCTTTTCCGAGCCGGGCTCGGCTGCATCCTCCCGCAGGATATGCAGGTGATTGTCGAGGCGGGCGATGTAGCAACCGCGCTGCGGCTCCTCAGCGCCCGCGATCTCAAGGACCGGGTTGATATCGTCCTGCTGGATGTTGCAGCCGATCAGAGTTTGGGAACAGACATCCTTACCCTCAAGGAGGCCCTGCCCGGGGTGCGTATCGTCCATCTGACGGCAACCCCGACGGCCGGACGGCTGCAGACGGTGTTCGAGGCCGGCGCCGACGGCTGCCTCACCAAGGACCGTTCGGTGGAGGCGCTGGCGCAGGCGATGCGCCTGGTCGCCATGGGCGAAAAGGTGTTTCCTTCCGAGCTGATGCGCCTTCTTCGCGAGGCGCCTTATTCCGAAGCGACGAATGTGCGGATGAGCGGCCTGTCCGGACGTGAGACGCAGATCCTGCGCGCCCTTCTGGACGGCGAGAGCAACAAGGTGATCGCCAATGCTCTGCGCATCAGAGAGGCCACAGTCAAGGTCCACCTGAAAAGCCTGATGCGGAAGTTGAAGGTTACCAATCGGACCCAGGCGGCCATGTGGGCAATGAACAACGGCATGGCTTCCAGCCATCAAGCCCAGATCACCCTGGCGGGCAACGACCGCTAGGTCAGAGCCGCCGAACGGTCCAGGACTGTTTCCGTAGCGCCAAGCCGGGCTCGCTGCCCGGCCCTTGCCGCCACCTCGTCCACCGCGGCTGCAACCTCGTCCGGCACGGCATAGTGCACCATATGGCCGGCATCCTGTATCAGGCGCAGAGAACTATGCCGAACCTCCTCATGGAGACGTTTCGACTGCCGGTCGATATCCGCGACCTTGTCTCCGGCTCCGGCGATGATGGCGAGCGGCATTCTCAGCTCTCCATACCTGTGCTGCAGGCCGGACGCGGCGGCGGCCATCATGGCGCCGTCCCTGGACATTGCCTGAAGCTGGCTGGGCCGGAGCGCCATTCCGGTGGAGAAGGAGCGTGAGAACCGCGCCGGCACCTGCTGCGGCGTAAACATCCCTTTGATGAAGACCGGCATCAGGGCAGCGCCCACCAGCGGCGAAACCGTATGGCAGAACAGGTCGCCGACAACCGGTAGGGCCGGCGGTCCGGTCAAGACCACGTCCGCACGTGCAGTCGGGTAGTAATAGCCGCCCAGCAGGACAAGGCCGCGCACCGCCTCCGGATGATCAAGGGCAAGGGCCGCCGCAACCAGCGCTCCCCACGAGTGGCCAAGAACCAGGGGCTGCTCAGCTCCTAGAACATCAAAGGCGCGGCTCAGAAGGTCAGCCTGCGCCCGCGGCGTCCATGCGGTGCCCCGCGGCCGCTCGCTATAACCGAAACCCGGCCGCTCGATCGCGATGACCCTGTATCGGGCCGCCAGCCGGTCGAAAAGGCCGCTGTATACGAAATCCTGGGCGGAAACGATGTTGCCATGGAGGAGAACGACAGGCGGCCCGTCACCCTTCTCCAAATAATGGAGCCGCACCCCGTCGACATCCGCGAACCGGCCGACGGGAGGATTCCGCCTCTCGGCCCGGCGGGTCTGATAGGCATTTGCCGCCGCGGCGGCGAGTGCAAGCGCGGTCATGCCAATGACGGCGCCTGTGCGCGTCAGATGCGGACCGGATGCGGGGCGGTGGTGGTGAATTCTGTTCATCGTTACGGCTCCAGCACAGAGCTTGTGCAATGCAACACAACATGCCGCTGGCGAAGGTGTTACGGGCTGTCAGGAACCGGCGCGGATTGGCGGTCCTTGTTTTCCATCCTTGCAATCGACTCGAACCAACTCCATATACCATCCACATGGATGGTGATTGGATGGATCAGCGATGGCGGACAATGTTCACGAGATACGCCCGAAAATGGCCGAGAGCGAGAAGATCACGATCAATCTCGGCTTCGTCGATCTGGGTCAGATCGATCTTCTGGTCCAGGAAGGCTTCTATTCCAACCGCACCGATCTCATCCGGACGGCGATCCGCAACCAGATCGATCGGCACGCCGACGTGGTTCGGCAGGCCGTAACGCGGAAGAGCGTGGATCTCGGCCTGCGGCACTTCAGCCGCCGGGACCTCGAAGCAGTGCGCGATGCTGGAGAAATGCTGGACATCCGCGTGTTGGGGCTTGCCAGCATTGCCCAGGATGTCAGCCCCGAGCTCGCCCGCGCATCCATCTCCTCTCTCTCTGTCCTGGGCGCGCTGCACGCCAGTGCCGCCGTCAAGGCCGCCCTGGCCGACCGCATCCAGTGATCTCCGGCGTCCCCTTCAGGGGCACCAACCCATTCTCTGCGCAAAAATGCGCATGCAAGGACCCGATATGCCCTTCGATTTCAAAGCCGGTATGGAAGAAGCGACCCGCCTCACCCGTGACGGCAAGCTGGCGGAGGCCACCGCGCTGATCCAGCGCCTGTTCCAGAGTTCAGGCAGCCCGGAACCGGCAACCAAGGCCTCTCCCGCCACGATCGACGCGGATTATGTGGTGTTGGATGGCCCGGCGTCCCGGCCTGGCGCCAAGCCCAAGGCCAAGCCTGACGCTGATCGCGCCGGTGCATTCGGTGCCGGACTGCATGCACGCCCACGGCACGGGCTTGCCGAAACGTTGCGTCAACTCAAGGTCAAGGTGAAGCCGGGCTTTGGCGGCGGCATTGCCGGCGCGCGGCCCGCGGCCGATCCATTGCCCGACGGCGCCGCCTTCCTGACCGCGTCCTACAGCAATCAGGCCGGCACCAGGGCCTACAAGCTCTATGTGCCCGCCAACCTGCCGGAAGGACGGCGTCCGCTGGTGGTGATGCTGCACGGCTGCACCCAGTCCCCGGACGACTTCGCCGCCGGAACCCGCATGAACAGTCTGGCGGAAGAATTCGGCGTTCTGGTCGCCTATCCGGCCCAGCCGACATCGGCCAATGCGAACAGGTGCTGGAACTGGTTCAATCCGGAGGATCAGCGGCGCGACCGGGGCGAACCTTCCCTGCTTGCCGGCATCACGCGGCAGATCATGCGCGACCACGATGTGGACCCGGCCCGCGTCTATATTGCAGGCCTGTCCGCTGGCGGCGCTGCGGCCGCCATCATGGCGGCGGCCTATCCGGATCTTTATGCCGCCGTCGGCATTCATTCGGGCCTGCCGGTCGGGGCGGCCAGGGACATGCCCTCCGCCTTCACGGCGATGCGGCAGGGCTCGGCCGCGGATCGGCTGGCTGACCGCGCCATTCCCGCGATCATCTTCCACGGCGACCAGGACACCACTGTCAATCCGCGCAACGGCGATGCGGTGGCCGGCCAGTTTGCAGGTCCGGCAGGCGGGAGCAGGTTGACAAGCCAAAGAGGCCAGGCCCCCGGCGGACATGCCTACAGCCGCACGGTCCGGAGCGACGACAAGGGGCGCACGCTGGGCGAAGTCTGGACCATCCATGGGGCCGGACATGCCTGGGCGGGGGGAAGTGCCGCCGGCTCCTACACCGATCCGCGGGGGCCCGATGCCTCGCGCGAAATGATGCGGTTCTTCCTGGATCAACAGAACCGGGTGGCTGATCCTGTCTGAAGACCGGCAGGTGTGAACGCCCATGCGTCCATGAGCAGTCCGGTGGGTCGGTGGGGTCTATGAGCCCCACCGACCGGCCCTGCTACGACAGAACTGCACGCTGCGCCAGTCCCGTATTTCCGGGAAATCAGCTCTTGGCGGACATCGCCTCCGCCGCCCGCTCCGGCTCCCGCGGCTGGCGTCCGCCATGGCGGGCGTAAAGCATGGTCAGCGATGCCGCACTCGTCCCATGGGCGATGACAGAGGCGAGCACGGCCGCTGCGCCCGCGTACCAGACGATCCCCTCCCCCGATTTCTCCGCCGCGTGGGTGCTGTAGAAGATGGCGGCAACGCCAAGCGGGCCGAACCAACCCAGGAACGCCATGTCCCGGCCGTCCAGAGGGGGCCGTTTCAGGATCGGCCACAGCGCCAGGAACATGGGCGGACGGCGGAGCACCAGGATCAGGACAGCGAACAGGGCGTACATCCACGGCGCCTCGGCCCAGTCGCTCCAGGGGAGCGCTGCGCCGAACAGCAGGAAGACCGGAAGGGTGGAAAGCTGGTTGACCCCCTCCTGCACCCGCTCCTCAGCCTGCCTGTCGGCGCTGCCGCTGGCGGCATTGAAGGCAAGGCCCGCCGTGAATACCGCCACCAGCCCGTCCGTGCCCGTGATCCGCGCCAGCCCAAGGGTGAGGAGCGAGAGGGAGATGGTCAGGGTGAGCATGGAATAGCTTTCCACCATGCCCAACCGCTCCGCCCCCTTCAGGGCCTTGCCCGTCGCATAACCGAGCGCGGCCCCGCCCAGCGCCGCCAGCACAACATCCACCAGGAACCGGTCCAGTAGCCAGGTCAGCACCGGCTCCCCCGCAGGACTGTGGGTGAGCAGCAGCAGAGGCAGCATTACGAACGGGTATGCCAGCCCGTCATTGGCCCCGGACTCCAGCGAGAGTACGGCGCGCACACGGACCGGCAGGTGGCTGGCCGCGAACTCCCCCGAGACGATGGATGAGGACACGACCGGGTCCGTCGGCGCAAGAACAGCTCCCACCAGCAGGGCAAGTACCGGCGCCAGCCCCAGAACCCACCATGCGGTCAGCCAGCCCAGGCCGGTCATCAGCAGCATGCCTGCGGTCAGCAGCCACAGCACCGGCCGGCCCACCGTGCGGAGATCGCTCATGCTGATCCGCAGGGCCACCCCCATCAGCGCGATGGAGAGCGCGAGCCGCGTCGCCTCAACCAGAATGGTTTCTGGCTTGCCCCAGTGGGCAAGATCGACCCAGCCTAGTAGATGCGGTCCCGCTGCGATGCCGAGGAGCGTAGCGATGAGCGGTTCCGCCAGGGGCGTCTTCTTGACGGTCCTGGAGCAGAGGGCCAGAACCAGCACAAGAACGCCCGCCAGGGAGATGGTGACATAGACCTGATGCATGAACCTGCAACAGGTAAGCTGGCAGACTGTGCTGCCTATTCCCTCGAACGGGGGCGGCTCCAGACAGCCCAGGCGGTTGCCAGCACCGGGGCGCACAGCCCCAGCCAAGCGGCGACGTCCCAGCCGCCATCACCGAACAGCGCCACGATGAGACCGACCATGCTCAGCACGGCGATGACCGTCGGCACGCCATATATGCGAGCGGGCGAGTATCCGGCCGGCATTCACGCCCCCTCCGGCCGGGGTGCCGCGGCGCCGTTCCGCCCCATGGATTGCGGCAGACGAGCGGAGACCGGTCGACGGAGCCAGAGATAAACCCCGCTGCCCAGCACGATGATGGTCGCGGTGTTCAGCAGCGCCCATAGGATCTTCAGCGGCAGGCCGCCATAATCGCCGAAATGCAGCGGCTGCGACAGGGACAGTGCCTTGGCATACCACGGCATCTCCCGCATGCCGTCATAGGCGCCGGTGGCCGCATCCACCAGCACGGGCGTTATGATATGCTTGGTGACCGGCGTGTCACCCTGCAGGAACACGGCGAAATGCCGGTCCGTGGAAAAGCCGCTACCCGGAAAGGCGACGAACTGCACCCAGTTTCCGGGGGCCTGCTGCCGGGCCAACTCCACGGCCGCATGCACTGAGCCGCCCACCGCCGCGCCGGCCTCATGGTCGGCGGCCAGCTCGCGCGCCAGATCCGTGCGCCACAGCCCAATGATCGGCGTCGCCAGGGTGTTGACCACGCCCGTCAGCCCCACCACCAGCACCCAGGCGACCGTGACGATGCCCAGCAGATTATGCCAGTCCAGCCACTTCACCCGCCGCGACTGGCGGAGCCGGAGGGTGCCGAAACCGAGCTTGCGCATGAATGGGGCGTAGAGCACCACGCCGGAGACGACGGACACCGTGAACAGGAGCCCCATGAACCCCAGGAACAGCATTCCCGGCAGTCCCAGGAACATGTCCGTGTGGAGTTGCAGCAGAAAATCCATGAAGCCGCCGCCCGCCGCCGGCGGCACCAGATCGCCGCTGGTCCGGTCGAAGGAAGCAAAATGCATCTCGCTTTCCGGCGAGCTCGGCAGCGGAGCCGTGGTTACGTTCACCACCGGTCGGTCCTCGTCGAAGCTCATGAACACCGGCACCTCGCCGGGCCGGTTGGCGATGGCCCGGTCCAGCACCTGGTCCAGGTCCAGCAGGGCACCGTCGGGGTTGGCCGGGACCCACTCCTCCCCTTCCAGCGCATGCTCGATCTCATGATGGAAGATCAGCGGCATGCCCGTGAGGCAGAGCATCAGCATGAAGACCGTACAGGCCAAACTGGTCCATTTGTGGACGAACGACCAGGTGCGGATGGCCTTGGATGTCATCATGTCCGGTGCTCCTCGCGTGATCAGAACTCGGTGGAGGCGGAAAGGACGAAGGTGCGCGGACCGCCCAGGACCAGATAGTTTGCGCCGGGGAACCCGCCGGCGGAGGCCCAATAATCCTTATCCATGACATTCTCGACCCTGCCCCGCAGGGAAACCGGCCGTCCCATGATCTCCGTCTCGTAGCCGACGCCCAGATCCCAGCGGGTCCAGGACGGGATTTCCGTGGCGTTGGCCGCGTCCGTATATTGGGAGGCGGTATAGGTCAGGCGCGTATCCAATGTAAGGCCTGGAACCGCTGGCACATCCCAGGCCACATTGAGGTTGGCCTGCAAGTCCGGCACGCCGACCGCGGTGTTGCCCTCGAACAGCCCGTCCGCCGTGCGCCGCAGCTCGGCCTCCACCCAGGTAAGGCCGCCGAGCACCCGCAGCCCGTCCACCGGCTCACCGAACAGGCTCAATTCCGCCCCGCGGTTCCGCTGCCGGCCGGCATCGGTGAAGACATTATCGATGACGAAAGCGCTGGGCAGGGTGGTGGAGAACAGGCTGAGAGTGCCGCCGAAATCGCCGCCGTCATACTTGGCTCCGACCTCGTACTGCTTGGCCCGGAAGGGCGCCAGGACTTCCCCGGCGTTCAGCACGGGAACGCCGCCGCTGGTGGCCGGAGCGATCTGCCCGGGCTGGAGGCTTTCGGCATAGTTGCCGTAAAGCGAGACCTCCTCCATCGGCTTGTAGACCAGGGCGACGGACGGGGTCGTGGCATCGTCTTTGTAGCGGGAAAGCTCCGCGCCCGTGTTGTAGTCGTAGGACTTTGTCTCGATCTCTTGATAGCGGACGCCCAGGGTCAGCAGGACCGCCCCGTCCAGGAACGACAGCATGTCGGCGACCGCGATGCCGGAATTGTCCGTCCTCTCCGTCACGCGCGGATCGGACAGGCTTCCGCCGACGAAGAAGTCCGCGGCCGGGGGCTCGACAGTCACAGTGTCGTACAGGCTGCCCGCGAAACCGGCGAAGTTCGAGAATGCGTAGGCGTTTCGGGATTTGAGGGAGACGGTCGAGCCCGACAGCACAAGCCGGTGTTCCACGGGGCCGGTCGCGAACTCGCCGCGCACGCCCGCATCGGCCGAGAACACCTCGTCCTCGCGCACATTGTCGAAGCGGTAGGTGGTGGTGGTTCCATCCGCCACGGCCGTGGGATTGGCCAGGACGTTGTCCTCCTTGCCGTCCCGGCCGCCGGCCGCAGCCCAGACGGTGATGCTGTCCGTGACATCATACTCGCCGCGCACCGCGCCGAAGAGCTGCTCCTCGTCCGTGTAGGTCCAGGGCTGGGCGAAGTTGGAACCTGCATCCGGAGCACGGGGAATCCCGCCTGCCGGAGTCACGCTGGGGCGCGGCGCATCTATGTGGTGGTCCTGGTAGCCGATGTCGGCGGAGAAGCGGAACCGTTCCCCCTGATAATCGCTGCCCAGCGACAGCACCGTCAATTCCCGGTCCTGGTCCTCGATCGAGGTTTCGCCGTCCCGCCGGACGGCGTTCAGGCGCACGCCCACCCCTTCACCGGAGCCGAAGCGCCGTGCGAAGTCCACTGCGCCATAGCCCTGGCCGTCATTCTCGAAGCCCAGGGTGACGCGGTTCAGGGGCTCGTTCGGGGCCCGTTTGGGGACCAGATTGATCGCCCCGCCGACGCCACTGCCGCCGGGCGCCGCACCGTTCAGGAATGAATTCGCGCCGCGAAACACCTCCACCCGCTCCAGCAGTTCCGCCGCCACATACTGGCGGGGCAGGATGCCGTAGACGCCGTTATAGGTCATGTCGTCGGAATAGACCGGGAAGCCGCGGATGACATACAGCTCCTGGAAGTTCCCGAAGCCGCGGGCGACACGCACCACCGGATCGTTCTGCAGCACGTCGGCCACGCTACGGGCCTGCTGCTCCCGGATGAGGTCGGCGGTATAGGCCGTGGTCGCGAAAGGAGTGTCCATCATGTCCAGGTTGCCCAGCAGGCCGGCCCTGCCGCCCCTGGCGACCTGACCGCCGGCATAGGTACCGGTCAGCCCGACCTGGGAACCGCTGCCGATGACGACGATCTCCTCGATCTCCTCCGCGGGTGCGGCGGCACCCTCCTGTGCTGCGGCGTTCAGGGGCAGACCGCAGGCAACTGCAAACAGCGCACATACCCAGGAAGACGTCCTCATGGCTCCACATCCGCACCCTCGACGGGCGCCCCTTGATATTAAGAACGCATCTCATTTGCATAGAATTGACGTACCCGCAAGCCATTACGGCTGTGCGGACGCCGCACCGGAAAGCAAGCCCCCCCTGCAAAGTCTGCGCGAAAGTAAGGAGCGTCGCTGAGCCTCAACCCGCTCCGGGCATACGGAAGGGCAGGCCGGCGCCACAGATCCCTCTGAAGATGGGAGATCGGCGCGCGCCGGCCTGCCGGAGCCGCACCCTATTCCGCCAGAGCCGCGAGAATGCGGGCCCAGGAGCGGGTGCCCTTGTGGAAGCTCTTCAGATCGTACTTCTCATTCGGTGAATGGATGCGGTCGTCATCGAGACCGAAACCGGCGAAGAGCGTATCCAGACCGAGGATGCGCTTGAAATCCCCGCCGACCGGGATCGAACCTCCGGAGCCGATGACGATCGGGTCCTTATCCCACTCGTCCCGGAGAGCCGACCTTGCTGCCACCAGGGCCGGGAAGTCATGCGGCAGAGCGAGGGCGCGGGAACCCTTGTGCTTGATGAACTCAACCGAGCAATCGGCGGGAATGCGCTCGCGCACGAAGGCCTGGAAGTTGGCCGAAATCTTCTCCGGGTCCTGATCGCCCACGAGGCGGAAGGAGATTTTGCACCGGGCCTCCGCAGCGATTACCGTCTTGGTGCCCTCGCCCGTGTAGCCGCCGATAATGCCGTTCACGTCGCAGGTCGGCCGGGACTGTACCTGCTCGATGAGCATGCGATCTGTCTCCCCCGCGGAATGCTTCAGCCCGATGGGGCCGAGGAATTCCGCCTCGCCGAGGCCGAGACCCCTCCACTGCTCCAGTACCTCCGGCGGGGTTTCCGGCACGCCGTCATAGAAGCCCTTGATGGTGATGCGGCCGCTCTCGTCGTGGATGGCTGCGATGATCTTGGAGAGCACGTGGATCGGGTTGCGCGCAGCGCCACCGAACTGGCCTGAGTGCAGGTCCCGGTCGGCACAGCGCACGATCACCTCCTCATAGACCATGCCGCGCAGGGAGGAGGTGATCTGCGGCGTGTCCTGATTCCACATGTTCGTGTCGCAGACCAGGGCGACATCGGCCTTCAGCTCATCCTTGTTGGCCTCGATGAATTCGGGCAGGAACTTGGACCCATCCTCCTCCGCGCCCTCCACAAGGAAGGTGATGTTGATCGGCAGTGAGCCCGTCACCGCCTTCCAGGCGCGGCAGGCCTCGACAAAGGTCAGCACCTGGCCCTTGTCGTCCGCAGCGCCGCGGGCGCTGATGGCCTTGCGACCGTCGGGAAGCGTGATGATGCTTGGCTCGAAGGGCGCCCTGTCCCAGAGATCCAGCGGGTCCACTGGCTGCACGTCGTAATGGCCATAGAACAGGGCACGAAGCTTTCCCTCGCCCTTGGCATGGGCAACGACCGCCGGATGTCCGCCTGTTTCCCGCAAGGAGGCGTCGATGCCGATGTTCTTCAGCTCCTCCGCAAGCCACTGGCCCGCCGCACGGCAATGGTCCTTATAGGCGGGATCGGTGGAGATGGACGGCACTTCCAGCCACCGGAACAGCCGGTTCAGCGAGACTTCAAGGTCCGCATCAATCTTAGCGAGTACTTGGTCCAGATGGGACATGTCGGCCCTTTCACCTTGTGCAAACAGGTAGCAGCTCCGCCCACGCTTAGCGCAGCGGCCGAACAGGGTCCATGCCCAAACATTCCATGGCGATCCTCCGCCGAAATGACGCGCTCGGAACCCTAGTCACGCGTCATGCCGGATCAAGCAGCCCTGGATGCATAGTCCGGACCAAATCGGGTCCGGCCTGACTGTAGCAGTTCGGAGACGAAACCTGTCGATTTAGCTAAAATCCACACGAAAGCCCTAGCCAAGAAGATATGGGTGGGGATAATGCAGGTTACCTTGGTATAGGCCTGCGTTTTTCGATACCGCCAAGGCGTGCCTCCTGCGTCCATGGACGAGATAAAATGACTCGCCGTTCCGATACCGCCGCTTCCCATTCCACTTCCAAGCGGCGGCAGCGAACCGCGGCCTCAGCCATGGCGCTGGAGCCCCGCATCATGTTCGATGCGGCCCTGGTTGCGACTGCACTGGAAGTGTCGACCGATTCGGGAGCGGCCCGCCTGCCTGCTGGAGAGCCGGCGTTGCAGCCGGAACAGGACGCCCAGGCTACGCATGAGGCGGAGAACACCCCCATGCTGGCGGGAACAAAGGTTGGAGGCGTCCTCTGGCCGGATGACCGAAGCGGGACAGGGCGGACGGAGACTGCCCTCATAGATGCCGGCTTGGGCAACTGGCAGGCCCTGCGCGACACTGTCCGCCCAGGCGTCGAGGAGCTGATCGCCAAATACCTTGCAGGAGTCAGCGGCCACCTCAAATTGTTTGAGAACTTCCCAGGCAATCAGTCCGAGCCCTCAGCCGACTGGATCGCGCGAGCTGAGATGGTGTGCCAGCAGATCGCAGATGGGACGTTCAACTTAGTGATTCAGTTCGTCGACGCTGACTCAATGGGCGGGACTTTCGCCGCCTTCGCTGCGGACGGCCCTGGTGGCACACCGACGATCTTCATCAATTCGGACTGGTGGCAGGCACAAGCCGACGCGCAGGTGCTGACCTTGACCCTGATTGAGGAGTATGGCCATGCGATTGACCACTTCCTAAACCCTCAAGCCGACACGATGGGGGATGAGGGGGAAGCGTTTGCGAACGCCGTGATCGGGCGCAGCGTCAACTTCGTGGAGAGCGCCCGGATCGCTGTCGAGGATGATCGGTCCGTCATCCAACTGGACGGGGTCGCCTACAACGTTGAAACGGCGAAGATGACCTTCGTCAACGCCTATCAAGTCTACACCGGTCCGGATACGGGCGGGACCGCGTTCCTGGCGGAGAAGGAGCAGAATCGCCACTACTTCTACAGCACCTCGCTGGGAAGCGTGACGATCACGGACATGCAACCCAGCACTAACTTCTCCGGCAACGACGTCCTGGCGCGGGTCACAATCAACAGCGTTGAGCATTTCGGCTGGATCAGCCGCCCCATCAAGGTCAACGGCGTTGTCCGTGGCTTCTACTTCTGGTCGGACGCCGATTTCACCGACATGGACAAGGCCGCCGCCGACGGCAATCGCGACGGCGACCGGAATCCGAACGACAACCGGGCCTACATCCTTGTCGTGGACCAGGCCCATTTCAACGGACTGGGCAGCGCGGGCACGGCCAACGGCCAGACCTTCAAGTTCATCGGCAGCTCCTCCGACCGGGTGGACAGCGCGATGAACGCCTTGATCCTGCCGAACCGCGCGCCCGTTGCCGGGAACGACGTGCGCACGGTGCTGGAGGACAGCACGGGCAACACCGGCAATGTGCTGATCAACGACAGCGACCCGGACGGCGACAGCCTTGCCGTCACCGGCTTCAGCTTCGGCGGCACCACCGGCACCGTTGGCCAACCCGTGACGATCACGGGCGTCGGCCAGTTCACGATGGCCGCAGATGGAAGCTACAGCTTCACGCCGGCCGCGAACTATGCCGGCCCAGTGCCCACCGTCACCTACACGATCGGGGATACGCGCGGCGGCACGGCCACCGCCACGCTGTCGATCAGCATCACTGCCGTGAATGACGCCCCCAGCGGCGCCGACAAGACGATCACGCTGGACGAGGATACCAGCTACCGGTTCAGCGCCCGCGACTTCGGCTCCACGGACGCGAACGATATGCCGGGCAACAGCTTCCACTCCGTCCGCATCACCACGCTTCCCACCGCGGGCACGCTGACGCTGAACGGTGTCGCGGTCGCGCAGGGGGATCAGATCGCCGCGGCCCAGTTGGGCCTGCTGCGCTTCACCCCGGCGGCCAATCAGTTCGGAACCGGTTACGCCAGCTTCACCTTCCAGGTGCGGGACGATGGCGGGACGGCCAACGGTGGTGTCGACCTCGACCCTGTCGCGAAGACGATCACCTTCAACGTCGTCAATGTTCCGGACCGCCCGGTCCTGACGCCCGACACCGGCATCGCGGATGAGGCCGGCGGCACGAACAACACCACGCTTGGCACCAACGCCACCGGTAATGTGCTGACCAACGACAGCGATCCGGACGGCGGCACGCCGACCGTGACCGCAGTGACGGGCGCGGGCTCCAGCACCCAGAATGGCGGCGTGTTCACGGTGGTCGGCCGCTACGGCACGCTGACGCTGAACAGCAGCGGCGCCTACACCTATGTCATCGACAACAACAATGCCGCCGTGCAGGCGCTACGCGCGCAGATCGACACCCTGACCGAGGTGTTCACCTATTCCGCCGCCAACGCAGCACTTGCCGCCAGCAGCACGCTCAGCATCACCATCCGCGGCGCCAACGACGGGCCGGTCGCCGACAACGACTACAATGTCGCCAAGGAAACCACGACCGGGACCGGAGCTGTCACCGGCTTCGATGCCACCGGCAACGTGCTGGGCAACGACACGGATGTGGATGCTGGGGACACGAAGACCCTGCAATTCGGTGCGACAGCAACGGGCTCATCGGCGGGGGCCACCACCGTCACCTTTACGCACCCGACCGGCGGGAACCTCAACTTCATCAGCGCAGGCCACTTGGTATTCTTCGACTCGAACGGAGCGAGGGGCGCCCAGGTCTTCTACAACGGGCAACCGGTCACCGTCGGCTCGAACACTGGAGGGGTGCTGACCGTCAGCCATTCCCTGGCCTTCGTCGGGATCGAGCCCAACACGCACTTCGGCTTCTCCAACCAGGTGAGTGGCGGCAATTACGGTGTTGCAGCGTTCCAGTCGGTGAGCGCGCCGGCGTCAACCACCATCAACATAACCGCACCAGCCGGCACGATTTCCGCTGGGATGACCGTCTCGGGCCTCAATGCGGATGGTGTCCAGTTCTCCACCACGGTCAACAACGTTCAGCTGACGAACGGCGTGGTGACGCAGATCACACTTGCAGCTGCGCAGAAGCTTAACGGTTCCAGCCTCACCTTTTCAGGCAGCCAGACCTCGGTAACGCTGAATGGTGCTCACGGCACGCTGCTTCTGAATGCCAACGGCAGCTACGTCTACACGCCGGCGACCGACAACCCGAACCTGTCGTTTGGGCAGTCCGCGGTTGAGTCGTTCCAGTACACGATGCGGGATGCGGCGGGCGCCACCTCCACGGCGACGTTGTTCGTGACGGTGCTGGGATCCGGGGCGAAGGATCCAACGGCGCTCGCCGACACCGACCACATCACCGAGAATACTGCATCTGTCGTCGGCGGCTTGCTGGATAACGACACGACGCCGGGTGGAACCACCAATCTTCATGTTACCCGGGTCACCAATGGCTCCGCCGATCCGGTGGTGGTCGGGACGAACACCCCCGTCGTGGGGCGGTACGGGACCCTGACCGTCAGCAGCGATGGCACCTACACCTACACGCTGGACAACAGCAACCCGGCGGTCGATGCGCTGCGCACCGAGACCGACACCCTGACCGAGGCCTTTACCTATTTCGTCACCAACTCGGACAACGGCACGGCCGCGTCGAGCCTGACCATCACCATCCGCGGTGCGAACGACGCGCCGGTGGCAACGGCCGACACGGCCTTCGCGGTGGAGGCGGGGGGCACCGGCAACGCGACAGCCGGCATCAACCCGGTCGGCAACATCCTTGCCAACGACCGCGATGTCGATGCCGATGATGTCCTTCGGGTTTCCCTGATCGGCGCCACGGCGGTCACCGGCGGCACGACCTCCGCCAACGGCACGCTCGTCAATGGGACCTACGGCAGCCTGCGCATCGGGGCGAATGGCAGCTACGTCTACACCGTGGACAATTCCAACCCTGTGATCCAGGCGCTGGGCGCCGGGCAGACGCAGACGGACACCTTCCAGTACACCGTCACCGATCTGGCGGGCGCGACCGCGACGGCCACGCTGACGGTGACGATCCAGGGTGCCAATGACGCGCCCGTGAACACCGTCACGACGGGTGGGTTCACGGTGGCGGAGGGCGGCAGCACCACCATCACCGGCATCACCGTCGCCGATGTGGACGATGACTCCCTCACCGTCGTGCTGACGGCGGAGGCCGGGACGCTGAACTTCGGGAACCTGAACGGGGCGGCGGCGGCGAATGCCGGCACGGGCACGGTGACCCTGACCGGCACAAAGGACCAGATCAACGCGGCGCTGGCGACCCTGACCTATGCGGGGGCGCAGGACTTCAGCGGCCGCGACGTGGTGCGCATCACCACCCGCGATGCCGCCGGGCTGCAGGACAGCTCGGCCGTCGACATCGTCGTGGCCCCCGACAACCGCGCCCTGACCGTGACCGGCACGCGCGTCAACGAGGCCTCGCCCCACATCCTGTTCCAGGTGCAGGGGGCGGAGGGCCAGCAGGTGCGGCTGGCGCTTGAGAGCACCGGGGAGGGGGCAGGCCGCGCCACCCTTGGCTTGGACGTGTCCGCCAACCTGGAATATTTCAACGGCACGAACTGGGTCGCCTATACCGGCACCGCGGTGGCCATCCCGGGCGGCGGTACGTTGCTGGTCCGCGCGGCTGTGCTGGGCGACGATCTGGCGGAGGGGGAGGAGACGATCCGCCTGACCGCGCTGAACAAGGCGGGCGGGGCATACAGCGCCACGGGCAGCATCGTCGATGACGGCACCGGTACCATCTACCTGTCCGGCAACCAGAGCTTCACCGCCAACAACCCAAATAACGGTGGGCACCCCGCCTATCTGGATGATGACCGCACCCTCACGGTCAACAACATCGCGGTGAATGAGGCATCGCCCTATGGCGTCTTCACCGTCACCGGCAATGCCGGGCAGGTTGTCCGGCTGGCGCTGGTGGCCGGCACGGCCACGGCTGGGGCGGATTTCGGCCCCGGCCTTGAGTACCACAACGGCACGAGCTGGGTCGCCTATACGCCGAACACCGACCTCACCATGGCCGGCACCACCCTGCTGGTCCGCACCGCCATCATCAACGACACCGTTTTCGAGGGGCAGGAGGCCTTTGCGCTCGAAGTGAAGCGGATGAGCGCCAACCGCGCCGTCTATGGCACGGCCAGCATCTATGATGACGGCACGGGCGACATCTATCTGGCGGACAACAGCACCGGCACGGCCACTGCCACCAACCACCCCGGCTATCCCGCGCTGGACGACGACCGCACCCTGACCGTCAGCAGCCCGATGGTCAACGAGGCCTCGCCCTACGCCATCTTCACCCTGACCGGAAACTCCGGCCAGACCGCACGGCTGCAGCTGATCAACGACAGCCTGAACGGCACGGTCGCCGGCCGGGCGAATATCGATGCGGGCCAGACGCTCCAGGTCTGGAACGGGCTGGACTGGGCCAATTATGATGAGCAGGCGGCCCTGCCCACGTTCGGCGCCGACGGCAAGATCCTGGTCCGCGTGAACATCCAGGCGGAACAGGACACGATCCTGGAGGGGGCGGAGACCTTCATCCTGCGGGCGACGCTGACCGGCCGCACCACCAGTGTCGACGGCACGGGCACGATCCAGGATGACGGCACCGGCGCCATCTTCACGGCGGGCAACACAACCGGCATTCCGAACGCGCCGGGCGATACGAGCTACCCCGCCTATCTGGACGATGACCGCAGCGTCTCGGTGAACAGCATCACCGTGAACGAGGCCTCGCCCTACGCCGTGTTCACCGTGACCGGCAATATCGGCCAGGTGATCCGGCTGGCGCTCGCGAACGGCACCGCCATCATCGAAAACGGCAACGGCACCATCGCCACCGACGGGACGGAGGATTTCGGGCCCGGGCTGGAGGTCCGTATCGGCGGCGCCTGGGTAGCCTATACGCCCGGCACCGACCTCACCCTGGCCGGGGCCACGCTGCTGGTCCGCACGCCCATCATCAACGACACCGCCAATGAAGGGGCGGAGACGTTCAGCCTCACCGTCACCCGCGCGGCCTCGGGCAGCAGCGTTAGCGGCACCGCCACCATCCGGGATGACGGCCAAGGCCCCATCTTCCTGCCCGGCAACACCACCGGGACGCCGAACGCCCCCGAGGATCCGGGCTATCCCCCGCTGGACGACGACCGGCCGGTGACGAATACCCCGCCTGTCCTGACCGTGACGGGGACGACGGCCGCCTTTGAACAGGCGTCGGTGGCCGTGGCACCCGATCTGGTGATCACCGACGACTCCCCGACCCTTGCCACCGCGACGGTCAGCATCATCGGCGGGTTCGTCCCCGGCCAGGACGAACTGGCCTTCACCAACGGCCCCGGCATGGGCAACATCGCCGTCAAGGACTACAATGCCGGTCTCCTGACGCTGGAATCAATTGGCGCCACGGCAACAGTTGCGGAGTGGCAGGCCGCGCTGCGGGCCGTGACCTACCGCAACACCTCCGACACGCCGACCACGGCCGATCGCACGGTCAGCTTCACCGTGAATGACGGCACCTTCACCAGCGCGGCAGCCCACCGCACCGTTACGGTTGCGGCTGTGAACGATGCACCGACCATCACCGCGCCCGCGGGTCTGACGGTGACGGAGGATGTGGCCAGTGCGCTGACGGGCATTAGCTTCGCCGATGTGGATGCGGGCGCTGGGCCTGTTACGGTGACGCTGTCCGTCCCGGCGGGCACCCTGGCTGCCGACTCCGGCAGCGGCGTCACCGTGGGCGGCACCGCCACGGCCCTGACGCTGACCGGCACCACCGCCAGCATCAACGCCTTCATCACCGCCAGCCGGCTCACCTACACCACGCCTCAGGACGACACGACCAACCGCACCCTGACCGTCAGCATCAATGATGGTGGCAACATCGGTGGCGGTGGGGCCAAGGAGGCCACCACCACGGTGACGCTGATGGTCACGCCGGTGAACGACGCGCCAATTCCAACCGGTGTCACTGTTCCCCTCATTCAAGGCCAAATCGGGCAGGAGATGAGTTTCACTCTTCCGGGCGGGCTGTTCACAGATATAGATGCGGGAGACACGCTGACGCTAGCGGTGCAGAACCTGCCCAACGGGCTGAGCTTTAATCCGACTACGGGCACCATCTCCGGCCGGCCGCTCGGGTCGGCATCGGGTCCGCAGACAATCACGATCATCGCAACCGATGGCGCAGGCGCCTCGGCCAGCAAGGATGTGACGATGGTGATTGCGCCGCCACCGCCGCCCCCTGTTGAGCCAGGCCCGTCAGTGCCCCCGGCGGAGCCGGTACCGGCACCGCCGGCTGAACCCGCTCCAGCACCGGTCCCGGTGGAGCCAGCACCGGCACCGCCGGCTGAACCCATTCCAGCACCGGTCCCGGTGGAGCCAGTACCGGTACCGCCGGCTGAACCCGTTCCAGCACCGGTCCCGGTGGAGCCACCCGCGCCACAGCCAGTTCTGCCAGCGCTGCCGACCCTGGTGTCTATGCTACCCGCACCACCTCAGGCCCCGCCGGTCATGCCGCCCGCACTACCCACGGCACCGCCCGCATCTCCATCGGCTCCCATTGCCGTGGCGGCTCCGGTGCCCCCGCCGCCGCCGGATTTGGGGGCCAGCGTCGTCGTACCCATCACGAACGGCTCAAGCGTTGTCGCCGTCGTATCGTCCGCGTCCGCCAGCCGGAGTACAGGGGCGGAGGTGTCCACACTAATGCTGGCCCAGAATCCACCGGATACCGCCGTCGCCGCACGCAGCAGCGACAACGAGGCCCCGCGGACTACCCAATTGGCATTGCCGCCGGGCACTTTCGTCAGCACCGACAGCACGGCCCAGGTCAGCGTCACCGCAGGGATGGCGGACGGTTCACCGCTACCGGACTGGATTGTTTTCGACCCGGTGACCGGCACCTTCGCGGTGACGCCGCCGCCCGGCACGGAAGCTACCCTTCTGATCAAGGTGGTGGCACGGGACAACAAGGGCAATTCGGCCGAGGCCCGGTTCAACATCCAGGTCCGCCGTGAAACCACCGCCGCCGGCCGGGAAGCCGCACCCGGGCAGGGCAGCGCCCCGCAAGAGCCCGCCCCTGCGCAGGCGCCTGGACCAGAAAACGACGAGGCACAACCGGCTCCGGCAGACGGAACGGACGGACCCGCCCGGGATAGCCGCGCCGGATCCGAAGCCCTTCCACTCGAGGGCAAGCCGCCGGTCAGTGCGGCCATCCGGGCGGCCAGCAGTGAGGGCTGGCTGGCCGACGGGCTGGCCTTCCTCGACGGCCTGGGTCTCTGGGCGGGCGCTACCCCGGCCGAGGCCGAGGAGCAGGCGGAGCCGACCGGACCTGTCGTGGACCAGCAGGCCGCCTGAGGCCCGGGGCGGGGGAGACAGCCATCCCCCGCCCATTCCGCCTTCCTTAACCAGAACAAACCAATCCTCCGATTGAGCGGCCAGAGCCCGCCGGAGCCAGAAAGGGTGCCAGTGATCATGATCCACGCGCAGAGCCCGCGTTCTTTCAACTTCGCCCGGCGGGCGCGCCTGCTCGGCACCTCCGCCCTGCTCCTCGCCGCCCTTTCGGCCTGCGCGATCCGCCCTGAGCCGATGAGTTTGGAGGAGCAGATCGGGCAGGCTGTGTCGGACCGTGCGGCGATGTTCGCGGCACAGGAAGCGGTGAGCGGCCCTGTGACCCTGGAGCAGGCGCTGGCGCGCGCCTTCAAGTACAACCTCCAGCACCGCCAGACCGTGATGGAGCGCGCGCTGGAGGACAGCCTGCTGGACGTCTCCAAGCAGGACCTGCTGCCCAAGCTCACCACCCGTGCCGGCCTGCGCACCCGCTCCAACACCCAGGCCTCCGTTTCCGAATCGGTCGCCACCGGCAATGTCTCGCTCGAGCCCTCGACCAGCCAGGAGCGCACCTCCGGCACCGCCGACGTGCAGCTCTCCTGGAACATCCTGGATTTCGGCCTGAGCTACTACGGCGCCAAAAGCCAGGCCAACCGCATCCTCGCCGCCGAGGAACGCCGCCGCCGCGTGGTGCTGGCCCTCTCCGAGCAGGTGCGCGCCGCTTGGTGGGAGGCCGTCACCGCCGACCGGCTGCGGCCGCAAGTGGACGCCATCCTCACGCAAGCCCGCGAGGTGCTGGCCTATGCCGAGCAGACCGAGCGCCAGCGCCTGCTGCCGCCGCTCGATGCGCTGCGCTTCCAGAAGGCCATGCTGGAGATCGTGCAGCAGCTCGAGGCTGTGGACGCCGAGCTGGCCGTGGCCAAGTCGCAGCTGGCCAGCCTGATGAACCTGCCTCCCGGCAGCGAGTACCGGCTGGCCGTGCCGGCCGAGACCCAGCTGGCCGTGCCGGCCATGCCGCTACGGCTGGACGCGCTGGAGCGGGTGGCCATGGTGAAGCGGCCGGAGATCCGGGAAGAGGCCTATCTGGCCCGCAACGCGGCGGCCGAGGCGCGCAGCGCTTTGCTGCGGCTGCTGCCGGGGGCGAACCTGTATGCCGGGCTGAACTACGACACCAACTCCTATCTGGTGAACCAGGACTGGGCCGATGCCGGGGTGCAGGTGACCTGGAACCTGTTCACGCTGTTGAACTGGAGCAAGGTGAAGCAGGCGAACGCCGCGCGCATGGAGGTGGCGGAGGCCCGCCGGCTGGCGCTGCGCATGGCGGTGCTGACCCAGGTAAACCTGGCCTGGCACCGCTATGGCCGGGCCACGACGCTGTTCACCCGGGCGGCGGCGTTGCAGGATGTGGAGCAGCGCATCCTGTCCAACACGGAAAGTGCCGCGCTGTCGGAGGCGCAGACCCGGCTGGAGCGGGTGCGGGCGGCGGCGAGCGCGCTGCTGGCGACACGCGCGCGCGACCGGGCCTATGCGGAGGTGCAGAACGCGCTAGGGTCGGTCTATGCCTCGGCCGGGCTGGACCCGCTGCCCGAGGTGGTGGAGGGAGCGGACGTGGACGCGCTGGCCGCGGCCATCGCGCAGATCAGCCGCGATCTGGAGCAGGGCAAGGTCGTGGTCCCGGACTTCGCCCCGCTCGCTCCGGCCCAGGATGGACAGCTTATGTCGGAAGCCACGAACATCTCTGGTCTTGATACCATCCTCAAGGTCGCAGCCGCGAAATAGCGGGCTATGCACCAGGAAAGTGCGGAGGCGTTACGGCAGTGCCCCTGCACATCCCGCAACCAGAGCGCCGCCAGAAAGCACCGTGAACGGGGTTCCAACGGCGTTCTCCGGTAACTGCTCGAAGGAAAAACGACCAGCCGGGTCAGACCTCGAGAAGCAGCGCAGCGCCCTGCTCCCGCCGCCAGGATTGCGGGCTCATTCCCACCCGCGTCCGGAACAGACGGGTCAGGTGGGACTGGTCCGCCAGCCCGCAATCCAGAGCGATCCGGGCCAGCGGCTCATCGGTCGTGAGCATCAGGTGCTTGGCACGCTCGATCCGCTGCCAGACGAACATGCAGATCATCTCAGCCGTTGTTCCTGTTCGATCCGGCCCAGGCATTCACGTTCCTGTCTATAGCACGTCCTCAGGAAGATCGCAGCCCAATGGCCGGCAACGTTCACGGTTGCGCAGCCTGCCATGCCGCCGGGCGTCGTGAAGCTAAACCTAGGTATAGATCGCCAGACCAGTGCCTGTACCTGTCAGTCGGTGCCAGCCGCAGTCCGGTACGCCAGAACCGCCGAGGTTGAAGCCGGAACCGGGAACCGATACACTCATGGGGTGTTTCTTCAGCCGCGACAACTCCCTGCACAGTGGCAAACCCTGTGCCGCCGACACCTCCTCGGCGATGAAAGCCACACATCGCGGGCACGGCCGCTTCATTTTTTTTCACTGTCCATCGACGACTTGGTTCCCTATCCACACGCATTAGAGCAGACTGATGCTGGTCCAAAGGCGGGCTGCGGGATACAGCCTTGATGATGTGGCCTTGAAATGACGGCCGCGACGTGACGACCAGGAAAGTGATCGATTGTGGAGTTGACGGACCTTGAGCGCGATGCCCTGACCGAGCTGGTCAACATGGGCGTGGGGCGGGCAGCCACCAGCCTGAGCCGTCTGCTGGATGACCAGGTTCTGCTATCGGTGCCGAAGGTCGAGATTCTGCCCATTCTCGCGGCGGCGGACCTTCTGTCCATGCGCGAGGCGGCGGAACTGGTCGCCATCGGCCAGCGCTTCACCGGTCCCTTTTCCGGCCATGCCCTGCTGATCTTCCCGGAATCCCGCAGCTTCGACCTGGTCCGCGCCCTGATGGAAGTGGAGGCTGCGCCCAGCATCGCGGACATCGCCGACATCGAACAGGAGGCGCTGACCGAGATCGGCAACATCATTCTGAACGGTTGCTTGGCGGTCATCGCCAATACGCTCCGACAAGGGCTGAAGATCGCGCTGCCGACGGTTCTGCGGGGGGACGGACGGCGCATACTCCTGGCCGAGCGGGAGCCCGGCGCCGATGAGATGGTCCTGTTCCTGTACATCGATTTTGCGGTCCGGTCCCGTAACCTAAACGGTTATATTGCCCTTCTCATGGATATTCCCTCTCTCACCGAGCTTCGGACACTGATCCGTGAGTTCATCGCAAATCTTCCCGGCCAGGACGGGTCATCAAAATGATGCCTCTCACTACGACCAATATCGGCTTCGCCCTCCTCGATGAGATCGAATGCGGCATCGTTGTTCTCGACCGGGATCTGCGGGTCCGGCACTGGAACAGCTGGATGGAGAGGGTCTCGGGCCTGCCCGCGGAAGATCTCTCCGGACGGCCCCTGTGGGAGGAACTTCCCGCCCTCCGGAACTCCCTGTTCCAGACGGCCGTGGAGGATGCGATCGCCTACGGCGTGCCCGGCGTTCTGTCGCACACCCTGCATCCCATGCTGTTCCCCCTGCGCTGCCAGGATGGACGTCCGATGTCGCACGACGTGAACGTCCGCCGGATGGACCTGGATGGCGGAACGGGCGTGCTGATCCAGGTATGGGATGTCACCGAACGGTGCCATGCCCGCAATGCCCTGATCCGCATGGTGGACCAGCAGAAGCTTCAGCTTCAGGAGCTGAACCACCGGGTGACCAACAACTTCCAGATCATGTGCAATCTGCTGGAACGGCAGCAGCGTAAAAGCTCCGATCCGGACCTTCAGAATGATCTTGCCGCCATGATGGCGCGGGTGCGGTCCATGGCTCTGGTCCATCGCCAGCTTTATCAGAGCGGGGCCGCGATCCAGGACATGGCATCCTACCTGGAAGGCCTGTGCCGCGAACTGCGCTCCGCCTTTTTTGCGAGGAATGAGCTTCGTACCTTGGTTCTGGACGCAGATGCTGGCGCGGAAGTTCCCACGGACATCTCGGTCGTGCTTGGGATGATCGTGGCCGAACTCGTCCTGAACGCCTACAAATACGCCTACGCGCCCGATCAGGCCGGCAGCATCAAAATCAGATTCCGGCGTCATGCGGATGGGTGCGAGCTGGTGGTGTCCGATCAGGGGCGCGGCCTCCCGGACAATATCGACCCGGCGGCCTCGCGCAGCTTCGGCATGTCCATGATCCGCTCCCAGGTCGCACGGCTCCGCGGCACGCTGCATGTCGGGCGGGCGGCTCCAGGCACGACGTTCACCGCCCGTTTTCCTTTCGGAGCCAGTGCTCCGGAAACATTCCGGTCAGTGGTGTCGTAGGCCTGTCGGCGCCTTTGGGAACCAAGCTCCCCGATGCGCAGGCAGGCCCGTCGAATTGCGCTGGTTCCGCATGGATGCAGGCGCCAGCGACGACAAAGTTGAGCGCTTGTTGATCAATGGCCCCGGGTGCGCCTACCGGCGTAACCAGGGCAACCGGTCCGGTTCGCTGTTCCGTGCGGTGCGGATGAGCGAGGGGGAAAAGGTCCACAGTCCCGGGCCGGCAGGGCTGTCAGCCGATATGGCTGCTGGCCGGACCTGGAAAGAGAATGGAGGAAGGCGCTTAAAGATGGGGGATCGGAGGGCGCCTAGAATCCTCGTCGTCGACGATGAGGTGATCATCGCACTGACGGTGGCGCAGTTCCTGGAGGATGAGGGGTTCGTCGCCATCATGGCCCATGACGGGCAGCAGGCGCTGGACCTGGCACGCCGGGAGCGGCCGGATGCTGTCATCACGGACTACATGATGCCCAGGATCAACGGCCAGGAGCTTGCCCGTACACTGCGGCAGGACCAGGATCTGGCAGGGGTGCCGATTGTCCTGACCAGCGCCATGCCTCCGAAGCAATTGGATGGCGAGTTCACCGATGTTTTCACCAAGCCCTATCAGCTCTCGGAACTGGTTCAGGCTATCCGCAGGCTGGTGACCGAGGATGGCGGGAAAAGTTGACGCCCTCCGGCCTTGCGCCCGAACAGTCCGGCTCCGCCGATTGGCGGCATCCGTCCCCCTCCAGAACGGCGTGGCCTAGCCGGAGATGGCTTCGGTCACCGTAGCCGGCTTCCGACGCGACAATGCCCGCGACAGCGCGGCATGGCTGTCATAGCCGACCTCGCGGGCGGCCTGTTTAAGGGTCCGGCCGGCGGAAAGAGCGGCGCGCGCCAGTTGCAGGCGCCAGCCCTGCAGATAGGTGCCGGGCGTCTGCCCCACCACGGTTCTGAAGGTCTCTGCGAAGGCGGACCGGGACATGCCGGCCACCTCCGCCATCCGCTCAAGGGTCCAGGGGGCAGCAGGGTCCTCATGCATCCGGGTCAGCACGCGCGCCAGCGCCGGATGGCCGAGTCCCGCCAGCAGGCCGGGCTCCTGCCCTGCACGGGCCATTGCGTGGCGCAGCAGATAGACCAGCGCCACCTCCGCCAGCCGGTCCAGGATGACCTGCCTGCCGCAGCCGCTTCCGCCCGCCTCCCCGAACAGAAGGGAAAGCGCGCCGCCCAGTTGGTCGCCGGGCTCCAGTGGCAGATGCAGCAGGTCCGGCAGGCCGCGCTCAAGCGGATTGCCCGGCCCGCCCAGCCAGATTTCGGCGCAGACGAGATCGACCGTCCCATCCCCGGCGACGATCCGGTGCGCGGCCGGCCGCGGAAAAAGGACGGCGGCCGGCCCCTCCAGCGGGATTTGCCGGGAATGAGGCCCCTCCACCATCACGCGACCCGCCCGCAGCAGATGAAGATGGCCCGCCGACCCGCTGCCGCTCATCTCACCTATTCCGCAGAACGCACCTGCCTGGAACACGCGGGCGGTGAGATGGACGCGGGCGAACATGGCCGCCAGCCGGTCAAGGGCGGGAGAGGCGGCGTGCTGGTCGGCCGGCATCGCTCCGGTCTCCCCGATCATTGGTTCAAGAGCCGCGAAGCTATCGCGATCTGGACGATCTGCAAACCATCTCGGACACGCTGTCGCAGACCGTAGCGCATATTTCCTTTCAGAACCGGCGGCGAGAGCGCTGCCGGCACATGAAAAGGAGAAAGACCATGGCTCGCATTGCTCCTGTTGACCGCAACAATCCCCCGGCCGCCGTAGCCGAGCAGCTTTCCGCCATCCGCGCCAAACTGGGCAAGGTTCCGAACGCGCTGGCGACCCTGGCCCAGGCTCCGGCGGCGCTGAACGCCTATCTCGCCGTCAACCAGGCGATCGCCGCTGGCACATTGTCGGCCAAGGAGCGTGAGCGCATCGCCCTGGCCGTGGCGGAGGTGAACGGCTGTGAGTACTGCCTGTCGGCCCACAGCTACAGCGGCAAGTTCGCCGGCCTTCCGGAGGATGAAATCCTGGCCGCCCGCCAGGGCCGCTCGGCGGACCCGCGTGCCGCCGCCATCGTCCAGTTGGCCCAGGCCATCGTGGCCGAGCGGGGCCGGGTCGCCACGGCGGAACTGGACAAGGCCCGTGCCGCCGGCCTCAGCGATGGTGAGGTGCTGGAGGTATTGGCGAACGTGGTCGCCAACATCCTCACCAACTACACCAACAATCTGAGCGGCACCGAGATCGACTTCCCCAAGGCGCCCGCCCTGGCGGTCTGAGCGGGTATGGCGGCCGGTCCGGCGCCGGGCTGGCCGCCCCTGCGTGCAGAATTGTTCAGGCCTCGGCCAGATCCTCCGCAACCGCCGCCATGCCGCGCGCAGCGCGGCGGATCACCTGGGGCGGCTGACCGAACGCGCGCAGAAAGGCGCGCCGCATCCTGTTCCGGTCGGCAAAGCCGGTCTGCTGTGCCACGACATCGATGGTGTGGCTGGTATCTTCCATGAGGACCCGCGCCGCCTCCAGCCGGAGATGCTCGATGGCCTTGGCCGGCGTCTGGCCGGTTTCGGTCTGGAAAGCGCGGCTGAACTGGCGGGGCGAGAGGTGCGCGACCTCGGCCAGTTCCTCCACGCTCAGCCGATTGGACAGGTGGCCCTTGGCATAGGTCAGAACGCTCTGAATGCGGTCCGATTTGGGCTCAAGCTCCAGCAGGGAGGAGAATTGCGACTGGCCGCCGGCACGGCGGTGATAGAGCACCAGCTTGCGCGCCACGTTGCGCGCCGCCTCCAGCCCGAGATCCTCCTCGATCAAGGCCAGCGCCAAGTCGATGCCTGCCGTCATTCCGGCCGATGTCCAGACCGGCCCGTCGGCGATGAAGATACGGTCCTCTTCCACCCGGACTTTGGGATAGCGCGCCTGAAGCTCGCGCGCCCGTATCCAATGGGTTGTCGCGCGCCGCCCGTCCAGCAGCCCGGCTTCGGCCAGCACAAAGGCCGCAAGGCAGGTCGCCGCGATCCTGCGGCAATGCCCTGGAGCGCGGCGGATGAACTCGACCGTTTCCGCCGATGCCTCCTGCATGCTGCCGCCCACGACCAGCAGATCGTAGTGGTCGCCCGAGAACGGCTCAGTCGCCACGTCGAAGCCGAGCGAGGTGCGCACCAGACCGCCATGCTCGGACAGCATGCGCACGTCATAGACCGGCTCCCCAGCCTGCAGGTTCGCAACCTCGAACGCGGTGCTGACAGCGAAGCCCATCGGGGAATAGCCGGGATAGAGGATGAAGCCGACTTTGCGCATCGCCTTGCTCCGGATGGCAGAAAACGACGCAACGATGACATTTCCGCCATGCCGGAGCAAGGCTAATCTCTCTTCAACGCCCGCTGGGGGCGTAAAGGAGAACGATCATGAGCACCTATGAACCCAAGGGCACCGCCCTGATTACCGGCGCGTCCACCGGCATCGGCGCCATCTATGCGGACCGGCTGGCCAAGCGCGGCTATGACCTGATCCTTGTCGCACGGAACACCGCGCGGCTGCAGGAGGTCGCGAAGCGCGTCACCGATGCGAGCGGACGGGCGGTCAACGTCATCAGCACCGACCTGAACAGGACCGACGACCTTCTGCATGTGGAGGAGCTGCTGCGCCGGACTGCCAGCGTGACGCTTCTGGTGAACAATGCAGGCTTCGGCTCCGCGGCGCCGCTGCTCCAGTCCGACGTGGACAGGATGGAGGAGATGATCGGGGTGAACGTGACCGCGCTGACGCGGCTGACCTATGCGGCGGCCCCAGGTTTCGTCGCGCGCGGTCAGGGAGCCATCATCAACATCGCTTCCATCGTCGCCATCGGGCCGGAAATCCTGAACGGCGTCTATGGCGCGACCAAAGCCTATGTACTGGCGCTGACCCAATCGCTCCAGCATGAGCTGTCCGACAAGGGCGTGCGGGTGCAGGCGGTGCTGCCGGGAGCGACGGCGACGGAGTTCTGGGATGTCGCCAGCGTTGGCGGCCACGGCAATCTTCCAGCCGACATGGTGATGTCCGCCGAGGACATGGTTGATGCGGCCTTGGCCGGCTTCGATGCCGGCGAGGTGGTGACCATTCCGCCGCTCCAGGACGGCAGCGAATGGACCGCCTACGAGGCGGCCCGCCACACCATGTCGGGGCATTTCCGCCATGCGAAGCCCGGGCCGCGTTACCTGCGCGGGCAAGGCATCGCGGCTTGAGGAGGATGCCCCGGATCGGGATGGGGGGCGGAAACATCCAACAGGAGGCGGTGAGATCCAGGACGATCTCCCGCTCCGCCCCTTAGCCTGCTGGCGCGAAGGGACATGCGACCAGCCCTTTTCCGGGGATTGGATGTTGGGATGCTGGCGTCCGAGGACGGCCCTGTCGCCCTGGTCGGCGATCCAGCGGGTTTCCTGATAGGTCAAATAATGATTATGCGCTTATCAGCTACCAAGGCCAGTGCCATTCTTCCGGCCAGGGCAGAACCACCCAATCATCCGCATAAGGATCAGATCGCCATGAAGGCAGTCGGATATTACCGCAATGGTCCCGTTACCGCCCCAGAGGCGCTCGTGGACATCGAGCTGCCGGTGCCGACGCCAGGCCCGCGCGACCTGCTGGTGCGGGTCGAGGCCGTGTCGGTCAACCCGGTGGACTACAAGGTCCGTCAGAACATGGCCCCGCCGACCGGCAGTGCGCGCGTGCTGGGCTGGGATGCCGCCGGCCTGGTGGAGGCCGTGGGATCGGACGTGACGCTGTTCGCGCCCGGCGACGAGGTCTTCTATGCCGGCGCCCTGGACCGGCCCGGCACCAATGCCGAATTCCACGTGGTGGATGAGAGGATTGTCGGCGTGAAGCCACGCTCCCTCGGCTTCGCCGAAGCCGCGGCTCTGCCGCTCACTGCCATCACCGCTTGGGAGCTGCTGTTCGAGCGGCTGCGGGTGCCTTATGGGGTCAAGACGCAGACCGGGACCCTGCTGGTCATCAACGGCGCCGGCGGGGTGGGTTCCATCCTGATCCAACTGGCGCGCCGCCTGACCGGCCTTACCGTGGTCGCCACCGCGTCCCGCCCGGATACCATCGCTTGGGTGAAGGAGATGGGCGCGCACCATGTGATCGATCACCGCCGGCCGCTGAACGAAGGATTGCAGGAGATCGGGATCGGCCCGGTGGAGTATGTCGCCAGCCTGACCGCCAGCGACAGCCACTTGCCGGCGATTGCCGAGCTGATCGCGCCGCAGGGTCATCTGGCCCTGATCGACGATCCGGAAAGCTTCGACATCGTCAAACTGAAGCGCAAAAGCGTCACCGTCGCCTGGGAGCTGATGTTCACGCGCCCGCTCTATCAGACGGCGGACATGATCGCACAGCATCGGCTGCTGAACGAGGTTTCGGCCCTGGTCGATGCCGGGGTGCTTCGGACCACCATGACCACGCAGGACGGGCCGATCAATGCAGCCAACCTGAAGCGCCTCCACGCTCTTGCCGAGAGCGGCCGCGCCATTGGCAAGAATGTGCTGGCCGGCTTCTGAGGCGTCGAAAACAGCGGAGTTTGAGATCATGCGCAGATTCATGGCAGCGCTCCTGTCCACGGCGCTCGTCGCGCTGCCGGCCATCGCCCAGAATGTAGGCGAGGTGGAGCAGGTCGCGACTTTCACCGGCGCCATGCCCACAGGCGTGACCGTGGCGCCGAACGGGCGCATCTTCGTGAACTTTCCCCGTTGGGGCGACGACGTCCCCTTTACTGTTGCGGAAGTGCGCGGCGGGAAGACGGTGGCTTATCCGGACCCCGCGATAAACCGGGGCGATGCCGCCGATCCGGCGACGACGCTGATCAGCGTGCAGAGCGTGGTGGCCGATGCCCGGAACCGCCTCTGGGTCCTGGACACCGCAGCGCCCGGCTTCAAGCCGCCGGTGGCAGGCGGGGCCAAGCTGGTCGCCGTGGATCTCGCGACCGACAAGGTGGTCCGCACCATCGTGCTGCCGACCGACGTGGTGCTGCCGACAACCTACGTGAATGACGTCCGGTTCGATCTGGGGCAAGGCAAGGAGGGTGTCGCCTATATCACCGACTCGTCCCTCAGCGGTCCCGGCGGCATCATCGTTGTGGACCTGGCGACCGGGACCGCGCTCCGCCGGCTGAGCGGCCATCCCTCCACCTCGCCCGATCCGGATTTCCAGCCGGTGGTCGAGGGGGAAAAGCTGATGGCCCGCCCGCCCAATGGCGCGCCGGCGCCATTCCGGGTCGCCAGCGACGGCATTGCCTTGTCCGCCGATGGCCAGACCCTCTATTACTGCGCGCTGTCCAGCCGGCATCTTTATGCCGTGCCGACGGCCCTGCTGCGCGATGCGTCCGTGTCCGAGGCGGAGCTTGCCGCCGCCGTGACCGATCTTGGCGAGAAGGGGGCATCCGACGGGCTCGAGGCCGATGACAAGGGCCGGGTCTATGCCAGCGATTATGAGAACAACAGCATCCGCCGTCTGGCCGATGGACAGTGGACCACCATCGCGCAGCACCCGCGCATGCTTTGGCCCGACACGCTGTCAATCGGAACGGATGGATATCTCTACTTCACAGCCAACCAGCTCCATCGCCAGCCCGGCTTTCATGAGGGCCGCGATCTCCGTCAGAAGCCCTATGAGCTGCTGCGGGTGAAGATCGATGCCGGGCCTGTGCTGCTGAAATAGGCCGCGACGCTGCGGATTTCCCCGTCAGGTGTCCGCAGTCCCTCTGGACAGTATTGACCGCAATGTTGCCGCTCCCGTCCCATCCGGTCGGGAAACGGCCCCGGCTTGCCGCGGGCGATAGGCATCGTTCGCCCGATCCGATGACATCAACAGCTTGGTTGCCGAAGTTCGGACCGGGAGCCAGCCAGCAATGGCGGAAGTCGTCAATGGGCAACGGCATGCTTATCAAGTCGAGCGGCTTCTAAAAGCAATCAGAATTATGCGTTTTGCTGATTGCGCGATGCCCCGCATCCTTTCCTCGTCTCCCCCTCTGCTTACAAAGGACGGCAGAAAATGCTGGCACTTCTGTTGAAGGCCCATGGCGGGCCCGAGAATTTCGAGCTCACCGAGGTGGCGCGCCCAGACCTGCGTCCCGGAACCGTGCTGGTCCGCATTGCCGCCGCAGCTTTGAACCCGGTCGATGCCCGCATTCGAACCGGCCTGCCGATCGGTCCGGACCTCCCGGCGATCCTGGGCGCCGACATGGCCGGGACGCTCGAGGCGGTCGCGCCGGACGTGACGGGCTTCCAACCCGGCGATGAAGTCTATGGCTGTGTGGGCGGCGTTAAGGGCCAGGGCGGTACGCTGGCAGAGTACATCGTGGCGGATGCGCGGCTGCTAGCCCGCAAACCGACCACCCTGTCGATGCGTGAGGCGGCGGCCCTGCCGCTGGTCTCCATCACGGCATGGGAAGCTATTGAGCGGGCAGCGGTAAAGGCCGCCGACCATGTCCTGGCGCATGGCGGCACCGGCGGCGTCGGGCACATCGCCGTTCAGCTTGCCAAGGCCAAGGGAGCCCGGGTCGCCGTTACCGTTTCCTCCCAGGAGGCCGCCGCCACCGCGCACGATCTGGGTGCCGACGACGCCATCCTTTATCGCGAGGAAACGGTTGCGGACTATGTCAGCCGCCTCACCGCCGGGCAGGGCTTTCCGGTCGTGATCGACACGGTGGGCGGAGCGAACCTGGACAAGTCCTTCCAGGCGGCCGCGCTCAAAGGCCGGATATCCGCCACCGCCGCGCGCAGCACGCACGACCTGACCCCGCTGCACCAGAAGGGTCTGTCGCTGCATGTGGTCTTCATGCTGATCCCCATGCTGCACGATATCGGCCGGGAGCGGCACGGCCAGATACTTCAGGACCTCGCCGTCCTTGCCGACGCGGGCAAGGTCAAGCCGCTGATCGATGCCCGCCGCTTCGACCTGGCGCAGGCTGCCGATGGGTACCGCCATCTGGAGAGCGGGGCGGCGCGCGGCAAGGTGGTTGTCGACATCGCCTGATCCGCTCTTCCGGCTCTTCCGGTTCTCCAGCATCGGGGTTGACCATGCCCGGCACCAGCTTCCAGGCGCCGTGTCCTCCGTGTCTCGCGGCTGGCACGCAGCCCCCCTCCCCTCTGCCCGCACGCCCGCCCTCAGGCCTGTGCCCGGAGCGGGAGGTAGGACGGGTAGAGCCGCAAGATCGTCGGGATCGGTTCGCTGCGGCCCTGACGCTCGCGGCGGCCATCCTGCTCTGGGGCGCCAACTGGCCGGTCATGAAGATCGGGCTGGAGCATGTCTCCCCGATCTGGATGTCCGCCCTTCGCTTCGCCACTGGCGCGGGCTGTCTGTTCCTGGTGCAGGCGGTCCAGGGGACGCTGCGCCTGCCGCGTGCGGAGGACTGGCCGCTTGTCGCCTCCGTCGGCGGATTGCAGATGACGCTGTTCACGGCGCTGGTGGTGATCGCCCTGACCCAGCTGCCGGCCGGACGCTCCGCCATTCTGAGCTACACGACGCCCCTGTGGGTCGCACCGGCCTCCATCCTCCTGTTCCGTGAACAGGTATCGGCGGCGCGGATCGGCGGCGTGCTCCTGGCCATTATCGGGGTGGCGGTCCTGGTCAATCCGCTGACCATCGACTGGAGCCGGGAAGAGGTTATCCAGGCCCATGCGATGCTGCTGGGCGCGTCTTTCTGCTGGGCCGTCTGCATCCTGCATCTGCGCCATGCCAGGGGCTTGTCGTCCGCCTATGCGCTGGCGCCCTGGCAGATGCTGTTCGCGACCGCCTTGCTGCTGGTCGCCGCGGTCGTGATGGAGGGACCGTTCACGGGCGACGGCAGCGCCGGCTTCTGGGCCACGCTCCTCTTCATCGGGCCGGTCGCCACCGCCTTCTGCTTCTGCGCCGTGAACGCGGCCAGCACCCGGCTGCCGGCGACGGCCATATCGACCGTGATGCTTGGCGTGCCGGTCACCGGGATCGCCATCTCCGTCACCATGCTCGGCGAACCGCTTACCCCGGGCCTCATCGTCAGCTCCCTCGCCATCGCGGCCGGCGTGGCCCTGGTCGCCATCCCGGCCCGGCGCAGCTCAGCCGGCAGAGAAGTGCAATCGTGAACGCCCTTTCCGGAGCATTGCGGGCAGACACCCCGCTTTCCTCACCGAGCTGCTTGATCATTCTCATCGATAAGCCCTTTCGGGATAGGCGACCTAGGCCGTAGGTTGCCGTAGCCTGGACCAAGGTTGCCCTGAAAACAGGCAGCTCGGGCACCTATATGTCACAGCCAAGCCCCAATTGGCCCGGCTTTGGGTTGGTTGGATTTAGCTGTTTCATAAGCAAATGATGTAATGCTGTCCTTTGAGCCCATCGAACACAAGGCCGCCGGGCAGCATCGGGAATCGATGAAGAAGAACAAGATCAGCAGCGACGAGCCGCGCACACAGTACGCCGCACTTCCGTTTCGCATCGTGGACGGTTTTCCCCAGGTGATGCTGGTAACCTCCCGCGAGACGCGGCGCTGGGTGCTGCCCAAAGGCTGGCCGGAAAAGGACCACAAGCCTTGGCAGCTCGCCGCGCGCGAGGCCTATGAGGAGGCCGGTTTGATCGGCCGGATCGAGCAGAAGAGCATCGGCAGCTACCATTACAACAAGTGGCTGGACGAGAAGACCTTCGTACCCTGTCAGGTTTCCGTCTTCGTCATGCAGGTGGAGCGGCAGCTTGAGGACTGGCCGGAGAAAAGCCAGCGCGAAACCCGTTGGTTCACCCCCGGCCAGGCCGCCATGGTGGTGGATGAGGGCGGGTTGGTGCGGCTTCTGCTGGGGTTCGGCGCAGTCTACGCCTGAGGGACGGGCACATCGGGCCGGCAAGATGTTCCAGGCGGCTTCGGCGCATCCAGCATCGACCGCCAGCCGCCCTGGACCGGCCCGCTCTCGAACGTAGCCTCGATCTGGTTGGCCAAGGCGCGGACCAGCATCAGCCCGACGCCATCCTCCCCGCCCTGCGCCGCATCGCCATTGTCCTGGATCACCAGCCGGAAGCCGCTCTGGCCGGTATTCTCCAACCCGATATACAGAACGCCCCGGCGGTCCGGCGCGAAGCCGTGGCGCAGGCTGTTGTCGATCAGCTCGTTGGCGATGAGCCCGACGCGCAGCGCGGTGTCGCTGTCCAGCCAGACCCGCGCGCACCGCGCATCCACTTCCACCGCCTGCTCCAGCCCGTGCAGGCCGAGCTGACGCGCCGCGACTTCGCAGATCTGCTCGCCGACATCGACGCGGTCCAGCTCCTCCGTCGTGTAGAGGGTCTGGTGGATGCGGAACATGACGGCAATCCGCTCCCCGATCCTGTCCATCACGGCGCGGGCCGGCGTCCCTTGCCCCATTCGCACCGCCTCGACCTGGATGATGCTGGCGATGGCCTGGAGGTTGTTCTTGACTCGGTGGTGGATTTCACGGAGCAGCGCGTCCCGGTCGGCAAGGCTGCCGCGGAGCGCCTCCTCCGTCCGCCGGTGCGCCTCCACCTCCTCATGCAGCGCCTGGACGACGCACCGGACCTCCAGCCGTTCCACCACCATTTCCGCCAAGTCGATCAAAAGCCGCTTCTGCTCATCTCCGAAGTCCGGATGGGGGACATGGTCCAGAATGCAGAGCGTGCCGACCGCGTGCCCGCCTGCGGTCAGCAGCGGCGCTCCGGCATAGAAGCGGATATTGGTATCGCCGGTCACCAGCGGGTTTGAGCGGAAACGCGGATCGGCCCAGGTGTCCTCGACCACGAACGGTTCGGATCTGCGGATCGTATAGGCGCAGAAGGCGATATCCCGGTCGGTCTGGCAGACCGACAATCCGTAATTCGACTTGAACCACTGGCGCTGCTCATCCACCAGGCTGACCAGCGAAATCGGCGCGTCCAGAAGCCGGGCGGCAAGCCGGGTGACGCGGTCGAAGGCCTCTTCCGGCGGCGTATCCAGAACCCGAAGCCGGTCCAGCGCGTCGAGCCTGTCCCGCTCCGGCGTCAGCTCGGCAGCTCCGTCCGGGTCATGTCCGGAAGACGTCTGAGGCATGGCCATCTCGGTCCAGCTATGTTCGAAGTACCTGATATAGCACCACCCGGATAAGGCCCGTTCATCGCGGCGGGAGTACCCCGGTATGAAGAGGTGACCGGCGGTTTCCGTGCCGTCCGCCACGCCCTTTGCCGCCGCGCAAAGGAGGAACGCCCGGCCGGCATTGCTGGTTTGGACCATATCGGCTCATACCGGTACTGGAGGTCCGCCATGAATTCCTTCCGCCTGACAATCCTGCCAGCCGCCTGGATCATCCTGGCGATGACTTTTCCTGCCATGGCGCAGAGCGGGCCGCCAATCTCCTGGGAGGGATGGAAGCCCCCGCCGGGCCAGGGCGACCCGCGCCAGTCAGGCCCACAGCGGAGCTGGTCGGAACCGGAGGGGCTGCCGCCCCTTCAGTGCACCGGGACGGAGCCCTTCTGGTCCATGGAGTTGACCGCGGAAGATGCCCGGCTGTCCGGCCCCGGCCAGGATGACCGAATCTTGCAAACCGCCACTCCGCAGAACGTAGCCAACCGCAGTGGCCATTGGGTGGTGCCGCTGGAGGACCGCACCGGTGCGGCGGACGCCTATGCGGTGGTGCAGGAGGGCAGGTGCGGCGACGGCATGTCGGACAGCGACGACACCTATGACCTGCTTCTGATCGGAGCCGGGGCGGAACCGGTGGCTGGCTGCTGCCAGCGGCTGGAAGTGGCGATGGGGCCGCTGGTGGATGTTTCCCCGCGCCGCGCCGCGCCGGGCGAGGTGGTCACCATCAATGGCGAGGGATTTCCGGCCGGTGCGGACGTGATGATCGCCGCTGGGCCGCCGCAATCCGACTATCTTCCCCTTCTGCCGGCCCGCACCGACGAGGCCGGGCGCGTGCGGGCGGAGGTGCAGATGCCGCGCATCTCGGGCGACTATCCGGATTTCCTTTTCGCCATCCAGGTGCCGGAGCAGGGCATAGTGGCGACGTCGAGCCCTGTGGAGGTGGCCCAGGGCGGCGGAATGTCGGATTCCGCCGGGATCGTCGGCACCTTGACCCGCGAGGGAGTGGAGTGCCCGGCCATGCGTGGCGACGATGGCCGGCTCTATACCCTGACGGGGGCCGATCTGGGGCCTATCGGGCCGGGCGATCGTGTCCGGGTGTATGGCCGGGAGGCGCAGGCCAGCACCTGTATGCAAGGCACGACCATCTCCGTCACCAACGTGGAACGGCTGCGCCGTTAAGCATTTAGCGGACCTTCCACCCTGTAAATAAGTTGGAACGGTATTGTCACAGAATGCGGGTTCCTGTGTACATAACCGGGAACCCGACATGACTAAGCGGGTTCAATAGTACATGCATACACGTTGGATGTTTGCGAAAATGGCGCATACATCCTCCGCGCGGCTTAATGCTGCGGTGCAAAATCTCCGCTTCTCCTGCTCTCATGCTCCGCAAGCGTGTCGCTTGACTAGCCCTGCTGAGTGCGGCCGGTCCACCCCTGCGTAGTCGCGGAAGCTGCCGGACCGGGGCAAGGATGCCGCCGGGACCGCATTCCGATTTCATCCGGTGAGGAACCCACAGGGCCGGCGGCGCTGGCCATGCGCCGGGAATGCGCGTGTCCCCCCAGTCCATGCCTTCAAAAGCCAAGGAAAGGACGACGCATGCCGCCCTCCGCCGATGCCAGCGTCATTGCAGCACCGGGATCGCAGGTTGCCGGTCGCCGCGGATGGGCCCGGTCGGGATCGACGATCCTTCTGATCCTGCCGCTGGTGCTTTTGGCCGTCCTGTTCACGCGCCGGATCGATGATCCCAGCCTCGGCTTCCCGGATGCCGACCGCATCCTGATGGACGGGGTCTTCATCTACGATCTGGTCCGCACCCTGCCGCTGTCGAACCTACTGGAGTGGGCGCTGGGCTACTACGCCCAGTATCCGGCCCTCAGCATCGGCTATCGGCCGCCCTTCTTCCCGGCGGTGGAGGCGCTGTTCTTCGCGTTCGGCGGCGTCAGCATGGTGACCGCCCGGCTGGCCGTCGTTGCTCTGGCTATGCTGGGGGTGGCGGCGTGGACCCGAATGGTGTCCCGCATCTTCGACCCGCTGACGGCCAGCGCCGCGGCGGCCATGCTGGTGTCGCTTCCCTTCATCGCCCAGTGGTCCTGGTACACGATGGGCGAAGTGCCGACCATGTCCATGCTGCTGCTGACGGCATGGGCGTTCCACGGCTATGTGGACAGCCGGCGCCCGCGCGACGCCTATCTTGCGGCAGTTCTGTTCGCCATTGCCATGTGGACCAAGCAGACGGCCGCCTTCGCCGTGCTGTGGTTCGTGCCGTATATCCTGTGGGCCTGGGGGCCGCGGCAGGTTCTGGCCAACCGCACGGTCTGGGCCGCCGCCGCGCTCTGCACGGTTCTGGTCATCCCCCTGGCGGTGATGACGATCTGGCTCGGCGACCTGAACATCGCCCAGTCGGTGGGCGACAATCCGCGCGGAGAGCAGCTTCCCCGCTGGCACATCGACAATCTGGAAGTCTATCTGCGCTTCCTGGTGCAGGATCAGCTCACCTGGCCGGTACTGCTGCTGAGCGCCGTGGGCGCGGCTTGGGCAGTGATCCGGCGCGACCGGCGGGTGGTCTTCTTCGGGCTGCTGATCCTGGCCACCTATCTTTTCTTCACCGCCCTCAACGATCCGAAGCTGCCCCGCTACGCCATCTTCTGGGTGCCGGCCTTCTGTGTCCTGGCTGCCCTGCCGCTGCATTACATGCGTGACCGGCGGGCGGTCGCGGCCGGCGTGGCGGTGATGAGCGTCGCCGTGGTCGTGAATATCGTCGGCACCCTGCAGACCGTGCCGGCCTACCGCTCCGGCTATGACGAGGCGGCCGCCTATGTGGTGCAGAACAACCCCGGCCGCGCCGTCCTGATCCAGGCCCACAACAACGGCTATTTTACCTACTTCGTCCGCCAGTTCGATCCGCGGCGGCGGACCGTGGTGCTGCGTGGCGACAAGCTGATTACCTCTTCCGCCATTGAGGCGACGACCTGGCTCAAGGTCCACGCGCAGTCGCGGGAGGATATCCGCGAGATGCTGAGCCGCAACAAGGTCTCGATGGTCGTGGCGGAATCCCACGACTGGACCGGGCTTCCGATCCATAAGGACTTCCTGGAATATCTGAAGACGGATCACTTCAAGCTGCTGCGGACGATCCCCATCCAGTCGTCGATGCACGAACTGCCCAGCACCCACCTGAATATTTACGCCTTTGTTGCGCCTGTCGAAACAGCCGCGCAGGACCTTACCCTGGACGTCCCCCTGGCCGGCAAGCGGGTGCGCGTTCCCGCAGATGGCGGCCCGTTGCAGTTGGAGACGTACGAGCAGTGATGATGGTCTGTTTTCCCTGTTCCGGGCGGCTGGGCGACCGGCCGCCCGTTCCCATGTCGACACATGAGCGGAGCCGCATGGCATGAGTTCCGGCGGACCCGAAGGACTGACCCGGCGTCACCTGGCCGGGCTTGCAGGGCTGGGCGCACTGGGGGCATTCGGCGCGGCAGGCGCCGCTGCCGCACTGGAGCAGGAGGCGCCCGCCCGTACCTCCCCCGGCCGCGCCGGCGCCCAATGGGTGGACGTCACCCGACCGCCCTACGGGGCCCGCGGCGACGGCACCGGCGACGACCGCCCGGCCATCCAGATGGCCATCGACGCGATGGCGGAGAATGAGCGGGGCGGCGTCGTGTTCCTGCCGCCCGGCACCTACATGCTCTCCGCCCCCGGACTGAACCAGAAGACCGGCGTGCATCTGGTCGGGGCAAGCCGGGAGGCGACGCGGCTGAAGCTGCAACCGCGCCAGAACTGCTCCATCATCTGGGCGGACGCCGACAGGCAGGGTGCCTTCGCCGACTGCCGGGTGCAGTCCATGACCCTGGACGGCGACATCTTCGGACAGACCGACGGGTCGGACGAGGTGGCCGGAATCCGCTGGCACAACTCACGTAAGGAGAAGGAGTACGCCAGCGCCTCCATCGACGGGCATCTGGTGCCCCGTTGCGTCATCGACGATGTGGTTGTCCAGTCCGTGCGCGGGCGGGGAGTTCATCTGCGCGGATATGGCGACAACTGGATCATCAACACGATGGTCAGCAATACCCGGTACGAAGGCTTCGCCCTGGTGGAGGGGTTCGATAACCGGGTCATGAACTGCATCGCCGCGGCCACCGGGCGGGAGGGCTTCCTGCTGAGCCAGTCGAACACGATGCTGATCGGCTGCAAGGCGTATTTCACCGGCGAATGGAGCTTCGATTCCGGGGAGCGGCTGGGCCACGGGATGAGCATCGGTGGTACCTGCAACATCATCCTGGGATGCGAGGTGCAGGATACCTGGGGCGATGGGTTCCGCATCTGGAATCCCCGTACCCGTGGGCGCCGGGTAGGCAGCGGACATGCCCGCATGAACCAGATCATCGGTTGCCTTGCGAACGGGGTCGGCTCGGTGGACAAGGCGTTCGAGGACAAGAAGAACCGGTCGGAGGAGTGCGCCGCCTTCCGCATCGCCGACGGCGGGCAGGTGGAGAACAACCTGATCGAAAGCTGCCTGCATGTAGACCGCTATGCCATGTGGGGCGGTAGCCGGAAAACGCGGACGGAGCTGGGCGCAGCCATCGATGGCGGCAAGCTGAACACCATCCGCTTCCATGAAGCGCAGGAGCAGTCCTCCCGCCACTCGCCGCGGGTGGCTGCGGATAGCGGCCTCATCGTCCGCAACGGGGTGGAGTTCTTCGGCGTCCCGACCAGCAATCCCGGTCCCGGCCGGCTGTGGCTGGACCCGAATGCCGGCAATGTGCTGAAGCTGGGCTGATCCTGCCCAGCTTCCGCCGCCCCGGCCCGTGACGGCGCTCACAGCCACATACGCGCCATGCTGTACATTCATGGTCAGGCCATTCCGGCCCGGCACGGGCGTGCTTTGCTTTGCCGCCCGAACCTTCTATTCCTGCATCGGGGCCGCTCCAGACGGCCGTTTTCGATCCTGCATTCTGGCGGAGGCGCGACATGAAACTGACCATCAACGGTGAGGAGCGGACCCTGGACATCGATCCGGAGATGCCGCTGCTCTGGGCGATCCGCGACGAGCTGGGGATGACCGGTACGAAGTTCGGCTGCGGCGCTGCCCAGTGCGGCGCCTGCACCGTGCATCTGGACGGTGTGCCGACCCGCTCCTGCGTCACCCCGGTTTCCGCCGCCGAGGGTGTCGCCGTCACCACCATCGAGGGCGTCGCCGGCCCGGTGGCGGAGGCGGTTCAGGCCGCCTGGACGGAGCTGGATGTGCCCCAGTGCGGCTACTGCCAGTCCGGCCAGGTGATGTCCGCCGTGGCGCTGCTGACCGAAAACAAGAAGCCCACGGACGAGGATATCGACGCCGCGATGTCCGGCAATCTGTGCCGGTGCGCCACCTATCAGCGCATCCGCGCCGGCATCAAGTCCGCCGCGACCAAGCTGGCCTGAGGGGAGAACGACCATGCACCCGATGATGCGCTACGCCCGTCACCTCTCCGCCCCGCTCGCCGATGCCCGCCCCAGCCGCCGCGGTTTCCTGCTGGGCGCCGCCGCAGCCGGCGCCGGCCTTACCATCGGCCTGAATGCCCTGCCCTCACTGGCGGCCGAGGGCGCTGCCCCGGCCCCCGCCCCGGTCAACCCGTTCGGCTCCTACATCAACATCGCCCCGGACAATACCGTGACCGTCAAGGTCGCGCACATGGATATGGGACAGGGCGTGTTCCACGGCGTCGCCACGCTGGTGGTGGAGGAGCTGGGCGCCGACTGGTCCCAGTTGAAGATCGAAGGTGCGGCAGGCGATCCGAAGACCTATGGCAATCTGGCCATGGGCGGCGCCCTCCAGCTCACCGGCGGTTCGACCGCCATGATGTCGTCCTGGGACCGCTATCGTCAGGCCGGCGCCATCGCGCGCACCATGCTGGTGAACGCCGCCGCCGAGGCCTGGAAGGTTCCGGCCTCCGAGATCACCGTGGAGAAGGGCCGCTTGGTCCACGCCTCGGGCAAGAGCGTCACGCTGGGCGACTTCGCAGATGAGGCGGCCAGCCAGCCCATGCCGGCCGACGTGGTGCTGAAGACCCGCGACCAGTGGACCCAGATCGGCAGCGAGCAGGTTCGCCGCTTCGACAGCCGCGCCAAATCCACCGGCAAGCAGGATTTCACCATCGATGTGCGCCTGCCCGGCCAGCTCACCGCCGTGGTGGCCCACCCGCCGCTGTTCGGCGGCAAGGTGAAGAGCATCGACGACAAGGCCGCCCGGCAGGTGGCCGGCGTGGTCGATGTGGTGCCGATCTCCCGCGGCGTCGCCGTCGTGGCGAAGAACACCTGGGCCGCCATCCAGGGCCGCGAGGCACTGAAGGTGGAATGGGACCTGTCCGCGGCGGAGAAGCGCGGCAGCGCCGAGCTGATGGCGCGATACAAGGAGATCGCGGCCAAGCCCGGCGCCCAGGTGGCGGTGGAGCGCGGCGATGCCGCCGCCGCAATGAAGGGGGCCGCCAAAACCCTGACCGCGACCTTCGAGTTCCCATATCTGGCCCACGCCGCAATCGAGCCGCTGGACGCCGTCGCCCGCATGCAGGACGGGGTGCTGGAGGTCTGGGGCGGGCATCAGGCCCCGGATGTCTATCAGCAGGCCGCGGCCAAGGTCGCGGGTCTTTCCCCCGACAAGGTGCGGATGCATGTCATGAAGACCGGCGGCGGTTTCGGCCGGCGCGCGGTGTTCGACGCCGACATCATCGTCGAGGCGGTGGAGACGGCCAAGGCCATCGGCTGGAAGGCCCCGGTCAAGGTGCAGTGGACCCGCGAGGACGACATGACCGGCGGGCGCTACCGTCCGTTGACGGTGCATGCCGTCAAGGTCGGGCTGGACAAGGATGGCGGCATCGCCGGCTGGACCCACCATGTGGTCGGCCAGTCCATCATGGCCGGCACGCCCTTCGCCGGTCCCGGCGTGGACCAGACCATGGTGGAGGGAGTGTCCGACACCCGCTACGCCATTCCGGCCATGAAGGTCGAGGCCACGGCAACCGAGGTCGGCGTGCCGGTGCTATGGTGGCGTTCCGTCGGGCACACCCATACCGCCTATGTGATGGAAACCATGCTGGACATGGTAGCGGCGGAGACCGGAAAGGACCCGGTGGAGCTGCGCCGTAGTCTGCTGAAGGACCATCCGCGTCATCTGACCGTGCTGAACCTGGCGGCGGAGAAGGCCGGCTGGGGTGGCAAGCTGCCGGAGGGCCGTGCCCGCGGCATTGCCCTGCATGAGAGCTTCGGCAGCGTGGTCGCCCAGGTGGCCGAAATCTCCATGGAAGGCGGTCTGCCCAAGGTCCACAAGGTGGTCGCGGCAGTGGATTGCGGCATCGCCATCAACCCCGACATCATCCGCGCCCAGATGGAAGGCGGCGTCGGCTTCGGCCTCGGCGCCATCCTGCGGGAGGAGCTCACCTTGGAGGATGGTCGTCCGGTCCAGACCAACTATGACAGCTACACGCCGCTCCGGATCGAGGACATGCCGGTGGTGGAAGTGCATATCGTCCCCTCCGACAACCACCCCAGCGGCATCGGCGAGCCCGGCGTTCCGCCTGTCGGCCCCGCCGTCGCAAATGCGATGCGCGCCCTGAACGGGCAGACCGTGACCGTGCTGCCCCTGTCCAAGGGCCTGTCGGTCTAAACCGGGAGGAACTTGCCCCAACGATGCGCCGCGGCGGGGTGAAAACCGCCGCGGCGACTTTTTTTTGGAGCAAAACAACGGCTTTCTTGTTGGCACCACTTACGTAGTCGGGCCGGCCTGTTCGCAGATAAGAAAGTGCGAATATTCCTAGCCGGCGGCGAATTACATGATCTGGACCAGACAAGAGGACCTTGAGGCATGAAGAGCCTGTTCACCGCATCCACTATCCTTGCAGCGGGACTGGCCCTGTCCGCCTGTGCCAGCGACGATCCGCCCACCTTTGGCGAGCGGCTCCAGAACCAGGGCGCCGGGCTGGAGGAGATCGGCCAGACCTGGTCCCAAGGTGCGGAGAAGGTCCGTGAGGGCGAGAAGCTGGTCGCCAAGGGCCGGGAGCAACTCGAAGATGGCCGCGAGAATGTGGATGAGGGCGAGGAGCTGATCCGCGATGGCCGCCGGATGATGGCGGACGCGGAAAGCCGCTACGGCCAGACCGGGGCCGTGCCGCCGGGCGCCCCGCCCCAGTGATCCCGCGCCGGAATGGAGCGGCGCCGGCTCAGGCCGGCACCGGCTCCGCTTCCGCCTGTGCCAGATTATGGATTCGGACCGCACCCGCCGGCAGGATGCGCCGCGCCGCCTCCGCCACATATTCGTGGTGGGTGAACAGCAGCACCTGTGTCGACCGCCCCAGATCGGCCAGCGCCCGCAGGCCGGCCTCCGTCCGCCGCTCGTCCGAGGTGATGAAGAGGTCGTCCGCGATGAAGGGTAGCGGCTCCCCGGCTTCGATCGCCCGCTCCACCGCCGCGATGCGGAGCGCGAGATAGAGCTGGTCGCGGGTTCCCTCGCTCATCCCCTCCACGGGGCAATGGCTCTCATCCCGGCGGATGCCCACCACCACCGGATGGTCGGCATCGGCATAGTCCACTGACAGCCGCACCACAGGATTATCGCCGGTCCCCGCCATCAGGCCGAACAGGGCGCTGGCGCGGCGGATCATGGGATGCTCGTTGGCGGCGCGGTACCGCTCCACGGCACGGGACAGGATGTGGCAGGCGGCTTTCATCCGTATCCAGGTGGCCGCATGCTGCCCCATGGTGCGGGCGGCGTTGGCGGCATCCTGGGCTGCCCCGCGGATGCCGTCCCGCGCCTCCAGCGCCTTCAGCTCCGTCTGCGCAGCCGTAACCGCGCTTGCGGCCTCCTGAAGCGCGGCGTGCAGCCGGGCAGAATCCTCCTCCAGCGTCATCATTTCGGCGGCGAGATCGTCCGGATCGATCTCCTGCACCTCCGCCCGCAGTTCCTGGTCGTCCAGACCGTCGCCATGGCCGATCAGGTCCTGCCGCGCCTCTTCCGCCTGGGCTGCCAGCCGCGCGCGCTCCAGCGCCAGCCGGGCCAGAGCGGGGACGTCGGCATCGGAGTCCAGATCGTGGGCGGAGCGGAGTGCGGCCAAGACGGCCTCCTCCGCTGCGAGCTTGTCCTGCGCGGCCTCCCGGGTCTGGCGGGCGCGGGCAAGCTGGCGCGCATGCTCCTCAATCCGGGTCGCGGCGGTATGCGCCTCCGCCCTGCGCCGGGCCAGGGCCGGCACCAGCTCCAACGGGTCGGCGGCACGATCCAGGCCATCGGCCGCCGGTCCCAGCCGGTCCAGCAACTGCGCCAGCCGGGTACGATAGCTTTCCAGGTCCTTGGCGATGCCGTCGCGCCGGTGCCGCCGCTGGGCGACATCGCCCAGCGTCTTGCCGATCTGCTCCCACACGCCCAGCGCCGCTTCCGCCGCACCGGGGCCGGCCTGTTGGGTCAGGCCGATCAGCGGCATGTCCACGGCCCAGTCCCGCATCCAGGCGGCGACCTTGGCGCGCACCGTCTCCAGCTCACGCCTGCGTGCGGCCACAACGGCGCGGCATTCCTCCGCCCCCGACCGCAGGGTGCGGAAGTCCGTCCAGACCTGTTCGGCGGCCTGGAAGGCGGTGCGCACCCGGTCGCGCAAGCTGGCCGTATCCAACCCATCCGCCCAATCCAGCCCCAGCGCTTCCGCCGCGCGCAGCAGGTGGCCGCGCACGACCTCCTCCTCCGCCCGCACCTCCGCCAGCCAGGCAGCCGCACGGCCGGCGACATCCAGGCGGCGCAGCACCTCGTCGCGCCGGGCCAGCCAGTCCCGCATTTCCCCCGGCCGGCCGGGCAGCACGCCGCTGGCGCTCCACAGCGCCTGCCAATCGGCCTTGGCCTCGGCCGACTGCCGATCCAGATCGGTGAGCCGCCGCGCCACTTCGGCTGCATCCGCCTGCGCCTGCACCCTGGCCGCGGTGAGCTTGGCGAAGTCCGCGATGCGCTTGGCTTCCACCGCCACGCGGTCGGCCAGCTCGTCCGCCTCGCGCAGGGCTGCCTCGAACTCCGCATCCTGCGCAGGGTTGGGCAGCAGCCCTTCCGCATGCAGGCGGCGCAGCCCCGCCCAGGCCTCGTCCCGGCGGGCGCGGGCGGCACGCACGGCATCGGGCGTCGGCACCGTGCCGGCTGCCTGCAGCCCGGCCAACTCCGATTCTACCCGGCGCAGCTCGGCTGCCAGCTTGTCGGTCTCCTCGATCCAGCGGGCGCGTTCGGCGGCGCGCGCCTCCGCCTGCCGCTCATGCTCCGCCACCAAGGCAGCGCTGGGCACCGGCACGCGCGCAAGCTCCTGCGCCGTGCCGGCCCAGCGGCCCAGCTGGTCCAGTGCCAGGGCGAGGTCGCGTTGCGCCTCCTCCAGCCGCAGCTCGCCCTGCTTCAGCCGCACGATCAGGTCGCGTGCATCGCCGGCCTGGTCCAGTGCTGCCCGTGATATGGCTGGGTCCGCCGGATTGCTCAACGCCTGGAGCGCCTGTTCCTTGCTCCGCAGGGCCTCCTCGGCCTCGGCCAACTCCTTCTCCGCGCTTTCCCTTTGGGCGTCGATGCGGGCGCGGAGTTGGATATGTTCGCGGATGCGGGCGATGACGGGGCGGGCGGGCAGCATCGGTTCCACGCTGCCGGATCGCACCTCCAGCCCCAGCTCGCGGAGCTGATCGGCAATGCGTTCCTCCGCCAAAGCGATGTCGCGGCCCAGCTTGGGATGGTCCGCCAGCTTGGTGCGGAAATCGCCAAGGTCGGTGACCAGCGCCTCGATCTCCCCAGCCAGGAGCGGCCAGGGACCGGGATCGCCGAGGTCGGCCCCGGCCTGCTCCAGCACCGTCAGCATCTCGGAAGCCCGACGCACCTCCTCTGCCGCCACATGGCGGAGCTGGAGGGCGTCGCGCCAGCGCTCCTCGAACCCGTCGGGCAAATCGGGGGCGGCGGCCAAGGCGGCCAGCGCCGTCGCCGCATCGTCCAGCCGGCGCAGAATGGGCTGGATGCGGCGAATGCGCTCCAGCTTGCTGCGCCGGCGGTTGAGGGCGGCCAATTCACCATTCAGTGCCTGCCGGCGCTCCTCCGCCGCCTGGACGGCGCCGCTGGCAGCCGCCCATTCCTCCGCCTTCAGCGCCTGCTTGCGGATACGCTCCTGTGCCTCCGTCCAGGCTCCCTCTGCCGCCCAATAGGGCTTGGCGGCGGAGCGACGCTGGTCCAGCGCACCGATAGCATCCGCCTCCTTCTCCAGCCCCGCCACGATGCCGGCCAAGCCGGCCAGTCCGCTGCCGGCCTCGAACAGGGAGCGGGCGAGGTCGCCGCCGGCCGCCAGCATGGCGTCCCCGCCCTTGCGCAGGCGCAGATGGTCCAGCGCGAACATGCGCTCGAACCCCTCCCGGTCGATGCCGCCCAGGAACCGCGCAAGAACACTGTCGGGAAGAGCCGCCTCGTCCGGCGTCAGCAGCGTGTTGGCGGTTCCCTTACGCCGCTTGAAGCTCAGCTTCTCCCCGGCCGTATTGGTGATGGCGGCCCCCAGGCGCAGCCGGTCGTAGCTGTGCTTGAAATTATACGGGGTGCGCGCGGGGATGCCGAACAGCAGGTCGCAGATGGCGGCCAGCGCCGTTGACTTGCCGCCCTCGTTCGGCGCGTGCACCACATGCAGCCGCACCTCGCCATCCGACAGGTCCAGCGCATGGCCGTCGAAGATGCCGAACCGCTCCAGCTCCAGCCGGTCGAACTTCATCGGCCATCCTCCCCCAGCAGCCGGTCCATCAGCATGGCCTGCGCATCGGCCAGGACCCTGTCCAGCAGATCGCCGTCCAGGGCATCAAGCTCCGCCTCTTCCCGCACGGCCGGCGGCATCTTGGCGAGACCCTTTTCCAGCATGGCGCGGATTTCCTCCCGCTCGGCGGGGTCGCTGCCGATATCCTCGATCGTGCGCAACAGGCTGCCCAGCGCGTCCCCGTCCAGGGCGGCCGGGCTGACGGCGTCACTGGTTTCCACCCGCACCTGCTCGATCCAGATATCGCCGCCGGCCTGGGCGGCCAGAGCCTCGCACTCCGCCGCCGTGCGGTCGGGATTTCCGGCCAGCGCCCGGTGAGCCGCCGTGGTTCCGGTCAGGCGCAGCCGCAGGGCCAGGGTCCGGCCCTCCGCCGCTTCCACGGCCCGGTCCAACGTGGCGCGCACCCGGTCCCAAGCGGCGTCCTGGTCGGCAACACCGGTGAGGTCGCAGGCTGCCTGTTCCCAGCGCACCGCATCCATGGGCACATGCTCCACCGACCGGATGCGCCCGCCCTCCGCTGTAACCAGGCTGAAGCCCTTGGCGCCGGTCTCATTGGCATGGCGGCCCTGAAGATTTCCCGGGAAGACGATCCAGGGGTCCTGGCTCAGCACCATGCGCTTGTGGATGTGGCCCAGCGCCCAGTAGTCATAGCCCTTCACCGCCATGTCGGCGATCGTGCAGGGGGCATAGGGCGCGTGGCCGTACTGGCCGTCGGCGGCGGTGTGCAGCATTCCGATGTTCAGCAGCCCGGCCTGCGGCGCGGGATATGAGGCCGCATAGTTCTCCGTCACCGCCCGGCTGGGAAAGCTGCGTCCATGCACCGCCACGCCCAGATTCTCCAGCACCCAGCTTTCCGCCTTGCGGGAGGAGAAGAGATGCACGTTCTCCGGTAGGCGGAGGTTCCGGGTCATCAGGTTTTCGGCATCGTGGTTGCCCTTGATGAGCCCCACCCGGATCCCGGCCCGGCACAATCGCGCCATGGCGTCCACGAAGAACAGGCCGGTGGTGAAGTCCCGCCAGTCGCCGTCATAGAGGTCGCCCGCGATCAGTACCAGATCGACCCGCTGCTCCACCGCATAGTCCACCATCCGGGTGAAGGCGGTGCGGGTGGCCCCCGCCAGCTCATCCCCCCGCGCACCCGCCTTGGCGCGCAGCCCTGAGAGCGGGCTGTCCAGATGGATGTCGGCAGAATGGATGAAGCGCATGCGAAACTCTCCGGCGCGGTGCTGCCCCACCGTGGCAAAGTGGCGTAACCCGATCAAGGTCTAGTATGTTCCTTCCCCGTTTTCCCCAAGATGCGCTGTGGACAGGCTGTGACCTTCGCAGCAGCTGCACGGTCATGACGCGGAAACGTTGATTACGAAGCGATCCAGGGCTATGCAGGTCTGGCTACTGCTTACGGTCGTATGCCACCATGCCTTCCCCATCCCCCAGCCGTTCCCTTCTTGCCGAGGTGGCTTGGCGGCTGACGCTCTGGGCGGTGCCGGTGGTGCTGGGCATTACGGCGCTTGGCTATGAGTATGTCTACCGCCGGGAGGAAGCTGAGGCGCTGAGCCTTCTGACGGCACAGCTTGTGGAGCAGGCGGAGCGGGAAGCGGAAATTTTCCGGCTGGCGGAGGAGAATGCCGCCGCATGGCGCGACCGCTTCCTCACCCTCTACGCCGATCCGACCGTCCTGCCCGATCCGCCATTCGATGACTGGTTCGCCCGCGACAGCGAGGGCGCCACCCGGTTGCGGGAAGACTTCTTCACCGGCCGTGCCGGGGAGGATGGCCTGCCCCAGGCCGGCACCAGCGGCTTCGTCGGCAACAATGTCGTCACGTTCGATGCGGAGTTGCGGCGGCGGCTGGTGCTGATCACCAAGCTGGTAAGCCAGTACGGGCCGGGCTGGCTGCCCCGCTTCACCAATTTCCATGTCTCCCTGCCGGAGAATGCGCTGATCATCCACTGGCCGGCGGAGCCATGGGGGCTCAAGGCGCGGGCCGATCTTCGGATGACCGATTTCACCACGCTGATGGCGACGCTGGTGGCTCATAATCCCGACCGCAGGCCGGTCTGGACCCCGCTCTATTACGATGAGACTGCCGGAAGCTGGACTGTCACCTACCAGCTTCCCATTGATGCGGATGGGCGGCATCTGGCCAATACCAGCTTCGACATCACACTGACCGATCTGGTGGAGCAGCTGATCCGCAGCCGCCTGGACGGGGCGGTCAATCTGGTCATCACCGGCGATGGACACCTTGTCGCCGGCCCCGACCTGCTGAGCAGCGACAAGCAGGCCCTGGGCACCGTGCCGGTCGCCAAGCTGGGCAATCCGGGGGTGAGCTGGATCTACGAGCAGGTCACCGCCGAGCCGCCGCAGGGAAACGGGGCCGTGCGCGTGGTCAGCGACAAGGACCGGGAGGCCTGGGTCGCCATCACCCGGATCGACGGGCCGGATTGGACCTATGCCGCCATTTACCCGAAGCATCTGGTGGCAGCCACGGCGCATCAGGCGGCCAGCGCCATCGTGGTGATCTCCCTTGCCCTGTTCGCCCTGCTGATCGCCATCGTCTTTCTCGTGCTGCGCGGTCGCGTTGCCCATCCGATCGCCGCGCTGGAGACGGCGTGCGAGCGTATGGCGGCGGGCGACTATGACAGCATTGCCGATGGCCGCTTCCCCCTGCCTGTCGGCGACCCGTCGGAGATCGGGCTCCTGGCCCGGTCCTTCCGGGAGATGACGGTGCGGGTGCGCGACGGCAGCCAGAAGCTTGAATCGCTCGTCTCCGCCCGCACGCAGGCGCTGGAGGCGGCGAATGCCCGCCTGTCGGAGTTGAGCCTGAAGGACGGGCTGACCGGCGCCTTCAACCGCCGCGCCTTCGACCAGGATCTAGCACTGGCGTTCGAGCGGGCGAAGGAAGGCGGGGGCCACTTCTCGCTGCTGCTGTGCGACGTGGACCATTTCAAGCGCTACAACGATATCTATGGGCACGATGCCGGCGACAATGTGCTGCGCGGGGTCGTCCAGTGCTTCATCGCGCTGGTCCGAGGCGGGGACCGCGTCTACCGAGTCGGCGGGGAGGAGATCGCGGTGATCCTGAACGACGTGGATGAGCGCGCCGCCCGCCCTGTCGCCCATCGCATCGTCAAGGCCGCCCAGGATCTTGGCCTGCGCCATGAAGGCAGCGCCCATCAGGTGGTGACGGTGAGCGGCGGGCTGACCGGTTTCTCGCCCGGCATGGCCGACCCGCGGGAGATGATCCGGCTGGCCGATTCCAAGCTCTACCGCTCCAAACAGCTCGGCCGCAATACGCTGACGGTCTGACCGCCGCCGCAATCCTTCCACGTCCTGACGGTTGAACCTGGGTGCCGCCCGCGATCTGGGGCAGCGTTCCGTAGTGTCAGGAGCAGTCAGCGTGGAACAGGACGGTCCGAAGCAAGATCCCAATCCCGAGCAGAAGGCCGAACAGACCGCCGAGCAGAAGCCGAAGAGGCGGTCCACCCAGAAGGTCGGCCCATGGGAATGGAACTGGCACCCCGCGGACCCGCAGCCCATGCGCAGCATTTCCCCCGCCGACCTGTCGCCGGAGGAGCGGGCGCGCCTGGAATCCAGCATCGGCGGCCTGTCGAGCGCCCGCAAGCCCCGGTCGGAGAAGCCGGAATAAACGCACGCGGGCTGCCACCTCCGGCAGGGTTGGCAGGCTGCCCGCATTGCGGCTTGATGAAGGGCTGAATCGCAAGGAGTTACCTCCATGGCGATCCCCACCATCGCCTTGCCCTATCTGCTGTTCATCGGCAGCGCATCCGATCCATTGACCGCCAAAACGGCCATCGGGGTGCGGCACTGGCGGCCGGAGGCCTGCGTGGGTCAGATGCGGCTGCCGGGCTGCACCGTGGATCTGGACCTGCCGGACCTGGATCTGCGCCAGGGCCTGGAGCGCGGCGCCCGCACCCTGCTGGTGGGCGTGGCCAACCGCGGCGGACGGACCGACCCGGCCTGGATGGCGCTGATGCAGGAGGCGCTGGAGCTTGGCTACGATCTGGCCAGCGGCCTGCATGAACGGCTGGCCGCGATCCCTGAGCTGGCACGGGCAGCGGAAGCGAACGGACGGACCATTCACGACGTCCGGCATCCGCGGAGCGAGTTCGCCATCGCCACCGGCCTCAGGCGGCCAGGCAAGCGGCTGCTGACGGTGGGCACCGACTGCTCGGTCGGCAAGATGTTCACCGCCCTGTCCGTGGCTGCGGAGATGAAGCGGCGCGGCTGCAACGTAGATTTCCGCGCCACCGGCCAGACCGGCATCCTGATCGCCGGCAGCGGCGTGTCGGTGGACGCGGTGGTCAGCGACTTCGTGGCCGGCGCCGTGGAGGCGCTGTGTCCCGCCAACGATCCCGACCATTGGGACGTGGTGGAGGGGCAGGCCAGCGTGCTCCACCCCAGCTATGCCGGGGTCACAACCGCTTTGGTCCATGGCAGCCAGCCGGATGCCATGATCCTCTGCCACGAGCCGCGCCGCCCCCATATGCGCGGCCTGCCCCATTTCGCTGTGCCGGGTCTGGCCGAGACCATCGCGGCGCATGAGGTGGCGGCGCGGGTCACCAACAGGACCGCGCGCATCGTGGCCGTCAGCCTGAACACCCACCATTTGGACGAGGCGGCGGCGCGGGCCGAAATCGCCCGGGCCACGGCAGAGACCGACCTGCCGGCCACCGACCCGGTGCGCTTCGGCCCCGCCATCCTGGCAGATGCCGTACTGGCGCAGGACGGACCGATGACATCGGCCTGAAACAGAGGCGCAATCCGACGGACATGGCATGCGGGCACAACAGGCCCGCCCCATCGTTCCAGGACTAGGATGCCATGCGCCGCCTTCACCTTTCCGCCGCCGCCCTCTGCCTTTCCCTGCTGCTGCCCGGTGCGGCGCAGGCGGCCCTGAAGCCCTATCAGCAAGCGGCATTGGAGCGCATGCTGGCCGCCATGGAGCCGGATCTCCGGCCGCTGGCGCGTCCCCAGCTTGAGCAGCAGCTCGGCATGCTGAACGAGGCGCAGATCGCCATGATGGTGACCGGGCTGGAGCAGGCGCAGGCCGAGCAGGCGGCCGCACCGCCGGAGCCGGAATTCGCCCCGGTCACCGAGGAGGACCTTGCTTTCAACCGCGCACAGTACGAACCGGCGTTGCGCCGCCTGTTCGAGGCGCAGCTCGCCTACGATCTACTGCTGACCAGGCTGGTGGGCCAGGGGCTGCCGGCGGAGGAATATGCCGTCTGGGGACATGGCTGGCGCTACGAGCTTCCGGCCTTGACAGCCAACTGGGAAAAGGCCGTTCCCGACTATGAGATGTTCCGCATGACATACGAAAACATGGTCCCGCAGGATGGCCGCTACCGCTTCGACCTGCCGGACATCCGGACGAGCTTCGACGAGGGGGCGATCAGGTCCGCCATCGCCGAAGCCGCCCAGGATTACGCAGCTGTCGGCAAGCGGTTCAAGGCGGAAGCGGCCGGGCTGGCCGCTGCGGAGAAGTTCGACACGCTGCATGCGCTGGAGCGCCGCAGCGGAGCGGAGGCGGAGGCGATCCGCGCCCGGCTGGAAAAGCTTCTGGCAGTGCATGCACCGTCCAAAACGGCATTCGTCACCGCGCTGCTGCAGGGAACCCGCCAGTAGAACCCTGCACGCAGGCCGGGGCGGGCCGGGGTGGGATCAACCCGCCCCGGCGCAACGCCGGTCAGTGCGCCCGGTTCGTGTATTTGGCGTATTCAAGCCGGGCAATGCTGCGGTTGTGCACCTCGTCCGGGCCATCGGCCAGGCGCAGCGTGCGGACATGGGCATAGGCCTTGGCAAGGTTGAAATCGTCGGAGACACCGGCGCCGCCATGGGCCTGGATGGCGTCGTCGATCACCTTAAGCGCGATGCGCGGGCTCGCCACCTTGATCATGGCGATCTCCAGCCGGGCCACCTTATTGCCGACCTTGTCCATCATGTCTGCGGCCTTGAGGCAGAGCAGGCGCGCCATTTCGATGTCGATGCGGGCCTCGGCCACCCGCTGCTCCCACACCGAATGCTCGGCGACGCGCTTGCCGAAGGCCTCACGGGTCAGCAGCCGCTTCACCATGGCTTCCAGCGCCGATTCCGCGGCGCCCAGGGTGCGCATGCAGTGGTGGATGCGGCCGGGGCCGAGGCGGCCCTGCGCGATCTCGAAACCGCGCCCCTCGCCCAGGATCAGGTTCTCCGCCGGTACCCGCACATCCTCCAGCACGATCTCGGCATGGCCGTGCGGGGCGTCGTCATAACCGAAGACGGGCAGCATGCGCTTGATGGTCACGCCAGGGGCGTCCAGCGGCACCAGGATCTGGGACTGCTGGGCGTGCCGGGCGGCAGTGGGATCGGTCTTGCCCATGACAATGGCGACCTTGCAGCGCGGGTCCCCGGCTCCCGACGACCACCATTTCCGGCCGTTGACGACATAGGAGTCGCCGTCCCGCCGGATCGACGTCTCGATGTTGGTGGCGTCGGAGGACGCCACCTGCGGTTCGGTCATCAGGAAGGCGGAGCGGATTTCCCCCCGCAGCAGCGGGCGCAGCCACTGCTCCTTCTGCGCCGGGGTGCCGTAGCGGTGCAGCACCTCCATGTTGCCGGTATCGGGAGCGGAGCAGTTGAACACTTCCGACGCCCAGCCGACCCGGCCCATCTCCTCGGCGCAGAGCGCATATTCCAGATTGGTCAGCCCGGCCCCGTGATAGGCATCGGTATCGTGCTCCGACGGGGGCAGGAACAGGTTCCACAGGCCAGCCTCGCGCGCCCTGGGCTTCAGCTCCTCGATGATCGGGATGACCTGCCAGCGGTCCTGGCCGAATCCGTCGAGCTGCCTGTTGTAGGTCTCGACATTCGGGTAGATATGCGCATCCATGAAGGCGCGCACCCGGTCGCGGTATTCACGCTGACGGTCGGAGAGGGAGAAGTCCATGGCGGTCCTGCTGGTTCGAACGGCTGAGCGCCGGGAAGATGTCTGTCTGCCCACAGCCTAGCACCGCTTTGCGCCTGTTCAAACCGTATCTTCGAAAATCCAGTATGCCTGACCGATGTAGTCCTGGAACCTTGCGGTCTGCCCGAAGTGCGGGTAGCTTGAGCAGCAGAGAACCGCAAACCGCCTCTTCAAAATAAGAAACCAGAACGGCAGACGTGACAATCGCCCCACCCCCCGCCGTACCGGCCCCGCCGGTCCAGACCCGCCGGTTCCAGAAGAAGCAGGAACTGATCCTGAATGCCGCGGCGCGCCTGTTCAACCGCAAGGGCCTGAAGGGCGCCACCCTGTCCGACGTGGCGGAGAGCGTGGGGCTGAGCACCACCAGCGTCACCTACTATTACAAGCGCAAGGAGGAGCTGGCGGCCGCCTGCTATCTGCGCGCCATGGCCCAGATCAATGCCATGCTGGAGGAGGCGGAGCGGGAGGCCGGCGCGGAGGCGCGGCTGGAGCGTATGCTGCAGCTCTATTTCTCCGCCGCCGCGGCGGTCGATACCGGCGAGATGCCGGAACCGATCAGCTTCTACGACATCCGCGCCCTGACCGGGCCGATGGCGGAGGAGGTATTCGCCGCCTTCAACGCCCTGTTCCGGCGCACCCGCGCCTTGCTCTGGGGCCAGAGCGGGCTGTCGCGGACGGAGCAGAATTCCCGAACGCATCTGGTCTTCTCCCTGGTGCTGGAGGCGCGCCAATGGGTCCGTCGCTACGAGGTGGAGGATTACGCCCCGGCGGCGGCGCGCATGGCCGACATCCTGATCGGCGGCATGGGGGCGGCCGGAGCTTCCTGGGCGCCCGGCGCATTGGCGGAGCTGGAGCCGCCGGCGGAGGATACGCGCGACGCCTTCCTGCGCGCCGCCACCCAGCTCATCAATGAGCAGGGCTATCACGGGGCGTCGGTGGAGAAGATTTCCTCACGCCTCAGCGTGACCAAGGGCGCTTTCTACCACCACAACGACACAAAGGACGATCTGGTCGCCGCCTGTTTCCAGCGCAGCTTCGACGTGATCCGCCGGGTCCAGCGGGCCGCCGCGAAGGCGGAGGGCAGCGCCTGGACCCGGCTCTGCACCGCCGCCGACACGCTGGTGCGGCACCAGCTTTCCAGCCGCGGTCCGCTGCTGCGCTACACCGCCCTGAATGCCGTGCCGGAGGCGATCCGCCCCGACCTTGAGGATACGATGGGCCGGCTGGCGGAGCGTTATGCCACCTGGGTGGTGGATGGGCTGAAAGACGGCAGCGTGCGCCCGGTGGACCCGTTCATTGCCGGCCGGCTGGTCAACGGCATGGTCAACCTTGCCGCCAACCTTGAACGCTGGGCCCCCGACGCCACCTGCGACACGGCCCCCGACCTGTTGGCGAAGCCGTTGTTCATGGGGGTGTTGCGCTGACCGGACCCGTTCCGGCACATCCTGTTCCCCAAGACCGCATCATCGCGGCCCGACGGCTGTTGACAAGGTCTTGCCCAATAAGGGGACAGTGATGACGGTTCATATCCCGTTCGACAACAGCTATGCCCGGCTGCCGGACCAATTCTTCGCCCGCGTCCAGCCCACGCGCGTCTCCGCCCCCCGGCTGATCAAGTTGAACCACGATCTGGCCCGGCAGTTGGGGCTCGACCCCGAGGCGCTGTCGGGGCCGGAAGCGGCGGAAATCTTCGCCGGCAACCGCATCCCCGAAGGCGCCGAGCCGATTGCCCTGGCCTATGCCGGCCATCAGTTCGGCGGGTTCGTGCCCCAGCTCGGCGACGGGCGGGCGATCCTGCTGGGAGAGGTGGTGGCCCCGGACGGGCAGCGGCGCGATATCCAGCTCAAGGGCTCCGGCCGCACGCCCTTCTCCCGCGGCGGCGACGGGAGGGCGGCGCTGGGGCCGGTGCTGCGCGAGTATCTGGTCAGCGAGGCCATGGCGGCGCTCGGCATCCCGACCACCCGCGCGCTCGCCGCCGCGACCACGGGGGAGGTCGTGGAGCGGGAGACCAGCCTGCCGGGCGCTGTGCTGACCCGTATCGCCGCCAGTCATATCCGGATCGGCAGCTTCCAGTATTTCGCTGCCCGCGGCGATGTGGAGGCGGTGCGCCGGCTAGCCGACTACGCCATCGCCCGCCATTATCCGGATGCGGCCGCGGCTTCGCAGCCCTATCGCGCCTTTCTGGAGGGCGTCGTCGCCCGGCAGGCGCAGTTGGTGGCGCAGTGGCTCCAGGTCGGCTTCATCCACGGGGTCATGAACACCGACAACATGTCGATCTCGGGCGAGACCATCGATTACGGCCCCTGCGCATTCATCGACACCTACAATCCCACCCAGGTCTTCAGCTCCATCGACCGGCACGGCCGCTACGCCTATGGCAATCAGCCCGGCATCGCCCAATGGAACCTGGCGCGGCTGGCAGAGTGCCTGCTGGGTCTGTTCAGCGATGATGAGGATGAGGCCATCGCGCAGGCGAACGAGGCGCTGACCAGCTTCGCCGACCGCTTCAACACCGCCTATCTCGGCGGGCTCCGTCGCAAGCTGGGGCTGGCGGAGGAGCGTGAGGAGGACCGCGCCCTGGCGCAGGACCTGCTGGAGCGCATGGCCGCCAACAAGGCGGACTTCACCTTGACCTTCCGCCGCCTCGGCGATGCCGCCGCTGATTCCGCGGCCGATGCCGCCGTGCGCAGCCTGTTCGAGGACGGGGCCGCCTATGACGGCTGGGCCGGGCGCTGGCGGCAGCGGCTGGCCGAGGAGCCGCAGGACGCCGCCAGCCGACGCGCCGCGATGCGGCGCGCCAACCCCGCCTTCATTCCCCGCAACCACCGCGTCGAGGCCGTGATCGAAGCGGCGGTTCAGCGGGAGGATTTCGGCCCCTTCGAGGAGCTGCTCACCGTTCTCTCCGCCCCCTACGACGACCAGGCGGACTTCGCCCACTACGCCGACCCGCCGCCCCCCGGCGGGGGTATTTACCGTACCTTCTGCGGCACATAGAGCCAGCGCCGACAGCCGCAGTGGCACACCTGGGCTGATTTCGCGTTGACGCTCCGGCAACGAAGCGAAAGGCGAAAACCGCGGATGACGGATCAGAAGAGGCACAACCCTGCGGACAAGCCCGTCGAGGTGCCATCCAAGGACGTACAGGGTGAGGGCCAGAGCATCGGCACGCCCGCGGGCGGCGCGCATGAAGGCCAGAGCTATTCTCCCCTGGGTGCGCCGGGGCTGCGGCACTGGCAGAAAAGCCAGATCAGCCGTCCCGGGCTGGATGACCGCGGAACCGTCTTCTTCGCGGCGGTCGAGATGACCCGCATGCCGATGGTCGTCACCGACCCGAATCTTCCCGATGATCCTATCGTCTTCGTCAACCGCGCATTTCTGGACCTGACCGGCTATGAGGAGGAGGAGGTGCTAGGCCGGAACTGCCGGTTCCTGCAGGGCGCGCAGACGGATCGGCAGACCATTGCTGAAGTCCGCTCAGCCGTGCAGGAGCAACGGGCCATCGCTGTCGACGTGCTGAACTACAAGCGTGACGGTACACCCTTCTGGAATGCGCTGTTCATCGGCCCGATCTTCGACCAGCAGGGCAAGCTCCTCTACTTCTTCTCCTCCCAGATGGATGTGACGCGGCGGCGCACCTCGGAGCAGAGCTTCCGACAGGCGCAGAAGATGGAGGCCATCGGCCAGCTAACCGCCGGTCTGGCCCATGACTTCAACAACCTGCTCCAGGTCATCACAGGCAATCTGGAGATCATCGGGGAGGAGTTGGCGGTCGACCCCGTCCGGGCCCGGCGCGCGCTGGAGAATGCCGATCGCGCCGCCCAGCAGGGCGCCAAGCTGACGCAGCAATTGCTGACCTTCGCCCGCAAGCAGCGGCTGGAGCCGAAGCGCGTCAACCTCAACGCGCTGATCGTCGAGTTCAGCGAGATGCTGACCCGGACGCTTGGCGACCGGGTGGACCTTCGGCTGGACCTCAAGCCGGGGCTGCCCTCCTGCACACTGGACCCGGTCCATTTGGAGATGGCACTGCTGAATGTGCTCATCAACGCCCGTGACGCGATGCCGAACGGCGGCAGGGTGACCGTGGCGACGGCGCGGCTGCACCTCAACGGCAATGCGCCGGCCCACCATCTGCCGCCCGGCGAATATGTCGTGCTGTGCGTCCATGATGAAGGCCAAGGCATGCCGCCGGAGGTGCTGCAGCGCGCGACGGAGCCGTTCTTCACAACCAAGAACCTGGGCACCGGCCTGGGCCTTGCCATGGTCCATGGCTTCACGCAGCAGTCGCACGGGCGGCTGGACATCACCAGTCAACGGGACCGCGGCACATCCGTTCGCATGATCTTCCCCGTAGCCCCGCCAGAGCGCGCTGCGGAGGCATCGCGGGAGGAGGAGCAGGGGCCCGTGCAGCCGCCCCTTGCGGGCGCGGAAACCGTGCTGGTGGTTGAGGATAATGATGACACGAGACAGCTGGCGGAATCCTATCTCCGCAAGCTGGGCTACCGCGTTCTATCCGCCCGCAGTGGGGAAGAGGCGCTGCAGATCGTAGAGCGGGAACTTGGCATTGACCTGCTGTTCAGCGATCTCGTCATGCCGGGCGGCATGAACGGGCTGGTGCTGGCGGAGCAGGTGCGTGAGCGGCTTCCCGATATCCGCGTGCTTCTGACGACCGGCTACGCGGACGAGCCGATGGAAGACAAGCCGCGGACAGCGTACATGGACGTGCTGAGCAAGCCCTACCGCCGCACCGAACTGGCCGACCGGGTTCGTGCCGCGCTCAACCGCCGGACCGACCGGCGGGAGCCGCGGAGGACACCCGGCTTCTGGCATGAGGGGTGATCAGCGGCAGTCCGGGACGGCGGCCGGGCCGAAGCGGCGACTGAGGAGCTCCTCCACCGTATGGCACAAGACCTTTGGGCTGACGGGCTTGCCACAGAAGCGCGTCTCCCCGTCGCCGAGGCTTTCCAGCCGCCCGACCTCATGCCCGAAGGCGCTGATGACGACGGCTGGCGTGCCGGGGCGTCTCGCGCGCGCAGCGCGGAGAAAGTCCGCCCCGTTCATGCGCGGCATCTTGAAATCGGTGATGATGATGTCGGCCGGATCGTCTTCGATAAGCGCCAACCCATGGGCGCCATCATCGGCCTGAGTGACGCGGTATCCCGCCCGGGTCAGGTACTGCGCGAACATCTCGCGTACCAACGGTTCGTCTTCGGCGATAAGAACATGCAACACAGAGCGGCTCCGGGAGCGGGCAATCGCCCAATTCCAAAGGCGCGCACAATCGCGGCGAGTTCACACCGGGGCAAGTACCTAAAACGGGGTATATTCAAGGTCTGAGGAATGCCCCGGCAGCCAGCACAGCCGGCCGCCGGGGCATTTCTTCCCTATCGTCTCGCCGCTCGGGGATCAGCAGCCGTCGCCAATCCGGCTGTAGCTTTGGACCACGCCGCCCAGCGCCGTGATCCTTTCCTGGCAGGACACCGCCTCGCCGAGGCCGCGATGCACGTTGGCGCGGGTCCAGATCAGCACCTGGCTTCCGTCCGGCAGCTGCTCCTGCACGGACGGCGCGCCGCCCGCGGCTTGCCGTGCTTCTGCAAGCGGCCGGCCGATGATGTTGTCGCTCAAAGCGGCCTCGGTCGAGCCTTCATATCTGTACGCGACTTCATCATCTGAAGTCCCGCACCCTGAAACCAGCATTATACACACAACCAAAAGTGCGGGCAGTGCCTTCGCGTTCATTTTTTTACCTTTTGGACGCTTCTCCCTCTTGTTCGTTACTCCAGATCGGCGGACTGCACCAATATCAAACTGTGACTATTCCGTCGGTACAGGTGTCCTGACGGAAAGGCCGGTCCGCTCATCAATGGCCAATCGTGACTCCGCCATCCACCACAATGGATTGCCCGGTCATGTAGGTTCCGGCGGCACTGGCCAGGAACACGGCAGCCCCGGCAATCTCGTCCGGAATTCCGATGCGGCGCAGAGGCGTGGTAGCGGTGACCCGCTTCAGCGTGTTCGGGTCTTCCCACAGAGCGCGGGCGAAGTCGGTCTTGATCAGGCCGGGGGCGATGCAGTTGACCCGGACATTGTGCGGCCCGTACTCGACGGCGAGATTGCGGGCCAGTTGGAAGTCCGCGGCCTTGGAGATGTTGTAGGCGCCGATGACGGGCGAGCCCAGCATTCCGCCGATGGAGCTGACGATGATGATTGCCCCGTCCTTCCGTTCGATCATCTGCGGCGCCACCATGCCGATCAGCCAGTGGTTGGCGATGACGTTATTCTCCAGGATTTTGCGGAACTGGTCGTCCTCGATCCCGGACATGGGACCGTAATAGGGATTGCTGGCGGCGTTGCAGACCAGCACGTCCACGCGCCCGAACGCCTCCATGGTCCGGCCCACCAGCGCCTGCAAATCGGCCTTGGCGGAGATGTTCGCGGGCACGGCAATGGCCCGGCTTTCGCCATGGCGGGCATTGATGGCGTCCGCCACCTCCTGGCACGGCCCCTCCTTGCGGGACGAGATGACGACCCTAGCCCCCTGCTCCGCCATTCGCTCCGCAATCGCGCGGCCGATGCCGCGGGACGAGCCGGTGATGATCGCGGTCTTACCGCCGAGATCGAACAAGGACATTGCGGATTTCCTCCCTTCCGTTTCATCGAAGCTTGCCGTCATCCTAACCACGGGCTACGCTGAAGGACAAACCGCATTTTCGAAAGCCGGGAAGCGACTATTTAGGGGAGAGCTCGCAAAGCGGGTTTCCAAACCACCCTCTACACGTACCCTATCAGCTGGATCGGGTGTCATGGCCGGAGAAGCGGAACAATCCGCCCCGCAGTGGCGCCTCAGGGAAAATGGGCCGACCGGATAACCGGCGGCCGGCGCGACCAGGGAGGATAGCGCATGACCTCGACCCAGGCGGCCGCCGATGGTGCGACGCCACATACCGTTTTCACCAAAGCCGATATCCGGCCTTTTACGGCCGAACCGGTGTCCAAGCCCTACCGCATCTATGCCGCCTGGCTGCTGCTGGGGCTCTACACGCTGAATTTCCTGGACCGTCAGGTGGTCAATATCCTGGCGGAGCCGATCAAGCGTGACCTGGGCCTTGCCGACTGGCAGCTCGGCATGCTGACCGGCCTGTCCTTCGCCCTGTTCTACAGCGTGTTGGGCATTCCCATCGCCCGCCTGGCGGAACGGAAGAACCGGGTCCGCATCATCTCGGTCTCGGTCGCGGTATGGAGCCTGTTCACCGTGGCCTGCGGATATGCCGCCAGCTTCGCCCAGCTTCTGGCCGCCCGCATCGGCGTCGGGGTGGGCGAGGCCGGGCTGACCCCGCCCGCCCATTCCCTGATCACAGACTATACGCCCAAGGAGAAGCGGGCTTCGGCCCTGGCCTTCTATTCACTGGGCATCCCGCTGGGCACGTTAGCGGGCATGGCGCTCGGCGGGCTGATCGCCGACGAGTTCGGCTGGCGCACGGCCTTCCTGGTGGCTGGCCTGCCGGGCCTGCTGCTGGCTATCATCGCCTGGGCCACCCTCAGGGAGCCGCGCACCCAGGCGCGGGCCTCGGCACCGGTGGAAACGCCGGATCTACGCGACGCCTTCACGGAGTTGCGGGGTAAGAAGGCCTTCTGGCGCATCGCCATCGGGGCATCCCTGGTCAGCTTCGTCGCCTACGGCCATGTGGCCTTCCTCGGCTCCTTCTATTTCCGCAACCATGGCCAGGGCCTGACGGAACTGGCGGCGATGGTCGATGCGGCGACAGGCCTTTCCATGGGAGCTGCCGGCTTCCTGGGCACGGCGCTCGGTCTGATGATCGGCATATTCGGGGCCGCCGGCACCTATCTGGGCGGGCATCTGGCTGATCGTGCCGCGCGCACAGACGTGGCCGGCTACCTGTCGATCCCGGCCTACGGCGCTTTTATCGGCGTGCCTTTCTTCCTGAAGGCCATGCTGGTGGACAGCACCCTGCTCTCCATCCTGGTGCTGGGCATCCCGGTGATGATGAACTCGCTCTGGTATGGGCCGATCTATGCCGCGGTGCAGGGGCTGGTCCGGCCGCGCAGCCGGGCGACGGCAGTGGCCGTGCTGCTGTTCCTGGTGAACATGATCGGGCTAGGCCTGGGCCCACTCTCCGTCGGTCTGGTCAGTGACGCTTTCGCCGGCAGCATGGGCGCTGCCGACGGGCTGCGCTGGGCCCTGATCGTCACCGGCGGCGTCGCTGTGCTGTCGGCGGCGCTGTTCTTCAGCGCCCGCCCGCATCTCCGCGCTGAGATGACGAGCTGACCCCTCGCGCGCCGGCCCGGTGCTGAGACGGCCCGGGCGGGGTTCATCCGCCCGGGCCGTTTCCCGTTGCCGCAATGATCGCTAGTTTGAGACTGGAGGAGGTGCCCATGAGCCCCGCAGCATCGCCCAGCGTCGCGACCCCTGCCGACCTGACCATCACGCCGCGCAATATCGCCTTCGGCCGCGGAGCTGCGAACCCGCGTTGGTGGCTGGGCGGGGACCCGGTGGCGACCACCTTCTACAACGCCCTGTCCGTAACCTTCCCGCAGGGCGAGGGCTTCTTCATCGAATCCGTGCGCCACTTCAAGGATGAGGTTCCGCCGGAGTTGAAGGAGCAGATCGCCGCCTTCATCAAGCAGGAGGCGCTGCACACCCGTGAGCATGTCGCCTTCAACCGGCAGGTCACCGACCATGGCTACGACATCAGCCGGATGGAGGCCGGAACCAAGGCGCGGCTGGATCTCTCCCGCGCCCGGCACCCGGTGGCGCAGTTGGCGGTGACGATCGCGCTGGAGCATTTCACCGCCATCATCGCCCACGCCATCCTGGCCGACCCACGGCATCTGAAAGGCGCGCCCGACGAGGTCCGCCGCCTTTGGCTCTGGCATGCGCTGGAGGAGGTGGAGCACAAGGCCGTGGCCTACGACACCTATCTCCACGTCACCCGCAATCTCTCCGCCTTCAGACGATGGAGCATCCGGGTGCGCGTCATGCTGCTGGTCACCTGGAACTTCATCAAATACCGCAAGACCGACATGGCCGATTTCTACCAGCAGGACGGCATCCGCAACGCCGGAACCTGGTGGCGCACATTGAAATTCCTGTTCGCCCGGCCCGGTCTGGTTCCTGCCATCCTGAAGCCTTACCTGTCCTTCTACCGCCCCGGCTTCCATCCCTGGGACCATGACGACCGGGATCTGCTGCGCCGGGCGGAATCCGAGTTGGCCGCGACCTCACCTGCTCCTGCACAATAGATGGCGCGGCTTGCCGTCCTGCTGCCCTTCCCCGACCGGAGCGGCCGTATTCCGGTGCCGGCGGCCGGCTTGGCGGCACGGCTGGACGCACTGGGGCTAGCCGCTGCGCGCGCCTATCAGGGCAACAACCTCCTGCTCGATCCTGGCGAGCGCCCGGAGAGGGAGGTTGCGGCGCTGGTCGCCGATACGGCGCTGGCGGGCTGGGGCGTGCGCCCGGCGGTGATCCTGCGCCGGGGCGAGGAGCTGCGCAACATCCTGGCCCGTGTCCCCTTCCCGCCCGATGCCAGCCCCAGCCGGGTGTCGATCACCTTCCTGGCCGGCGATCCCGATCCGGCCGGGGTGCGGACGTTGGAGACCTATCGCGGGCCGGAGCCTGTATGCGTGTCGGGGCGTGAGGTTTACGTTCTTTATGGGGAGGATGTCGCCCGCTCCCCCTTCACGAACCTGCCGCTGGAGCGGCTGCTGGGCACGCCCGTGGCGGCCCGCACCCTGCACAGCGTCCGTGCGCTCGCCGTCCTGGCGAATGCCTGAAGACAGGAACACATGCCGCATCGCCCTGTTGTGGGGGCCAAAACCGCCGTAGCCGCACCGGCCTGCGGTGCGCCCTGCCACATGCCCGGCGCTGATTCAGCCGGACCCTGGAGGACTTCAATGGGCTATGCTTCCACAGCATCCGCCATCGCCATCCTGGCCGCCCTGGCCCTTCCCGCCGCAGCCCAGACCACCCAGACGCTGCCTGGCGACGAGCAGAACCTGCCCAGCGGCACGGACAGCCTGATGACCTCTGCCGGCCCGGTCAAGGTGGAGGAGGTCGTGGGCGGGCTGGAGAAACCCTGGGCCATCGCCTTCCTGCCCGACGGCCGCGCCCTGGTGACGGAAAAGCCGGGACGGCTGCGCATCCTGAACACCGATGGCAGCCTGTCCGAACCGCTGGACGGCACGCCCGAGGTGTTCGCGAAGGACCAGGGCGGGCTGATGGATATCGGCATCGATCCGGAGTTCGCGAGCAACCGCACCATCTATCTGTCCTTCGCCGAACAGGATGAGAGCGGCAAGGCCGGCACGGCCCTGGGCCGCGGCACCCTGACCGACGGCGGGATCGAGAATTTCGAGGTGATCTTCCGACAGGAGCCGAAGATCGACGGATCAAAGCATTTCGGCAACCGTATCGCGTTCACGCCGGACGGACACATCTTCCTGGCCTTGGCGGAGCGGTTCCAGTTCGACCCCGCCCAGGACCCGTCCAACACGCTGGGCACCATCGTGCGCCTGAACAAGGACGGCAGCATCCCGCAGGACAATCCGTTCGTGGGCGAGGACGGCAAGGACGATGCCATCTGGTCCTATGGTCACCGCAACATCGAGGCGGCGGCCATTCATCCCGATACCGGCGCCCTCTGGGTTGCGGAGATGGGGCCGCTGGGCGGGGATGAGTTGAACCGGCCGGAAGCCGGCAAGAACTATGGCTGGCCGGATGTGAGCTGGGGCAGCCACTATGACGGCAAGGACATCCCGGACCCGACCGGACGGCCCGAGTTCGCCGATGCGGTGATGCACTGGACGCCGGTGATCTCCCCCTCCGGCATGATCTTCTATGGCGGAGACCTCTTCCCCGAATGGCAGGGCACGGCCCTGATCGGCGGGCTGAGCGCCACCGCCCTGGTACGCGTCAGCATCGACGGGCAGAACAGCGCGCAGGAAGTCGAACGCCTGCCGTTGGCGGCCCGCATCCGCGATGTGACGGAGGGGCCAGACGGCGCCATCTATGTCGTCACCGACCAGCAGGACGGCGGCGTCTGGCGCATCAGCCCCATGGAAGGCGGGCAGACCGCCTCCGGCGACTGATCCGCAACGAAAAGGGCCGCCGGCATGAACCGGCGGCCCTTCTTGTGGGTCGCTACACCGCGCAACGGACGGAGACGTCGCTGCGTTGCGCCTTATCAGCTCCCGATCACGCCGGCCGGATTGACCTGCAGACGGTCGCCGACGCGGGTCAGCATGACGCGGTCGGTCTGGCCATCGACCTGGAGCAGAACGCTCTGGCCCTCAGCGAGGCTGTAGACGGTGCGCAGATTGGCGGCGCCATCCAGATTGTCGGCCGCCGTGGCGACGACGGTGAAGCCGTCATTCGTGGCGGTGAAGTAGACGACGGCGCTGCGCCCATTGGCGCTTACCGTGTAGGCCTGGCCCTGGCGGAGTTCCGCGGCCGGGGCGGCATTGGCGATGGAGGAGCCCAGAAGACCGGCGCACACCAGAGCGGCGATCCCAAGGGCGGAACGGGTACGGGTCAGCATGGAAGCCTCCGAGTGAGGGGTGAACATGACCCCTATATAGACCATTCGGCCGGCTTTGCCCCTGTGACATGTTGCATCGCAACATGCATCTTGTGCAACGCAACCAGATTATTCTGCGTGGTGGTGTGACGGGAATCACCAGACCTGCGGATGCAATTTCAGCCGAATCCCGCGACCTTGCAGTGCCAATCTGCCGAATTTCCCCGCCCGCGCCCGCATGTGGCGGCAACGCTGCTTGTTACAATACTACGCCCGACGACATACCTCGTCGGTGCGGCGGCATGTCCCAGGCGCTGAGTTCAAAGAGCTGGAAGCTTCGCCAGGATTCCGGGTCCCCAGTAGAGCCGGGTGAAGTAGTAGGTGCCGATGAGCAGAAAGCCAGCAGCGGGGGCCAGCACCAGAACGGCGGCCGCCTGCATGGCGGGAGAGGCTTTCCGGCCTGCATGCGCCCGGATGAACAATTCCGCCGCCAGCAGGTTCGGCACATAGAAGAAGAAGGCCATGACCATGTCGAACGGTCCGTCAAAGCCTGACGTATGGCCTGCCCCGCCGGCGAGGACCGACCAGAACCCGTAATACATCCGGTACAGCCAGGACCCGATTGCCAGCGCGAACAGGCGGACGGCCCAGGCCCGGTGCCGCTCGAACCGGCCTGCCCTGGCATGCCGGACTGCCTGCACCGCTGCCAACACGGTCAGCGCGCCATAGAGGCCGAAGCCCAGATTCATGACGAGACCGCCCACGGTGCGCTTGAGGGCGATATAGCCCAGCCCGCCCGCCCCGGCAGTGACCGCAGCGGCGGCATAGACCCGGCCCGACCACCGGTGGAAGGCGGGGAAGCGCCGGCGCACGCCGCCCAGCAGTTGAACCGGTCCCAGCAGCAGCAGAATGGCCCCGGCCGCGAAGTGCAGCCCGACTCCGAGCGTCGCCGCGAGCGACCCCGGCTCATAGAGCCGCGGCAGGGTCCGGTTCCAGTCGCCCAGCGTGCCAGTCAGGGCCGCACCGCCGTAATGGGCCAGGATGTAGACTGCAAAAATCGCCGCGCTGCCCCACGTGACCGCTACCAGAGTACGCACGGTCCAGCGCAGCAGGAATCGACGCAGCAAGGCGGGCCGGCTGCCGGTTGCCCCAGGCACAGTCAACACGGTCATGCTCCGACCTCCCGCATCCGCTGCCGCCCGGTCAGCAGAGCACGAAGCAGCCCGGTCTGCCTAGATCGGTTGGCGGCCGCGGCGTGTTTATCGAGGATGGCGGGCTGCTCAGTGTAGGCCAGCAGATCATGAAGGTACAAGAGGCGATGAAGCTCACCAGCGCCTTCCGCTCACCATGAAGGCGACCGGTAAGCCACAGCCTGTGACACGCTGCCGAAGGGACGGAGGCCCCATGCTCGAAACCGGTTCGCCGCGCCTCAGGCTGGCGGCGGGAAAAGGTCTCTACTTCGCGTAAATGCTCCGCACCGGCTTCGCCATGACCCGCCGCACCATCGGTTCGAAGGTTTCCAGCGGCAGGCCTTCGTAATTGGGGTCGAAGGCGGCCTGATCGTATTTCTCGCAGAACTCGGCCGTGTATTCGAAATGCGGATGGCCGCGGAAGCGTTCGCGCAGGTCGCGGTCCAGGCCGAGATGGTGGAAGAAATAGTAGCCCTGGAAGATGCCGTGCTGCTCCACCATCCACAGGTTCCGCTCCGACACGAAGGGGCGGAGGATGGCGGCTGCGATGTCCGGGTGATTGAAGCTGCCCAGCGTGTCGCCGATGTCGTGCAGCAGGGCGCAAACCACATACTCCTCATCCCGGCCGTCGCGCAGCGCCCGCGTGGCGGTCTGGGTGGAGTGGGCGAGCCGGTCCACGGGGAAGCCGCCGTAATCGCCGTCCAGTAGCCGCAGATGGGTCATCACCCGCTCCGGCAGCTTGGCGGCATAGGGCATGAAGTGGCTGGAGATAATGCCCCAATCTTCCGCCGTGCCGTCCGTCATGGCGGTGAAGCGGGCGCGGGCTTCCGCCTCGTGCCCAGGGATATCAGCGGTGGCGGGCCGATTTTCGACGGTATCGCTCATGCGTGTCCTCCCTGGACCAGTTCTAGTGGATCGCGGACGACCGCCAGGGCCGCCCGCGTCTGCCTTCAATGTTCGGAGAACTCCATCTTGCTGGCCCGACGTACCTCCGCCTCGTAGAGCCGGGGGAAGAGCCTGTAGAGCAGGCCGGCCACGGCCGGCAGCAGCACCACCGCCCCCACCATGTTCGCGAAGAAGATGAAGGTCAGAAGCACACCCATGTCCGCCTGGAACTTCAGGGAGGAGAACATCCAGGTGGCCGTGCCGATGGCCAGCGTCAGGCCGGTGAAGAGCACGGAGCTGCCGGTTTCCTGGAGCGTGCGGTAATAGGCTTCCGGGAAGGTCAGCCCGTGCTTCACGTAGGACTGCAGCCGGTTGAAGATATAGAGGCCGTAATCCACGCCGATGCCGACGCCCAGCGCCGCCGCCGGCAAGGTGGAGATCTTCAGCCCGATGCCGAGCTTGGTCATCAGCGCGTTGGTCAGGATCGACACCACCACCAGTGGCAGCACCGTGGCGATGGAGCCGACGATGGAGCGGAAGGTGATCAGGCAGAAGACGATCACGGTTACATAGACCAGCAGCAGCATCGGCTTTTCTGCCGCCGTGACCGCCTGGTTGGTGGCGGCCATAACGCCGACATTGCCGGTGGCGAGACGGAAGGTGACCTGATCCGACGGATTTTCCGCGGCGAAGCGCTCTACCGCCTGGACCACCCGGTCGATGGTTTCCGCCCTGTGGTCCTCGGTGAAGATCATCACCGGCATCACCGAGCAATCGGCGTTCAGGAGGCCTGTCGACGTCTCGATGGGAGACGCCGTGCGGACCAGCACCTGACTGTTGCGCGGCAGAACCCGCCAGTTCAGGTTCCCCTCGTTCCAGCCGGAATTCACCGTCTTCATGACGGTGGGCATCGACATGGCGCTCTGCACGCCGGGCACGTTGTTCATGGCCCAGGTGAAGTTGTCGATATGGTTCACCACGCCATGGTCGATGCAGCCGTTCGCCGGCCCTTCCGCGATCACCTGGATCACATCGGTGCCGATGGAGAAGCGGTCGACCACCAGGGCGGCATCCTGGTTGTAGCGGCTGTCCGGCCACAGCTCCGGCACGCCGGCCTCGGTGTCGCCGATGGTCATGTTCTTCTGCGTATCCCAGGACCAGGCGAAGACCACGGCCGCGATGGCCAGCATCGCGATGGCGCCTTTGGGCCGGGCGAAGATGGAGAACCAGCTCCAGACCTTGTCGAAGCGGCCCACCGACCCTTCAACCCGCCGGCGGTAGTTGTCGCCCAGCGGCAGATAGCTGAACACCACCGGCAGGATGATCAGATGGGTCAGGATGATGATGGCCATGCCCAGCGAGGCGGCGATGGCCAACTCCTGGATCATCTTGATCTGGATGATGGCGATGGTGAGGAAGCCGATGGCGTCGGTGATCAGGGCGGAGCTGCCGGGAACCATCAGACGGCTGAAGCTGGTGCGCGCGGCCGTGTAGGCGCTGGCGCCCTTGCCGATCTCCTGCGCCATCGTGCCGACATTCTGCACGCCGTGGCTGATGGCGATGGCGAAGACCAGGAACGGCACCAGGATCGATAGCGGGTCGATGCCGAAGCCCATCAGGACCAGCATGCCGAACTGCCAGACCACGGTGCTGAGCGAGACCAGCAGCAGGGCCGCCATCATCCGGAAGGACTTGCCATAGGCATAGACCAGCACGGCCGTGATGACGAAGGCGAGCGCGAAGAACATCACCACGCTGGCCGCGCCATCGGCGATATCGCCGATGGCCTTGGCGAAGCCGATGATGTGGATGTCGATCTGCTCGTCCGCGAACTTTGTGCGGATGGCCTCCAGCTTGTCGGCCACCTCCATATAGTCCAGCTTCTGGCCGGTGCGCGGATCGGTTTCGACAAGCTGGGCGCTTACGATGGCGGCGGTGAAATCCTCCGCCACGAGACGCCCGACCTGCCCGGATTTCAAAACGTTTTCACGGACGACGGGGAGCCATTTCTCGTCGGGCTGGAACTCCGCCGGCACCACGTTGCCGCCAGCGAACCCTTCCGGCGTGATCTCCACGAAGCGGACGTTGGGGGTGAAAAGGCTGGTCACGGTGGCGCGGTTTACGCCGGGAATGAAGAAGACCTCGTCGGTCACCTTCTTCAGCCGGGTCATGAATTCGGGGGTGTAGATATCCCCTTCATCTACCGAGAGGGCGACGATGATGCGGTTGGCCCCGCCGAACTCCGCCTGATACTGGAGGAAGGTCTCCATATAGCGGTGGTCCAGCGGAAGCCCTTTTTCGAACCCCGCATCGACGCGCAGCTGGGACGCCTGCCAGCCCATGAACAAGGTGGCGATGGCGAAGAGGGCGAGCACGACCGTCCGGTGCTTGAAAATCCGGTTCTCGACGCGAGTCAGAAATGGTTGCGGCATTCCGGGATACTCAGAGGCGGGACGGGGCGGCGGTGCCGGCCGGGGCGGCGCCCAGCATGGCGCCAGTCTTATGGGAAGCGGCCGGGATCGGCGGCAGGGCGCCCTGCTCACCCAGCAGGATCAGGTCCCCGTTGGCGGCCACGGCGGCATCGGCCAGGGCGACGCGGTCGCCACGCTGGGACAGGGTGAAGCTCCTGCCCCCATCCTCACTGGTCAGCACGACGCCCTGGAGCCCGACCAGGACGACACGGCCATCTTCCAGCCGCGCGCCGCCCATCAGCCCGGCGGTGGTGTGGCTGGGCACGTCGGTCCAGCTCTGCCCGCCATCCTCGGTGCGGGAGATGTGGCCTTGCAGACCGTAAGCCAGCCAGATCCGCTCATCGAGCGCCAGAGCATCGAAGAAGCTGCCGTCATAGGGGCTCTCAAGCTGGGTCCAGCTGGCGCCGCGGTCGGCGGAGACCAGCAGCAGGCCCGCCTCCCCTGCAATCAGGCGCAGGTCCGGCCCGGGGGCGAGGATGGCGTTGTAGTGGAAATCCATGCCGTCCTCGCTCTCCAGCACCCGGCGATCCTCCCAGGTCTGGCCGCCGTCCCTGGTCTCCATATAGAGCCCATAAGCGCCGACCGCGACGCCGGTCTGGGGATCGGTGAACAGCACGTCCATCAGGGGCTGCTCCCACTCCGGCATGGCATGCTGGAGGGTCCAGCTCTCCCCGCCGTCGCTGGTGGCGAGGATGACGCTGTCATGTCCGACGGCCCAGCCATGCTGTGCGTCGGCGAAATGCACTCCGGTCAGGGTACTGTCCGCAGGGACTGGTACCTGCCGCCAGCTCTGCCCGCCATCGTCGGACAGCAGGATGTGCCCGCGCTCGCCCACTGCCACCAGCCGGTCACCGGCGCGGGTCGCGTCCAGGATCAGGGATTTGCTGGCGAGCGGCTGGATCACCGCCGGGCCGATCGGGGTCATGCCGCCGCCGGTTTCCTGTGCTGCGGCCGGGCTTCCAAAGGCCAGACCGGCCAGAACCGCGGCCACCGGCCACATGCGCCGGCGGAGCCGCCGGCCCATCGCCGATTCACGGCCGTTGCGGCTGAAGAACACGCCTCCCACGCCCACCAACTCCTCCCTCGCCGCTACGCGCGCGGCTGTATGCGGAATTAAATTTCGCACTTGTTTGGGCCGACTTTAGCTGGCGTCCATGCACCCATGCAAGCGCCACATGAACGGCTGTTCAACCGAGGCTGGCCCGTCCTTCCACCCTGGTCAGGCCCACTCCCGCTCCTGCAAGGCCCGCCAGTTCAGCTTGCCGGTGCCGGAGCGCGGCAGGCTTTCCACGAAGGTCACGATGCGCGGACATTTGTAGGCTGCCATGGTCTCGGCGCACCAGGCCGCGATCTCCTCCTCCGTCACCTTGCCCCGCGCTTCCTGTGTCGGAACGATATAGGCCTTCACCGTTTCGCCGCGCCTTGCATCGGGGGCGGAGACGACGCAGACCTCCGACACGGCGGGGTGGCGATGCATCAGCGCCTCCACCTCCGTCGGCCAGACCTTGAAGCCGGAGGCGTTGATCATCCGCTTCACCCGGTCGACGATGAAGAAATACCCGTCCTCGTCGTAATAGCCGAGGTCGCCGGTGCGGAAGAAGCGTTCGCCGTCCAGGGTGAGGAACGCCGCCTCCGTCGCCGCCGGATTGTTCCAGTAGCCCTGGAAAATCTGCGGCCCGCGCATCACGATCTCCCCCACCTGGCCGGAGCCGAGCGGCTGCTTGGTCTCCACATCCACCACGCGGGCGTCCACGTCGAAGACGGGAATGCCGAGGCACTGGCGCTTCGGCGCCTCCGTCGGGTTGATGTGCGTGGCCGCCATGGTCTCCGACAGGCCGTAGCCCTCGATATAATCCAGGCCGGTCAGCTCCTTCAGCTTGGCCGCCACGGGCTCCGGCATGGCGGCGCCGCCGCCGCCGATCATCTCCAGGCTGGAGAGGTCGTATTTGCGGATTTCCGGGTCGCTGACCAGATCGATGGCCATGGTGGTGATGCTGGTCCAGCCGGTGACACGGTGGCGCTGGATCAGCTCCGCCGCGGTGCGCCGGTCCCAGCGCGTCATGATCACCATGGTGGTTCCGCTGTAGATGCAGGCGTTCATGCCGCCCTGCATGCCGGTGACATGGAACATCGGCAGGGTGATCAGGGCCGCGCCATTGGCCTGCCCCGGCCGCCACAGCACGGAACCCACCAGGGTGGCCATGACACTACGGTGGGTGTGCAGGCAGCCCTTGGGTGCTGCCGTGGTGCCGGAACTGTAGGGCAGCACCGCCCAGTCGTCCGGCCCGGCCCGGTAGGAGGCCGGCGCTTCGCCGGCCTGCATGGTCTCGGCCCACGGGATCACCGCCGGCGTGTCGAACCGCTCGATGGGGGGCATCTGCACCGCCTCGGGCACCGGCAGGTCGTAGGCGCTGTCGGCCAGATCGGCATAGGCGGCGGAGATCACCCGCTCCAGCGATGCCGTGCCCGCCAGCGGCGCCATCTGGCTCAGCAGTTCCTGCCCGCAGATGGCGACCTTGGCGCCGGTGTCCTTGACATAATGCTCCAGCTCCGCCGTGCGGTTCATGGGGTTGACCGGCACGACCACGGCATCGGCCCGCAGGATGGCCTGGAAGGCGATGACGAAATGCGGGCTGTTCTGCATGTAGAGCAGCACCCGGTCGCCCTTCGCGACACCCAGCCGGCGCTGGAGGTAGCCGGCCAGCCGCTCCACCCGGTCCCGGAGTTCCGCATAGGTCAGGGTGCGGCCGTAGAAGATGATCGCCGGATGGTCCGGGAACCGCGTCGCCGTGACCTCCAGATTATAGGCCACGTTGGTCTGCGGAATCGTGATGTGGTGCGGCACGTTGCGCGGCCAGACCTTCAGGTGTCGGTCGAACATCGGGCGTCTCCTCGCAATTTGCGCCATTCTGGGGCGCGGTTATCGTTGCTGTCGCTCAATGGCTCTTCATCGGCTGGAACCGGTAGCTGTCCAGATCCAGCCGGCGCATCAGCCGCCGGAAGGCCCCGGTGGAGCCGGACCAGTTGTTGATCACCTTGCCATCCCGCCTGTACCAGTTCCGGCAGCCGGCCACCCAGACGGTCTGCGCCAGCTCGGCCTGAATACGGCGATTGTAGTCCGCCTGCGCCTCCGCCCGGACGTCGAACCAGGCAAGGCTCCGGTCCAGCAGGAACTGAATCAGGTTCATGGCGTAGTCCATCTACCGCTCCACCATGAAGATGATCGAGCTGTGGCCAAGATTGGTATTCGGACCGTAGAGCAGGATCATGTTCGGGAATCCGGCGACGGCGACGCCGCGATGCGCCTCCGCCCCCTTGGCCCAGGCGTCTCTCAGGGCTCGACCGCCTAGGCCGCGAATGGTCAGGGGAGCCAGGAAGCCGCTGGCCTCGAACCCCGTGCCCCAGATGATCGCATCCAGCGGCACGACGCGGCCGTTCCCCAGTTCCACTCCCTCGGGACGGATGCGGGCGATGGGATCGGTCATCAGCTCCACATTGTCCCGCATCAGAGCCGGATAGTAGTCGCTGGAGACCAGCACCCGCTTACAGCCGACCGGATAATCCGGGGTCAGCCTGGCCCGCAGGTCCGGGTCTGGCACCTGCGCTTCCAGATGGTTCAACGCCAACTGCCGCATGCGGCGGGAGACGAACCCGTCGGCATGCCGGAACGCGCCCCAGCGGGCATCCGACGCCAGATAAATGGAAAGCCGCAGCAGCTTCGCCAGCGCTGGAACGGCCCGGAACAGGGCCCGCCGCCCCGGCCCGATCTCCCGGTCCACGCGCGGAACAATCCAGTTGGGGCTGCGCTGGAATACAGTCAGGCGGTTCGCGAGCGGCGCGATTTCCGGAATGTATTGCACTGCGCTGGCGCCGTTGCCGATGCTGGCCACGCGCTTGCCCCGCAAATCCACCTCATGGTTCCAGCGGGCAGAGTGGAATTGAATGCCCCGGAAGCTCTCCCGCCCCGGAATGTCCGGGATCAGGGGCCGGTTCAACTGCCCCACGCCCACGATCAGCAGCCGGCAGGCCAGAGTCTCGCCCGCGGCTGTCTGAACCGTCCAGGTCCCGTCCGCCTCATCGAACTCCGCCCCCGTCGCCTCCGTCTGGAGCCGGATACGGGGCAGCAGCCCATGATCCTCCGCCACGCGGCGGAAATAGGCATGGATTTCCGGCTGGCGGGCATAGGTCCGGCTCCAGTCGGCATTCGGGGCGAAGGAATAGCTGTAAAGATGGCTCGGCACGTCGCAGCCAGCACCGGGATAGCTGTTATCCAGCCAGGTGCCGCCGACATCCTGCGACTTTTCCAGGATGGTGAAGTCGGTGATGCCGGCCCGGCGCAGGCGGATGCCGGCCAGCAGGCCGGACATGCCCGCCCCGATGATGACGGCCGTGACTACCGCCCCCATGGTCAGCCCCGGGCCGCGCGGCCGATCATCGCCCCGAAATCGGCCAAGCAGGCGGAGATCGGGCCGGCCGAGGATGGAATCGCCTGCCGCATGGTGATCACGCCATGGATCTGGCTCGGCGCTTCATGAAAGTGGACTTCCACGCCGGAGACGATGAGCCGGGCGGCGAAGGCGCGGCCTTCGTCGCGCAGCGGATCGAGCCCGCAGGTCAGCACCACCGCGGGCGGCAGCCCGGACAGGTCCGGAGCGCGGATCAACGAGGCGCGCGGATCGGCCCGGTCCTCCGGCCGCGGATAATAGGCATTGCCGAAGAACTCCATGTCGCCGCGTTCCAGCAGATAGCCCTCCCCGAACAGCCGGTGGGATTCCGACGCCTCCATCATGTCGGTCGCGGGATAGATCAGGAATTGCGCCAGCACCCGGACGCCGGCGTCGCCGCGGAGCTGAAGCGCGGTGGCCGCCGCCAGATTGCCGCCGGCGCTGTCACCAGCCAGCGCGATCCCCTCCACCGCGCCGCCCAGCGCCTTGGGCGATCCGGCAACCCAGCGGGCGGCGGCAAGGCAGTCCTCATGCGCAGCGGGAAACGGGTGTTCCGGGGCAAGCCGGTAGTCCACCGCGACCACCCGGAGGCCAAGGATTTCCGCCATCTCCCCGCAGAAGCCGTCGTGCGATTCCAGATCGCCGATCACCCAACCGCCGCCATGGAAGAACACCACGACGGCACCGCCGACAAGCCGGGTCGGGGTGTAAAGGCGCACCGGCAGGGGACCAGCGGGCCCCGGCGCCGTCAGGTCGGCTGTGGCAACCGATGCCGGCACCGGTCGGTCAACCGCGCGGATCATGTCGCGATAGGCCTTCCGCCCCTCTGGCGGCGGCAGATCCCGGATTTTCGGCCCGTTCATCGCCTTCAGCGCCGCCAATACCGCAGCCGTATCCTGCTTCACTTGCATCCGATCCTCCCGTTCCTGCCTCGCGCCGCCCAGGGCTGCGCGGCCCGCTGCGGCTCTAGTGGCCGCTTTCCTGCATATTCCAACAGCATACTGGCCGGCGCGCCAGCAGAAATTAGATGTTACGGTATGTTTCCACTGCCAGCCTTACCCCTTTCGGAAATACCGCAGTGCGGCAAAGCCGGCCCGGGCCACCCATCCTCACACTCCGCCCCATGGCCGCAAGTCATAGGCCAGCGCCATGCACATCCGTGTCCGCCGCCACTGTGATCGCCATCACAATTCCTCTGGACCCTGCCGAAAATAGAATACATGGTATGTAGCGGCCGTGAAACTTCGGCCTGCCGCCCGATGGCCTGCATTCCAGCCAGCCGAGGGATCGCCCGTTTCCGGGGGCAGCCGGGACGGGCGGCGATCCTGGGTGGACAGTTACAGGCAGATGCATGCCCGGCCTTTTCCCCGGGCATGCTTGGGAAGAGCCGAAACGGAAAGGGACGGGAGCCGAAGACACATCAGAACATGTCGCACCAGAACCGGCGGAAGCCCAAAGGGCCCGACCAATAAAAATGAATGGGGAGGAAATGGTGATGGAAGCGCACAACATGCGCCGGCGGATGCACCGCCTGGCGTTGACGGGCGTCAGCGCCATGGCGTTGGCGGCAGGACTCACATCGGGCCCGGCCCACGCGATCCAGTTCAACCGGAGGGAGTTGCGCGGCAGCTTCGATACCACGATCACCGTGGGCGCCCTGTTCCGCGTTCAGGACCAGGCGAATGATCTGGTCGGTTGGACCAATGGCGGAAGCCTCTACACCTTCAATGGCGACGACGGAAACCTGAACTACAACAAAGACCTGGCTTCACTGGCCGGCCGTGTCACGCATGATCTGAAGCTGGACTGGTGCGGTTGGGGCGCCTTCATCCGCGGCACCTATTTCTACGACGTCGTCAATGCCCAGAACAGCAGCGACAACTTCGCCCGCACCGGCTATGCCCGCCTGCCGGGCGAATCCGTGGAGCGGGTCGGCCGCGACATCGAGCTGCTGGACGCCTTCATCTATGGCCGGCTGTTCGACACGGCGGACATACGGCTGGGCAACCAGGTGCTGAGCTGGGGCGAGAGCACCTTCATCCCGAACGGCATCAATACGGTGAACCCGGTCAATGTCTCGGCCCTGCGCATCCCCGGCTCCGAGCTGAAGGAGGCGTTCGTGCCGGTGCCGCTGGTGGATGTCAGCGTGCCGATCACCTTCGACCTGTCGGTGGAGGCCTTCTATCAGTTCGCCTGGGACAAAACGGAGCCGGAGGCCTATGGCAGCCTGTTCAGCACCACCGATGCCGGCTCGCCCGGCGCCCGCGGCCTGTTGCTGAGCTTCGGCAATCCCAATGCGGACATTCCCGGCTTCACCGACAGCCTGGCTGTGCCGCAGGTCACGCCGGTCAATCCGCTGGGCGCCCGCATCCTTCGCACCGACGATAACGAGCCCAGGGACAGCGGGCAGTTCGGCGTCGCCGTCCGCTACTTCGCGGAGGCGCTCGGCGGGTCGGAGCTGGGGGCCTATTTTGTCAATTACCACTCCCGCCTTCCGGTCCTGGAATACACCCTGCCGACCCAGGCCGAGTTCCAGGCGGCCCTGCCCACTGCCATCCAGGCCGTGACAGATCCGGCTGCCGCGGTGGTGGCCCAGCAGCAGCCCGGCTATCGGTCTATCAATGACTCCACCAATTACCGGCTGGCCTATCCGGAGGACATCCAGCTTTTCGGCGCCAGCATCAACACCTCCCTGCCCTTCGGCATTTCAATGGGGGCGGAGTATTCGTTGCGTCTGGACCAGCCCTTGGCCATCGACGACACGGAAGTCGCCCAGACCGTGGCCAGCGCCATCCTGGGCACGCAGCTCACCGGCAATTTGACCCGGCTGATCGCGCTGCAGCAGCTTCTCGGCGCGGGCCTGCCGCTGGAGCAGGCGCAGGCCCTGGCCGCCGCCGCCGGGCTGGAGGCGGCCAGGGCCAATGTGGACCTGTACGACGCCTATCCGCTGGTGCGGGACCTCGGCATCGACGTCAACGATCCGCTCGGCTCCACCGCCGCTCTGTTCGGCAGCACGGTGCGGGGCTACAAGAAATTCGATGTCTCGCAGGCCCAGGCCACCTTCACCAAGGCCTTCGGCCCGATGGCCGGGGCCAATCAGTGGGTCCTGGTGGGCGAGATTGGGGCGAACTGGGTGCACAACCTGCCGGACGGGCTGAAGCTGGACGGGCCAGGCACCGACCTCACCTATGTTCCCGCCATCGCCGGCCAGGGCGGGGCGCCGGCCGGCCTGTTCCTGGATGATGGCTTTGCCACCGAATTCTCCTGGGGATACAGGCTGGTCGCCCGGTTCGACTATCTGAACGCCTTCTCCAACGTGAACCTGTTCCCGTCCGTCAGCTTCGCCCACGACGTGCAGGGCGTGACGCCCAGCCCGCTCGGCAACTTCGTGGAGGAGCGCATGGCGCTGAGCGCCGGCGTGCGCGCGGTGATGGCGGAGAGGTGGACCTTCGACCTCAGCTACTCGAGCTTCTTCGGGGCCGGGAAGCAGAATCTGGTGCGCGACCGGGACTTCGTCGCCGCCAGCGTGAAGTACTCGTTCTGACCAGAGCGGCAGCAAGACCGCACCTGAACATCGGAGGATTCGCATGTTGAGCTTCAAAGGCTTGGCCTTGGGCACCGCACTGGCCCTGGCTATCGCCGCCCCGGCCCTGGCCGCCTCGCCCGACGAACTGGGAAAGACCCTGACGCCGATGGGAGCGGAAAAAGCCGGCAATGCCGACGGCACGATCCCGGAATGGACCGGCGGCATCACCGAAGTGCCGTCCAACTTCAAGCCGGGCATGCGCCACCCGGACCCGTTCCCGGACGACCAAGTCCAGTTCACCATCACGGCACAGAATTACGAGCAATATGCCGACAAGCTGCCGGACGGCTATGTCGCCATGTTCAAGCGCTATCCGGACAGCTTCAGGATGCCGGTCTACCAGACCCGGCGCACCGCCTCCGCCCCGCAATTCGTCTATGACGAGACCAAGGCCAATGCCAGCCGGGCGGTGCTAGGCGAAAACGGCTACGGGGTCCAGGACGCCAAGATCGGCGTGCCCTTCCCGCTGGCCGGCGACGACCCGGAGAACGGCGCGGTCAAGATGATCTGGAACCACCTGCTGCGCTGGCGCGGGATGGAGGGGCGCGGCACCATCGGGCAGGCCGTGCCGCAGCCCGATGGCAGCTATACGCTGATCCAGATCAACCAAGCTGTGAAGTTCCTTTATGCGACACCGGAGGGACCGGACGGCAACACCTCCATCTACTTCCTGGAGGAGGTGCTGAGCCCCGCGCGTTTGGCCGGTGAGATGCTGCTGGTGCATGAGACCATAAATCAGGTTCGGGAGCCGCGCACGGCCTGGACCTATAATCCTGGCCAGCGCCGTGTCCGCCGCGCGCCCAACGTCGCCTACGACAATCCCGGCACGGCATCGGATGGTCTGCGCACCTCCGACCAGCTCGACATGTTCAACGGCGCGCCGGACCGGTACGACTGGACGCTGATCGGTAAGAAGGAGATGTACATCCCGTACAATTCCTACAAGCTGAACAGCTCGGACGCGAAGTACAGCGACATCATCCAGCCGAAGCACATCAATCCTGACCTGACCCGGTTCGAGCTGCACCGCGTCTGGGTGGTGGAGGGCACCCTGAAGCCCGGCACCAGCCATATCTATGCCAAGCGCCGCTTCTATATCGACGAGGATAGCTGGCAGATCATGGTCGCGGATCATTATGACAACCGTGGCCAGCTGTGGCGGGTGGCCGATCTACACGGGGTCAATTACTACGACGTGCCCACCTTCTGGCAGACCCTGGTCACCAGCTACGACCTGCAAAGCGGCCGCTACTGGGCCTTCGGCCTGGACAATGAGGATGCGAGCTGGAACTTCAACCCCGGCCTGACCAAGACCGATTTCTCGCCCGACGCCCTCCGCCGCGCCGGCATCCGCTGAACGGACAGGCAGGAACAAGCCGGCCCGGAGCGAACCGGGCCGGCATCGTATCAAAGACCCCGCATTCGCAGGTATGGCTGGGACGGCGGACAGAGCCAGCTCAGCCTATCGTCCGCGCCCTTGCGCAAGGCGCCAGATGCGGATGGCGCCCGGCCGGCCGGTAACGCCGATCTTGCGATAGATGCTGCGCAGATGCAGCTTCACGGTCACTTCGGCCACCCCGAGCTGGTCCGCAATGGCTTGGTTGGAGATGCCGGCCGGCAACAACGCCAGTATCTCCGCCTCGCGCCGCGTGAGTTTCGCAAGGCTTCCCGTCTCGTCAGACATGTCCGGCGCCGGAGAGGGGTGCCCCGGGTTCTTCGGACGATCCGGGGAGGTCAATTCATCATCAATGGCGAAAGCGGGAACCGTGGCCGCGCCGTCTTCCGCCGGAACGGTGCGAATGGATATGAGCTGACAGAGGGGTCGGTCCGCGACAAGAAACGGGGAAAGATCGGCGAGAGCCGACGGAAAGCGCCCTGTTCCGGTGCGAGTGCGGACATGGATCTGATTTGTATAACTAACTGGCTCGCTGACTACCCGCAATGGATCTTCCAGTTCACCCCCACCGCGGCGTCCTGGTTCAACGCCGTCGAGGACTTCTTCTCGATCCTGACCCGAAAGCGCCTGCAGCACGGCGTCTTCACCTCCGTCCCCCAATTGGAGGAGGACATCCGCCGCTTCATCAGGGAGCATAACGACAAGGCCAAACCCTTCGTCTGGACCAAGCCCGCCGAAACCATCCTCGAAAAGCTCAGGAGACTGCCTGCATCCCTTTAATAGGTCGCTGAGCCCATGGCGGCAGGTGTAGCGCCCGCCGTTTCATACGGCGTCCTGACATCGCAGCGAGTACGTGCGTCCGGCCTCAACCCGTCAATAGGTTCATGCCGAGGTTTCCTTCGCATGTGCAGCAAGAAGGCTGAACCTGTAACATTGGGCCGGTAGCGTGCCGCTCCCCAGCTAACATGCGGGTGGGACGTGGACGCGATCGCGAAGCTGCTGACCGATCGGGAGGGACTGTACCGCTTCATCCGGCGACGGGTGCGGGACCCGATCCTGAGCGAGGATATTCTGCAGGAAACCCTGGCCCGGCTGCTCGGCTATCTGCGGGGCGGGACTGTGCAGAATGTTCCCGCCCTGGGCTACCGCATTGCCGACAATCTGGTGCGCGACCATTATCGCGCCCACGCTGCGGCGCCGACGGAAGAGCTGAGCGATGTCGTGCCCTGCCAGAACCCGACCGCGGACCAGGTGCTGATCGACCGGCGGCGGATGGAGGCCTTCAGCCGCGCCCTGGAAGACATGCCGCCCTTGCGGCGGGAGGTGTTCGTCCGGCGGCGACTGCACGGCGAATCCTATCGCGAGATCGCCGCAGCCCTGGACATGAGCGAAGCGGCGGTGGAAAAACATGTGGTGCGTGCACTGGAATGGCTGCATCTGCGTGTCGGGCCGCAGGACGTCGGCCCGGACAAGGAAGGACGATGAGCAGTTTCGATCCGCATGCGGCCGCCCCCGCCGAAACGGACCCGGAAGCGGCCAAATGGGCCGTCCGGCGCGCATCGGGACCGCTGACGCCGAATGAACAGGCCGCCTACGCCGACTGGCTGCGCCGGCGCGGAACCGCCGGGGCAGACGCCGTTTCGGCCAGACAGGCGGTATGGGACGATCCAGCCCTGACCGCAGCGCTGGCCGCCGCATCACGAAAGGTTTCGGTGCGGCCGGCCGCTCCCGCCCCGTCCCGCCGACAGCTCCTGGGCTTCGCGGCTGCGGCCGGCGTGGCCGGGATTGTCGTCGCGCCCCATCTGGTGCGCTTCGTCGGGGGGCTGGGGGTCGAAGAAACCCTGATCCGGACGGTTGGAGGCGAACGCCGGCGGATCGATCTCACCGACGGGTCGATGGTGGAGGCGAATGGCGACACGACCCTGCGCCTGCGGCTGGGTCCCGAGGTCCGCACCGCTGAAATCCTGCGCGGGGAAGCGTTCTTCGACGTGAGGAACGATCCGCGCGCGCCCTTCGATGTCCAGGCCGGGCACACCCGACTGTCGATCGCGGAATCGAAATTCAATCTCGGCCTGGGCTCCGGCGATACGGTCGAGCTGTCCGTCTATCACGGCGCCATCGCCGTGGACCGGTCGGCGCCGGACAGCGGAACGGTCCTGGCCGGGCAGCGCGCCTATTTCCTGCGCGGCACCTTGCAGCGGGAAGAGAGCTTCAGCCCAGGCGAGGGGGACTGGCGCACCGGGTGGCTGGATGTCCGGGAAATCTCGCTCGCCGCATTGGCGGAGCGGCTGAGCCGGCACTCCCGTATCCCGATCCGCGTCCGCGACGATCGGCTGGCCCGCAAGAGCGTCGCGGGCCGCTTCCGCATCGACGATCCCGAGCGGCTGTTGGTTCGCCTGGCCCGAATCCATGGGTTCCGGGTGCGTCGCGATTATGGCGCGCTGATCCTGGAACCGCTGAATCCCGGAATCTGACCGGGCTCCGTAAGCACCACAAAAGCTTCATAAAAATCTCTGTCCGGGTTCGCCGCCGGACTCCGTCTTACCCCACACGAAGGCCGGCAAACGGCTTAACCAATCGTGGGGAGCAAATCCGTGTCGCGTACCCGTTCCATCCTGCACGCCTCGGCGGCCTTGGTCGCTTTGTCCACCATGATCATCCTGTCCCCGGCCACCGCCGCGCCGGCGGCCGCGGTGGAACGCAGCGTCGATGCTGTGGTCACCGTCTCCATCCCGGCCTCCGAGCTGGGGCAGGCGCTGTCCGCCTTCTCGCGGGCCACCGGGTATCAGGTGATCGCGGACCCGAGCATGCTCGCCGGCAAGCGGAGCGGCGGCGTGACGGGGACGATGAAGCTGGGCGAGGCGCTGTCGCGCCTGTTCACCGGCACCGGGCTGGATTTCACCCTGTCGGACGACAGCATCCTGGTGCAGCCGCGGCTGGCCGCCGCCCCGGCCGCTACGACCGCCGCCCGCCCCGGCCTTCCGACGCGTCCCGGCGACACGGCCCTGAAGCCGGATGTCCCGGTGCTGGAGGAAATCATCGTGACCGGCTTCCGCGGCAGCCTGGACCGCGCCTTGTCCATCAAGCGCGAGGCCGACAGCGTGGTGGACGCCATCTCCGCCGAGGATATCGGCAAATTCCCCAGCCAGAACATCGCCGAGGCGCTTCAGCGCGTTCCCGGCGTCTCCATCGTCAGGGACCGGGGCGAAGGGCTGTTCGTGCGCGTCCGGGGGCTGGGCCCGAACTTTCAGACCACGACCCTGAACGGCCGCAGCGCCGCAGTGAACGAGAATGTGCGGGACAGCGGCCAGAGCGGGCGCCAGTTCCGCTTCGATACGCTCCCTGCCGAGCTGGTCGCCCGCGTCGACGTAATCAAGAGCCCCACCGCCGCTCTGGACGAGGGTGCGATCGGCGGCATCGTGGATGTCCGTACCTTCCGCCCGCTGGATCTGGGCCGCACGACCTTTGCCGGGTCGGCCACGGCCAGCTACGCCGAGCTGGCGGACAAGTACAATCCGCGGGTCTCGGGCCTGGTGAGCTGGGTGGACGAGGACAAGCGCCTGGGCCTGCTGGTGTCGGCCGTCTATGACGAGCGCAGCACCCGCCAGGATCGCATCCTGAATTCCGGCTGGCGCACCCAGGACCTGGATGTGGACGGAGATGGCGCTGCCGATGCCGAGGATGTCCTGCTGTCCCCCGGCCTGCGCCCCACCCTGGAGCTGGAGGATCGGCAGCGCAAAGGAGTCACCGCCGCGGCCCAGTGGAATTCCGGCACCGGCTTCGACCTCAATCTGGATGTCGCCTATACCGAGCTTGATATCGCGTATGACGAGCTGACTTACTCCGCTGACTTCCAGTCGCGGACGATAGCGGACCCCAGCCAACCGGACGGCGGCAACGGTACCTCGGTGCTGGATCTGGTTCCCGGCACGGCGGTGCTTGAGAATGGCGTACTGGTGGGCGGTACGGCAGTCACTAGGACCCAGATCGGGCGGGAAAGCTCCGACCTGTTCCACGAAAATCTCTCGCTGGGCCTTGCGGCGTCCTATGAGGTGGATGACTGGCTGTTCGGCGTGGATCTGGCCTATGCCCGCGCCTACAGCGACACGCCCAACCCGATCCGCCGGTCCCGCCTCCTGGGTCCCGTCGGCAATGTGGAGTTCAACTATGCCAAGGCCGGGGATGCGGTTCCCGACCTGACCTTTCTGGATGCCGACCTGAACCAGCCCGACACCTTGCCGGGCCGGCGGTTGGAGTGGCGGGTCAATGACAGCCTGGACCTGGAGAAGGCGGCGCAGTTCGACGTGACCCGTATGCTGGATGCCGGGTTTCTGAGCGCGGTGCGGGCGGGCGTGAAGTACCGGGAACGGTCGCGCGATTATGATCGGCGGGACGTGAACGTCACCACCGGCATCGCAGGCAATTTCTTCGGATCGGAGTATTTCGAGCCCTTCCTGGTCGATGGCTTCCTCGGCGATGTGGGCGGTACCCTGCCGCGCGAATGGCTGGCCCCGCTGGCGGACCGCTTCTTCGAGCTGGCCGACCCCGCGGCGTTCGCGGGGGAGCCGACCCGCGGCGACCTCCGCAATTCCTACCGCATCGATGAGGACATCACCGCCGGCTATGTCATGGGCGACCTGGACGGCATGGTCTTCGGCCTGCCGGCCCGCGGCAATCTGGGCGTCCGCGTCGCCTATACCGAGCAGACCTCCTCTGGCCATGCCGAACTTGGCACCATGGCGGTGCCCGTCAGCTTCGAGAAGACCTATACCGACGTGCTGCCCTCCGCCAACGGGGTGGTGGAGTTGCAGGACGACCTGCTGCTCCGCATGGCCGTTGCCAAGGTGATCACCCGTCCTTCGCTGGCCGATCTGGCCCCGCGCCTCACCCTCAACTCCTCCGGCACCATCCTGACCGCCGTGGGCGGCAATCCCGAACTGAAGCCGTTCGAGGCCTGGCAGTACGACGCCACACTGGAATGGTACTTCGGCGAGGCCGGAGCCCTGGTGGCCGGCGTGTTCTACAAGGACATCGGCACCTTCCTGACCACCCGCACCTCCGATCTGGTAGTGGACGGGGTGACCTATGAACTGCAATCCAAGGTCAATGGCGGGGAGGCCAGCATCTTCGGTGTCGAGCTGGCCTGGCAGCAGACCTTCGACTTCCTGCCGCCGCCGTTCGACGGGCTGGGTGGTCTGGCCAACTACACCTACACCAGCACCGACGCGACCTATTACGACGGCACTGTCACCATCAAGGACGACCTGGAGAATGTCGCCAAGCACAGCTTCAACCTGACCGCCTTCTACGAGAAGGGGCCCATCGGCCTGCGGGTCGGGTATAGCTGGCGCGGCGACGTGCTGCAGGAGGTCGGGACCAACGGCCTCGCCTCCTCCAACGACAAATCCTTCGGGACCCTGGACGCCAGCGCCAGCTACCAGATCACGGACGAGATTTCGGTGATCGCCGAAGCCATGAACCTCACCAACGAGGCGCAGTGGCAGTACGTCCGTGACGGCCGCTTCACCAACTACACCCACTACGGCCGCACCTATCAGGTGGGCTTGCGCGCCAAATTTTGATCCGGGAGGCGGCGGGCATCCACGACCGGGCGCCCGCCGCTCCGCCTTCGCATTACGATGATTGAGGAGACTTCCCCATGTCCCCGATCCTGTCCCGCCGTTCGCTCCTGACCCGGACGGCCGCCGCATCGCTCGCCTTTGCCGCCCTCGCCCGGTCGTCCGCCCTGGGCTCTCCCGCGGCAAGGCCGCTGCCCGCCCTGGTGCCGGACCCGGCCGGCCTGCTGGACCTGCCGGACGGCTTCAGCTACCGCGTGATCAGCCGGACCGGCGACCGGATGGCGGACGGTCTTTTCACGCCGGGTGCGCCGGATGGTATGGCCACCTTCGCCGTTCCCGGCGACCTGCGCCATTGCCTTGTGGTGCGGAACCATGAGCTGAACCCGCGGGTCACCGACCGCGGCGCCTTCGGACCGGACCATGCCCTGGCGAAAGCGGTGCCGGCGGGAGCCATTTACGACTTCGCCCTGGACGGGCGGCCCCTGCTGGGCGGTACCAGCACCTTCCTTTACGACCTACGGGAGGGGCGCATCGTGGAGGATCATCTGAGCCTGGTCGGCACCTCCAAGAACTGCTGCGGCGGGCCGACGCCCTGGGAATCGTGGCTGAGCTGCGAGGAAGCGTTGGAAGCGCCTGGCGACGGGGGCAGCAAATGGCATGGCTTCGTCTTCGAGGTGCCGGCCACCGACCGCGGCTTGGCGGAACCGGTGCCGCTGACCGCCATGGGCCGCTTCATGCATGAGGCCGTCGCCGTCGATCCGGACAGCGGCGCGCTGTACCTGACACAGGATGAAGGGCGGTGCCTGTTCTACCGCTTCCTGCCGGACAGCCGCGGCGAGCTGCGCAAAGGCGGCCGCCTGCAAGCGCTGGCAGTCCACGGTCATCGCGGGGCCGACCTGCGCAACTGGCCCGTCGATGCCGAACCCGGCTGGGGCGCTGGGACGGTCCGGCCCGGCGCTGAAATGCTGGTCGAGTGGATCGACCTGGACCATGTGGAGTCTCCCGATGCCGACCTGCACAGCCGGGGGGCCGCGGCCGGTGCGGCCCTGTTCAGCCGCGGGGAGGGGCTGGCGGTCGGGCGCGACGTTCACGGGCGTCCGGAAATCTTCTTCACCTGCACCGATGGCGGCGCTGCCCAGATCGGTCAGGTCTGGCGTTACCGGCCCAGCCGCTTCGAGGGGCGACCGGGAGAGTCGCAGGAACCAGGACGCCTGACCCTGGTCTATGAAAGCAGCGATACGGCCCTGCTGGAAAGCTGCGACAACCTGGTCGTCTCCCCCTGGGGCGATCTTTTCATCTGTGAGGACCGGCCCGTGTCCGGGCGGGATGTCCGCAACCATCTGGTCGTGCTGCCGCCCGGCGGTGTGCCGTTCCCCTTTGCCCGTAATATGGATGCGGCGAACGGTGAATTCGCGGGCGCCTGTTTCTCCCCCGACGGATCGACCCTGTTCGTCAACATCCAGCGCCCCGGCCTGACCCTGGCCGTTACGGGCGCTTGGGAGCGGCTCCACCGCCTGGGGCAGGACGCCTGACTGCCGCTGCTTTTGTTCTTCGCGGCCCGGGCGGCGGCAGGTCGACGCCGTTGCCCGGGCCGCGGGAATCCACTTTCATCTGCAATCCGTCCCACAAGGGATGGACCTGGGCGCGCTGAGACGGCACATATCCCTTCCATTGCAGATGAAGGGTCGACATGGGCGTTGACAGGATCAGTCCCGATGACTGCCCGGTGTGCCGCGCGCCAGCGCCAGCATTCTTCATGCAGGTCGGCGGATCGGCATATTGGCGCTGCGGCACCTGCGAGGCGCGGTTCCTTGATCCGCGTCAACATCCGTCCCTGCCTGACGAGCACGCCTATTACCGCCGCCATGAGAATGATCCGGACGATCCGCGCTACCGCGCCTTCCTGTCCAGACTGGCCGAGCCCCTGCTCGCCACCTTAGGAGCGTCTCGCAGCGGGCTGGATTACGGTTGCGGGCCGGGGCCGGCGCTGGCGGCCATGCTTGAGCAGGCGGGCCACCGGATGGCACTGTACGACCCCCTCTTCTACCCGGACCCGGAGCCCTTGAGCCGGATGTACGATTTCATTACCTGTACAGAGGTGATCGAGCATTTCCATGCGCCGGCTGACGAGTTCGACCGGTTGGACCGGATGCTGAAGCCGGGGGGATGGCTGGGCCTGATGACCTGCTTTCAGACCGACGATGCGCGCTTCGCCAACTGGCATTACCGGCGGGACCCCACCCATGTGGTCTTCTACCGCGATTCCACATTGCGGCTGATTGCCGAACAGCGCGGCTGGACGTGCAGCATACCGACAAAGGACGTCGCCATGATGGTGAAGCGTTAGGCGGCGAAGGAAACCGGTTCCAGGTCGCACCGCGCCGCGGGGGCGGAGCCGGGACGGTGATCCGAAGAGGCCCGGCCGCCGGCCGACCCCGCCGACAACACGCCTATTCACGTCGCCACGATTATCACCCTGTTGGGTGTCGCTGCCTGACGGTGCTGAAGCCAGAGGCTATTCCGCACCGGCTGGGGACATGGCGGGCTGGGCAATGGAGGCCAGAAGCTGCCGCAAGGTCTGGGGGTCCCATGGTTTCTGCAGGATCGGCTCGTGTCCGGCCGGCATGTCCCATCGGGAACAGCCCGTCATCCAGGCGAAAGGAATGCCGTGGGCGCGAAGCATCTCGGCCAAGCTTTCCGTCGAACCATCAGTAAGCAGGTAATCCAGCAATACGTAATCAGGCCGTTCCTGGTTCAGAACGTCACGGGCAGCTCGGGTCGAGCAGACAGGGCCGATTGTCTCCAGGCCCATGTCTTGGATATGGGCCTGGATGGCCAACGCGATGATGGCCTCATCTTCGACGAGAAGCAGACGCTTTCGCGCAGGCGCCTTGGACATGGTTGCATCTCCCGACGGTTCCATTCCGCATCCGTCCTCTCAGGCCATGCAAGAGAAGAAGGCCGGGATATTACGTATTCCGGCCGAGTGCTAGGAGCCCCAATGACCGGCAACTTGACCATTTACGGGGATCTGGTCTGTCCGGCGGCGTACAAAATTACTTTTTTGCAGCGCTGGCGTCCGGCAGCCGCGCTTAGGTGCGCCGCGCAACCTACCAAAGCCCACGCGAAAGTAGTGTCGCGGCTCAAAAGGCGAGTTGGTGCGCGGCCGTACCGATCAGCGGTGCTTCCAAGGTGCTAACTCACTGACCACACAACCCCAGCAATATGGTTGAGCCATGGAGCGATGCATTCTTGAGATTGAAGGCGAGGAGGCAGGCGTGCTGGTTCGGGATGGGTCAGCTTATCGATTTTTCGCCGCCGGGCTTGAGGCGGCCAAACTGGACGGCCGCACCTTTCCCAACTTGCGCAAAGCGGAATCCGCTGTGCGGCAAACCATGATGGGCGTGAAGTGGCGCGATCAGGCGCGGCGCTGACGCTCCGTCGCCTGCATTTCTCCTTGAGAATACTGTCTCGAAGCAGAGGGACAGGTACAAGGACCGGGACGCCAGGCATGCCGGTCAGGTGCGAACTCAAGGAGTCATCCGGACCCATTATCCGTCCGGCAGCCAACGCACCTGCTTTTCGCCTATGAGGGATCATCTGGGCAACAGTGGCTCGATGGCCCGCTGCGCGGCAGCATAGCACTCGCACGAGGCCCCCTCGAGACGGTCACGATCCAGGACAGTCACACTGCCGCGTGCATGACTGATAGCGCCCGCCTGCTCCAGCATGGCGACTGCCACTGTAACGCCGGCCCGGCGCACGCTCAGCATCTTGGCCACGAACTCATGGGTCGTGGGCAACTCGTCCCGACCGACCCGGTCATGCATCATGAGCAGCCAACGGGCCAACCGTTCTTCGAGCGAGTGACGGCCATTGCAGGCGGCCGTCTGCATCACATGAAGGTACTGCACCAGCAGGAAACGTTGCAGTTCAGCAGTCAGGGCCGGGCTGCGCACCATCTCCGCCCGCAGCACCTCCAGGGGCAGACGCAAGGCCCGGCCCGGCACCTGGACCAGGGCCTCGGTTGTCGCCCTGAAGCTGCCCAGGGCCGCAGCCAGCCCGACCGCGCCATCCTGTCGTCCGATCAGGCCGACCTCTGCCTCCTGGCCATCTCCCAGGATCATGATCAGGGAAACGATGCCCTCTTCAATAAAGTAGACATGCTCGATGGGATCACCGGGGCGGTGCAGAACCATGCGGAGCGGGAGTTCCACCGGTTCAAGCCGTGCCAGCAGGTGGGCACAGTCCTCTGCGGGCAAGGCCTGAAGCAGGCTGTTCGCCGGCGGGATGACAGAGCAGCTCATGTAGGTGCGGATATCTTAAGCGAGGACCGGACAACAAACCGCGCGGCCTGGGCCAGGCCGCGGCAAGAGCAGGCAAGATGCCGAAACCGATCAATCCCGTCTGTACGCCAGCGTATAGAGATTGCCGGTCCAGCCCGAAAAAGAGCGCGCCTCAACAGGTCGGAGCGGCTTCCAGGAGGCACCAGAACGACTGGCCATTGCCGGCCCGACCTCTCCGCCGGCGAGCCCGACACGAAGGTAGAGCTGACCATCCCATCGCCCGGCTTGAGCTTAAGTACGATTCCGTACAAAAAAATTACACGAAAGCAGAACGAAGGTCGGAGCAGCGGGTTGAGGCGTGGCCCGTAACAGAGGTGTGGAGATGCGCATTCTGGTCGTTGAGGACGAGCCGCTCATCGCCATGTGGACACATGCTATTCTGCAAGAGGCTGGTCACACGGTCATCGGTCTGGCGCAGAGTCAGGCGGAGGCCATGGCCCTGGCGGAGAGAGGTCGTCCGGAGCTGGTGCTGATGGACATCAACCTGTCCGACGGGCATGGGGTCGGCATAACGTTGGCGCGTCATATCCAGCAGCACTGCGGCGTGCGGTCCTTGTTTCTCTCCGGCCAGTGTGAGGAGGCCCGGACCAACAGGGATGCCGCCCTTGGCTATCTGGCAAAGCCCTGGGAGGCTCCGACCCTGTTGGCAAGCATCGCCGCCGTGCAGCAGATCATAGAGGGCCGGGTGCCACGGTGTCTTCCCCCGGGACTGGAGCTGTTCCGGCAGGAGGCAAACTGACCGGCTGTGATCAGGCCACGACGCGGCCACAGCCGGCATGCATAGCCGTCACGACTTGCCTGGCAGCTGGTTTCGCTTAAGATGGCGCGTCCATGCATTCTGACGGCAAGCCTCCTTGTAGATGCGGTTCCACTGAACGGTTCTTCGGGGCGGGTCCGTTGGTTCGTGCCTTCCGAAGCAGGCTCGAGCCCGCCCCACTCGAAAGCGCCTGCGCATTTTGCCGTCAGGCAGAGCTTGGTCATGAATGCGCCGCTCAACACGATCGACCTCCGCCAGACGCGGGGCGGACACCCCAGCTCTCCCCTGGGCAGATGTGCCCCACCTGACTATTCCGGCTAGAAGGAAGCTGGAGGGGTGCCGGCCAGCTATCGAGCGTCTACTTGATGGTCCAGGCGCCCGGGGCATGGACCGAGAACCCGAGCACGGCGCCTTGGCGCAGAAGGAATTGGACATGCCTTCCAACCATACGACGCCCGATGGGGCCGATCCGCAGGCAGGCGCACAGCTCGACGCCCAGAGCAATGACAGGGGATCGCCACCACCCCTGGTGTCTGAAGCGCTGGTTGCCGAAATCGAGACACTGCCGCCATTGGAGCGCCGCATCCTGCACTGTTTGGGAGCTGCCGTTGTCATCGGGTGGAACAAGCTGCCGACCGATGTACAGCGGACTCTCTTCAAACTGGCATCCACGACGGAAAATGCGGAGACTGCAGGTGAGCTGCCGGCGCGGATTGCCCGGTTCCTGCATGAGCATAAGGACGATGGCAGCCGGCGCTAGATGCCGCGCGGTCCTGGCCCGGACCTGGGGGCGATGGCGCGCAGAGCCGACCGGATGTCCTGCGTCGGGTCCGCTCCCCACAGGAACTTCTCTTTTCTTGCCAGTAGGTCAACGGCGGAGCGTAATTGAGTGGACGATGTGAGAAACACCGATCTCCCGCAGGTACGATACTTCAGCGGGCCGGGGAAGGATGTCAGCAACGGCGACATGGTCGGCGAGCCTTCCCTGACGGCGACAGCGCTCCGGCAGCTCACCAAGCATTGTCTGAGGTATCGAGATCCGCGGCCGATAACAGCGCTGATGCAGCTTGCCAATACATTGCCGCCTTTTCTGCTCCTGTGCGGCCTGATGCTTTGGGGGATGGCGCAGGGTTGGTGGCCAATGCTGCTGCTGTCGGTACCGGCCGGAGCGTTATTGGTTCGCCTGTTCATCATCCAGCATGATTGCGGCCATGGCTCCTTCTTCCGGTCCCGTACCGCCAATGACCGCCTCGGGCAGGTCCTCAGCCTGATGACGGTAACGCCCTATGAAAGTTGGAAGCGGGCGCACGCGCTACATCACGCGACGACCGGCAATCTGAACCGACGGGGCACCGGCGACATACATACCCTGACGGTGCGGGAGTATCTGGCCCTATCCCGCTGGGGCCGCCTACGTTACCGGATTTATCGAAATCCGCTGGCGCTCATTCTGCTTGGGTCCCCGTTGAACTTCCTGGTTCTACAGCGTCTCCCCATGGGCATGGGTTTGCCCTGGCGCACGGCTTGGCGGGAGGTGTCAGCACTCAATCTTCTGCTGGCCGCGAGCTATGCCGCGCTCGGCTATATCGTCGGCGGGATTGGCACCGTCATCCTGGTCATCGTGCCCACGGTCTCCGTCGCGGCATGGATCGGAGGCTGGCTGTTCTTCGTGCAGCATCAGCACGAGGGCGCGGTATGGGAGAGCGGGGACGACTGGAATTTCCACCGGGCAGCACTGGCCGGTAGCTCCTATTACCTGCTGCCAAAGCCGCTGCAATGGGTCACCGGCAATGTCGGCCTCCACCACATCCATCATCTGAATAGCCGGATTCCGAACTACCGCCTTCAGGAATGTCTCGAAGGCCATGAAATGTTGGGCCAGCTGGGTCGTCTTACTCTCTGGAAGAGCTTTCGCTGCGCAAAGCTGGCGCTCTGGGATGAGGACGCGCGCAAGTTGGTCGGGTTTGCCTCCGTGCAAGCTCCCGCACGGCTCAGCGCCTGATATCCTGGTCCAAGAACCGGGCCAGCTCACTTGTAGATGACACGGTCAGCCAGTGGGCTTAAGCTCGGCGATATTCTGCGGCTGGTGGCAAGTTACTGACATGATGGATAACTTCGTCAGGGATCTGGCTACTGTCGCGGAAATCGACGTTATTCCGACAATCCTGGATGTCGTCTGCCAAACGACAGGCCTGCGCTTCGCGGCTGTTGCGCGGGTAACTGAGGATCGCTGGATTGCCTGCGCTGTGCGCGACGAGATCGCCTTCGGGCTCAAGCCCGGCGGCGAACTGCCCGTGGAGAGCACCATCTGTAACGAGATCCGCAGCAGCGGTCGTCATGTGGTGATCGACCACGTTGCTGAGAACGGGGCCTTTTTCAACCACCATACGCCGAAGATCTACGGGTTCCAGAGCTATCTTTCAATGCCGGTTTTTCGGCGCAACGGGGAGTTCTTCGGTACGCTTTGTGCCATCGACCCGCGGCCAGCCCGGCTGAACACGCCCGCGACGCTTGGCATGTTCAAACTGTTCGCTGACCTTATCGGCTTCCATCTCGACGTGCTGGACCGCATGGCGTCAGACAAGGCGGCCCTGCTGGATGAACGCCGGACGGGGGAGCTGCGTGAGCAGTTCATTGCGGTTCTGGGCCATGATCTGCGCAATCCGCTGGCGTCGGTCGAAGCCGGCATGATGCTGCTGCAGAAGTCTCCCTTGAGCGCCCAGGCCGGCCAAGTGCTCGGCCAGATGCGGAAGAGCACCGCCCGTATGTCCGAGCTGATCGACAATGTGCTCGACTTCGCACGTGGCCGGCTTGGCGGCGGTCTGCAATGCACCCGCTGCTTCGAGAACGAGCTGGGCGGTATGCTGGAGCAGGTTGTCGCCGAGCTGCGGTCCTCTTGGCCGGACCGGATCATCCAGTGCGATCTCATACTGGACGGTCCGGTGTACTGTGACGGGCCGCGCGTGGCACAGCTTCTGTCCAACCTGCTTGCCAACGCGCTGACACACGGCGATCCGGCAGGGCCGATCCGGCTACATGTGCGATACGATGAGAACGGGTTCCGACTCTCCGTCGTGAACCAGTGTGAGCCGATCCCACCGGACAGCCTCGCCCGCCTTTTCCAGCCCTTCGCCCGCGCCTCGGCCAAACCCGGCCAGCACGGGCTCGGGCTTGGACTCTACATCGCCTCGGAAATCGCGCGCGCCCACTTCGGTTCGTTGCAGGCCGTATCCACGCGGGAGGAGACGCGCTTCACATTCTGTATGCCGCAGATGTCGCAGGCTCATCAGCTCGGGAATTAGACACCAGCCATCCGCCTGTTCCGCAGCTCTCGGCAGCGGCCGGGACCAGGGGATTTTGCGCCGAGGAGATGCGCCATCCGCTTCCGCTACAAGGCGCGGCGATATGCAGCCTCTCAAGATGCGGGCAGATGGTGGCCAGGATCGATGCCTCCAGGGTGTATGGACCAATTCGGCTGCATCCACGACGCCGTCACCGGCCAGCCGGCATGCGGCTCGGGCTCAGGATGTTTCGATCCATACACCGCAATTGACCGGCCGGAACCCTGGGGGCCAGCTGGAGCCCCCAGGGCATATCCTCAGCTCTGCAACAGAGCCTTATTGTCTCCCCCGGTCAGGACCCCGCCCTGTAGGTGAGCTGCCCGTCCTTGCCGGACAATTCGATCTGGCCTGTTTCGCCGTCGCGCAGCTCGATCTGGCCGACCGTGACAGCGCCCTTGGCAGTGTGGACCACCAGATTGTAAGTGCCCGGCGGCGCGGATACCGATCCGCTCCCCACCACGCCGCTGGCGGTCACGACGCCGCCCGCATCCACAAGATCATACGGTACGGCCAGCGCCGTCCCGATCGCCTCGAGAAGGCCTTGGCGGTCCTGGGCATCGAAGAAGGTGCCGCCGCCTGCCGCCGCCGCAGCGCGCATGCTGTTCTTGACGGCATCGCCGATCAGCGTGAAGCCGGCCACATTCACCTGCAAATCCATTCCCCCGGCGCGCAGCTCCTTGATCACCGCGGCCGGATCGCCTTTGCACTCCTCCTCTCCGTCGGTGACCAGCAGGATCATCTTGCGCCCGTCCGTCTTCGCCAGGTCGGCGCCGGCCTGCCGCAGGGCGTAGGCAATGGGCGTGGTGCCCAGCGCCTTGACGCCTTCGATCCGGTTCAGCATGGCCTTGCGGTCCAGCTTGCCCACGGGGACCATCAGCTCGGTGTCCTGGCAATCGCCCTTCTGGCCTTCCTTTATGCGGTGGCCATAGACACGCAGGCCCACATTCACATCCTCGGGAAGCCCGGATACCACCTCCCGCATCACCTGCTTCGCAACGTCGATACGCAGCTTCCCATCGACCAGATGCTTCTTGGACCGCATGGAACCGGAGGCATCGAACACCAGCTCCACGGCCGCACCGGCCATCTCCTGCCCTTTCTCCCAACGAACCGCCAGCTCACCCGGCTTGGGCGGTTCCACATAGCGGGTCGCAGCGGCAACGCTGTATTCGACCGGGCGGCGCATCAGGCAGGCGGCCCGGGCGAACGCACCGTCCAGATCGCCGGAGCTGCGGAAGGAGGCGTAATGGCCCCGGTTCACCGCGGCCCAGTCCTGCATCAGGTCCTGCGCATGTGTCACGGAGCTGTCGCGCAGGTGCAGTTCCAGCGGGAAGATGGCCGGCCGCAGCGCCTCCAGCCGGTTCCAAAGCTCTTGTGAGCTGTCGAAGCCGTTGGAAATGGCATCCGTCAGTACCACGACCGCATGGTTGCCGGGCTGCTGTTCCAGTGCTGCCAGCGCGCCCACCAGGGTATTCTCCGCGTTGCTACTGGAATCGCGCCGGTTATAGGCGGCAAGCGCCCGTTTCAGCGTAAGATCATCATCGCTCCAGCTATCCAGCAGGGGCTTGGCGCCGCGCTCCTGGAAAGGCAGCAGATTCGCCCATTCCCGCCCCGGCTGCAGCGCATCGAAGAAGCCCTGCAACGCCCTGTACATGGTGGGATGGTACGGCCCGACGCTGGAGCTGTTGTCCCACGCAACCATGATGGAACGCGGCGGCTCCGCCACGCGCAGCAGGTAGCGGGCGCCGCCCGCCACATCGGCATAGACTTCGCGGCTGCCGTCGGGTCGGCGCACCTCCGTCAGCGCGATCTCCGCACCGTCCGGCCCAAGCAGTACCGCCGCAACGCGGGAGGAGCCGGCACCGCCCAGCAGGAACTCCAGGCGATTGGCATCCTTTGGCACATCGACGGCATACCAGTCCTCATCCTCCCCGACGCTGACCTGGTCGGCATGGGTCGTGCCGGCGGCAAGCACCAGCGCCTCTGCCGCCGCGGCGCCGGCGTCCGGGCCGGCGGCAGGCAGGATTGCCATGTTCGCGCCAGCAGCCAGCTCCTCCCGGATGGCGTCGCGGGCGTAGAGGCCCCATTCGCCGAGGATGGAGCGGTAATCGCCGCCCGCCGCCTGCTCGATCACCTCCAGCTTTTCGGGGAGCAGCCAGGAAGCGGTCTCCCCACTGGGCGTCGCCTGACGGAAGCGCAGGAACCGCGCCCATTGCGGCGTTTCGAACGGCAGGGCGGAGGTGCCGTCTGGCTCCAGACCCAAAGTCCAGTCGCCCAGCTCCACCCACGGGCCCAGCGGCCCCTCCAGGCTTGCCGCAACCTCCACCGTCCTGAACTGCTTCTCATGACTGGCGGGAGCTTGCGCCTGCTCGCGCCAGCGCAGTTCCGTGATCCGCGCCGCACGATTATCCTGGAAACCCACCACCCATTCGACCGGGCCGCGGTCTTCCCTGGTCTGGTGCAGGGCCGGGCGCTCGCCGCTTCCTGCCAGCATACCTTCCAGGATGTCATAGTTGTAGGCGCGCGGAACGGCCCGGACGATGTGGCCGCCCAGTGCCGGGTTGGCCAGATTCGGTCCGGTGGCGCCCGGCAGCCGGGCGTCCGGCACGGCAATCGCCTTCACCTCCGCCAGGGCGGCGCGGCCATAGGTGCTGAGCGGACTGTTCGGCTCCAGCCGCAGGCGCAGATGCCTGGCGGCGACCGGCCGGTCGAAGACGAAGAACTGCTCCTGCTCCGCCGGGGTCAGCACGCCCCGGTGGATCTCCCGGAACTGTTGCCCGTCATCGGAGACCAGAACGGTGAAGGGGCCAAGCTGGTCCTGGTCGCCGTCCTGGCTCTGCGGCAGGATGGCGATACCCGCAAGGGGCAGCGTGCCGTCGCCCGCAAGCTGCACCGTGATGTCCGCGGGCATGCCGCCGCTGGCGACGGACCATTCCCCGCCCAGCGGCGCCACGCCGTCGAACAGCTGCGCCACGGCACTTTCACCGGCCGGCACCGCGCCCAGCGCCAGGGACGCCAGATTCAGGCCGCCGCGCAACGCGTCGGGAACGCGCCGGAAGGGATGGGGAGATTGCGGCGGGGCCGCGCAAGCGGCTGGAATCTCCGCCCGCAAGGTACGGCCCGCACCGCCCGCCGCCCGGGCACGCAGGAACAGGGCGGTGGGTCCCAGATCGGACAGGTCGGCATCCGCCGTGACGCGCACCGGGACGTTCCGGCTCTCACCGGGGGCAAGGGTGATCGGCCCCGATGGCGGCGTCACCTGCCAGCCGGCCCGACCGGTCGAGGCCTGCAACTCCACCGTCTGCGGCTGCTTTCCGGGATTGGACAGGGTGACCGGCAGCTCCGCCGTCTGTGCCTCCGCCCGCCAGGCGGCGAAGGTGGGCACCTCGCCTGCCATCGCGATCACCGGCGCTTCCCCCTTAGGAACCGCGGCGGACGCGGGCAGTTCGGGAGAGAAGGCGGTGGTCAGGCGATAGCTGGTACGGCCATTGAGGCCCAGCATGTAGCGGGCGCCGGGCTGCAGGGTTGCCGTCAGGATCTGTGCCGCGTCCGATTTGCGCTTCGGGTCCGGAGCCAGCCGTTCGGACTTAGCATTGCGGCCATCGGCTTGGCGCAAGGTGACATAGGGGGCCGTTTCCGCCTCCACCGTCACGGTCAGCTCCGTCTCCGCCCCCACCTCGGGCAGCAGGAACCAGTCCTCATCCTGGAACGTGCCGAGCTGGCCATTGACGATCTGCCTGCCATCGATGGGCCGGGCGGCTGCGGCCATATCGTTGGGCTCAAGGTCCGCTGGCAGTTCGAACGGGTCCAGCAGTTCGAGGGAGAGATGGTAGTGCGTGCGGCTCGCACCGCGGCCGCCGGAGGAGACCTGGACCGCGAAGTCGCCCGGACCCAGCAAGGCCTCGTAGACGACCGGCTTTCCGTCCGGGGCGCTCGGGCCGCCGCCATACAGGGCTATCCGGCCACCCTCTAGCCGCATGTCCAGCTTGAGGTCCGGCGGCGAGTCCAGCGTCAGCCGCACATAGGACGGAACCTCCAGCGCAAAGCTGTAATGGTCCACATCGCGCGGATGGGCGATCAGGCCGCGTTGCATCCCGGCAAGGGTCAGCGGATGGGCACGGTTGGGACGCCCATTGGGCTCCTGCTCATCCGCCGCGGTCGGCGCGCCCAGCGGAACCGCGCGCAGGGTATAGTCGCTGCCCTTGCTGTAGCTGCGCAGGGAAATCCAATGCCGGCCCGGCGCCAGATACAAATTGTCCAACCATATCGGACCGGTTGCGTTGTCGCGGGGCCGCTGCTCCGCCGCCCAGCCGCTGGCGTCCAGATAGGCCAGCTCGCCGACGCCCTCCCCCTCCGCCTCGAACACCCAAAGCTGCGGCTCCCCCTCCACATCGAAGAAGAACAGGTCGGTGTCGTTGGGCGTCAGGGTGCCCTTGACCGTCAGGTCCGGCCCCAGCGGCCCGGCCATTTCGAATTTGTTGTTCGGCTCCTGCTCCTGCCCGGCCTTGGCGAAATCATAGCGCGGCAGTTCCACGGGCCGGCGCTCCGCCGGCGAGGCGGGCGCAGCGGCCGGGGAGGCTACAGGGGTGGGCGGGGCTGCAGGTTCAGCGAAGACCGGGAAATCCGTCGTGCCCTCGGGCGTGGCCGTGCCACGGCTGCCCGCAACGGACAGGGCGGACAGGTCGAGCTGCTTGTCCCCGGCAAATCCCTTGTAGGCCAGACGATCGGCCGCGGCATCCTTGGGCACGGCATAGGCCAGTTCAAAGCGCAGCGCGGTCGTCGGCGGCGCGGTGGCTGGACTCGGGGGGCGGCGGGTCAGCCGGCCCGTCATCGCCATGTCGGGCGCCAGCTCCTTGCCGCCCGCGATCAACCGGAACTGCTGATCCAGGGAAAAATCAACGCCGCGCGCCGGGTCCTTGGGCAGGACGCCGATATCCACCACCAGATGCTCCCCCTCCCAACGCCGTCCGAAGACATGCAGGGCCAGAACCGAACCGTCGGCATGGCGGACGGCCGCATCGGGCAGGGGCGCGGGTGCGCCCGGGGTTGCGGGCAGGCTGACCGCCCCGTCCGGACCCTGGATGCCGAGCCTGAACCGCTCCGCCGCTGCGGGCACCAGGAAGGCCAGCTCGCGCCGCTGGAAGATTTCAGGTGCGAAGGACAGGGCGGACACGCCGTTCAACTGCGGCAACCCGAAGGCCACCTGCCCCTTGTCGCCCGCCAGCCAGGTGAACCGGGTCGGGTCCAGGCGGGCGAAGGCCTGTGCGTCCTCCGCCCCGCCCTTGCCGCGGCCGACCAGATCGACAACGGCTATGCGCCAGCCCTTCGGCGCAGCCGTGTCGCCGTGCCGGTCGCGCCAGGTGATGCCCCGGACCGCGACCTCCAGCGGCCCCAGCCGCCCGATCTGCCCGATCCCCTTCGGCGGGGCGAGCGCCGTTTCCCCGCTGCCCGCCACCGCCAAGGTGACGTGGCCCGCTATATTGTCGAAATAGCGTAGGGCTAGGTCCTTGGCGCCCTTGGGCACCAGGAAGGCCATCCGCGCCTCCCGGCTCTCCCCGTGCCGGGCCAGGATGAAATCCTCGCTCAGCGGCAACGCATTCGGCAGGCCTGCGCCCGCCTCGGCCATTTCATAGGCCAAGCCGTCGGCGGCCAGGAAGGCATGCCGGGATGGGGCCGGAACCTTGTAGGCGACATCCACCTCCACCCGCTCGGCCTTTCCCTTTCCGCCGCCGCCCAGAAGGGCGCCCGCCCCCATGCTGCGGTCGGCCTTGCCCTCCAACTGGCTTTTCTCCACCGACTGACGCGGGGTGAGGTTGGTCCAGCGGGTCACCAGGACCACGGCCTCCATCCCCTCCGGCACGGGGGTGCCGGCAATCTCGGCTCCCCGGGCGACGGACAGAAGTTCGATCCGGACCGAGCGGCTGGCATCCGCCGCCAAGGCCGGTGCATACAGCGGGGCCGCGGCCAGGGAAGGATGCCGGACCGGGTCCGCCTTGCGGCCGACCGTCTCGACAGGCACCGGTTGCGGATAGCCCGCCGGATCGCCGGCATAGGGATCGTCTCCGAACCCCTCGGCGGCGGCGATGGAACCCGCGGCGGTCAGGATAAGGGCAAGCATGGAGGCGGCCGGAAGCCGGCAACGGCGCATGATCATGATGGACCTCACTGCTCGCAGATCAGCTTGATGTCTCGGTACAGGCCGGTCAGGTTCCGCTTGATCTGCGGCGTCTGCCCCTGTTTCGGCACGCCGCGCTGCTGCTCGTCCTTGCGCAGAAGGTCGGTTACCCCAGACAGGATGGCGGTGGCGGCGCAGCTGAAGCCGTCCGTGTATTTCTGGCAGAAGCCGATGCCGGAATTGGTGTAGCCGACGCCGGCGCTTTCATAGAAGCAGGAGTCGCCGCTCTGCGCCTTCAGGTGCGCCTTGGCCTCCAGCGTCGGGCAGGAGAAGCATTTCAGATATTTGATGACCGTCAGGATCTCATCCACCATTTCCCGGGTGACCCGGCCTTCCAGCAGGATGCCGCTCATCAGCAGGAACTGGGTGGACGTGCCGCCGACGATGACGCCCACCGCCTTGCCCATATCGTCGCTGAGGCCGATCTTCTCCTGGGTGATGGAGTGGTCTACCAGCGCCTGGTGCAAACCGTCATCCATGACGCCGATCATGCGGCCCGACACCGGGTCGATGTCCCACCAGCCATAGCGGGCGCGCCCGCCCAGCTCCACCGCCTGCTTCGGGATGACGATGGACCGGCCCTGCGCCAGCGTGCCCTCGATCAGGCGGCGGGCATAGGGGGACAGGCCCGCCAGCCGGTCCAGCTCCGCCTCCTGTCCGGGATCGATGGAATAGAGCCCCTCCACCCCGCCGGGGACCAGGGCCATCAGGTTCACCGTGTTGGCGGACTGCGCCGTGCCCAGCAACTGCTCCAGGAAGCGGCCCTCCAGTAATGCGTTCTGGATGCCGCGACCGCGCTGGTAGTTGGATGCGGCGCGCGCGGGTGCGCCCGGATAGGGCCAGGCCGCCACCTCGTCCAGCCGCAGATCCAGGGCCGTGCGGTAGCCGCCCTCCTCCGCATCCCCCTCGACCGAGACAATCAGCACGCGCGGAAGCACCTGCGAGACCGCCACGCTGTTGCTGTAGGCCATCCCGGCGGCGATCGCGTCGGACTCGGCGGCGAAGGCAAGCGCCGCCAGATGCCCGGCCAGCGGCGCCACGGCCGCATCCATCGCGGCAGCCTCGGCGGCGTCGGTCAGCTCGGCGGCTTCGGCTTTCAGCTTGTCCAGGTTGATGCGGCCGGCGATGGTCCGGCGCTGAGTCTGCAAATCCTCGTCATTCAGCGGACCGGGAACGATGGCGACCGCATAGCGGCGATAAGCGGAAGGGGCTCCGGCAACGCTGCCCGGCGCATCGGCCACATACAGGTCGCGGGTGACAGTGCGCGCATCCTGGCCCGGCGCCTGCACCGTGATCTCCAGCCATTCGCGCCGGATGCGGGTGCCGGGATCGGCGTCCAGCACAAGGCTGTCGGCCCAGGCGAATGACCGGTCGCCGACCCGCAACTCCCGCCGGTAGCTGTTTCCGAGCGGTCCTTGCGGCGGCGCTTCCTTGGTCTCGGGCTCCGCCGGGCCGCCGGACAGGGCGCTGCCGAACAGGGCGGCCGCACCGCCCCCGCCTTTCTCCTCCTCCGCCGGAAGCTGTGACACGCCCTGGATGGCAAGGGACACGGGCATCAGCCCGATCTCCGCCGTGCGCTCCTCCAACCGGCCCAGCTCGCGCACGGCTCCGGCTGCAGTCTCCTCCTTCAGGACCAGGGCGACCCGTTGATGCAGATCGTCGGGCAGCGAATCCATCCGGGCGGCAGCCTCCGCATAGGCCTCCCCGATCCGGGCGCGGGGGAAGGACGGGTCTAGCGGCAGCCAGGACCCGGCTCCCTGTTCGACCTCCAGCCAGATATGGTCGGCAGCCAACCGCCGCAGCCCTTCATCCTTGGCCGGATCATAAGGCTTCATATCCCCTGCGACCGGCTCCGCCGGCAGCTCCGGCGGAAACAGGCCGCGTATCAGCGTATCGAGGTTTTCGCCCTTCAGTTCGCCGCGCACGAACCGCACGCGGTATCCCTGGGCGCGCAGGGCATCGGCCAGCAGCAGAGCCTGATCGGCCGCATTGCCGCCCCGGGCCAGCGCCGTTCCGCGCGCGCCGCGCAGGATGCCCACATAGGGCTCCCAGCGGATGCCAACGGCCACCGAGGCAAAGATCTCATCCAAGGAGCCGGTCCGGTGCGCTTGCAGCCGGCCTGCCCCCAGCGGGACCGCCACAGCCTGTTCCAGCGCCGCACGCTGTTGCCCAGGCTCATTCGCGGCGGCGGGGGCCGACAGCAGCAGCACAACCCCGCCCAGCAGCACAGCTGCCGCTCTCCGCACACTTGATACCGATGGCGCCAGCGATCCCATGGTGAAATCCTCACAACGAAAAGCCAGGGCGGTATGCCGCCCTTCTGTTTCCGTCGGATTTCACCGCAGCGGGTTTCCACTGCCCGTCTTCGTGATTTCAAGCACTACCCGGAAAGGGGCAGCCCCCGCGGGCCGATGCGGCTCAGCGCGCAGTGCAGACCGCAAGCGCCTCCGCCTTCGACTTCACGGCTGGCGCGTCGGCTTTGGCACGGGCGATCATGGCCTTCATGTCCGGGTCCTCAACGGCGTTCAGCATGGCTTGGGCGTCGGGGTCATCGGGCGTGTACATATTCACCATGGCGATGCGCATGGAGATGGCTGAAGTCTCCTCCTGGCCGGTAAATCCATGCTTCTTCGCCAGTTCGTCCATGTCAACCTCGGCCAGGGCCGTCATCGACTGTTGCTTGCCGCTCCGGGCCTCATGGACCTCCTGGCAGAGGTCTGCGAAGCGCTGCAGCGTCTCTTCCGACAGCGGAGCCTCGGCTGGTTGCTGGGCGGGCGCGGGCGTCGCGTGAAGCAGGGCAAGTGCACTGATTGCCAGAAGCTTCGAACGGAACAGGGTGGCACGGCGCATGGAATGCTCCTCACAGAAAGGCTTGGTATAGCATTTTCCGTGCGGAAGGTGAGCTATCCGAGAGCTTCACGCCCGGTGCGCGCCTCAAGCTGCTGAACAATCTCCTGCACGATGGACTCAGGGCCAGGGATGACGGAAACCACGATCGGGTTTTCCTCCGGGCCGGGCTCCTCCAGAGCCTCGAATTGGGTCCGGAGGAGGCTGCCTGGCATGAAGTGGCCGGTGCGGTTGGCGAGCCGTTGCGAGACCAGGGCTTCATCGGCCTTGAGATAAACTAGGTGAACGTCCGGGCGGCCGCCAAGAAGGATGGTCCGGTAGGCGCGCTTCAGAGCGGAACAGGCAACAACCGCGCGCTGCCCTTTCCAACGCACCACGTCGATCCAGCTTGCGACATCCCGCAGCCAGGGCAGACGGTCGGCCTCGTCAAGTGGAATGCCGGTGCGCATCTTCTCCAGATTGACCATTGGATGGATGTCGTCAGCGTCCTTGAACGCCCATCCCAGGCGTGAGGCCAACAAGGCCCCGATCCGGGATTTACCGCTCCCGGAGACGCCCATCAGGACCAGCACGGACAGAGGGGCTATTTGCCCATGCGTGCCGCCCAACTCGTCACTTTCCGCCCTGGTCTGGTTCGACATGGCCACCGAACCCCTTCCGCATGGCCGAGAGCAGTTTCTCGGCGAAAGTATGCTCCTGGCGGGATCGGAACCGTGCAAAGAGTGCCGCTGCGATGACAGGTGCGGGCACGGCCGCTTCCACCGCCGTCATGGCCGCCCAACGTCCCTCACCGGAATCCTCCACGAACCCCTCATGCCCGCTCAGATCCTTGTTCTCCGCCAAGGCAGCCGCCGCAAGATCAAGCAGCCAGGACGGTATGACGCTGCCGCGCCGCCAGACCTCCGCCATGTCCGCCAAATCGAAGGCGAAGGGCTGCTTATCAGGTATCGCCAGGCCAGGGGCGTTTTTCAAAAGATCGAAGCCCTCGGCGTAGGCCTGCATCATCCCGTACTCGATCGCATTGTGGACCATCTTGGCAAAATGGCCGGAACCTGTCGGGCCGGTATGCATATACCCCTGCTCGACACGCGGGTCCCGCCCCTCCCGTCCCGCGGTGCGCGGGATGTCGCCGATACCGGGCGCTAAAGAATTGAAGATGGGATCCAAGCTGTCCACGATCTCGCGGTCGCCGCCGATCATTAGACAGTAACCGCGCTCTAAACCCCAGACACCGCCGGACGTACCGACATCGACGAGATGAAGGCCTTTTGGCGCGAGTATCCGGGCGCGGCGGACATCGTCCTTGTAATAGGTGTTGCCACCGTCGATGAGGATGTCGCCAGGGGACAGCAGATCGGCAACAGCCATCAAACAATGCTCCGTGACGTCTCCGGCCGGCAGCATGAGCCAGATCGCCCGCGGCGGTGTCAAAGCTTCGACCAAGCTGCTCAGGTCATGCGCGCCAGTTGCGCCCTGGCCAACCAGGGAGGCGACAGCGCTCGGGTCCAGGTCGAATACAACGCACCGATGGCCGGCACGCAGGAGCCGGAGGGCAATGTTGCCGCCCATGCGGCCGAGGCCGACAATCCCAAGCTGCATCCGCATCGTCTCCCTGTCATGATTGCAGCCACCCTGCCCTTGGCATCGCGGCTCATAATCCATGAACCAGTTGGTATATCCGCCGTTCCATCCTGGTCTTGGCGGTCAGTGAGGCTGTCCAAGCCTGCAACGATTTGGGCGTGGGATTTTCCTGTCGTCGGGTTCAGATGAGGGCAACAGCCCGTATAGAAAGGGAACAGCCCCGCATTTGGCCGGAACCCATTTCCAGCTCACCAGTGCTTATTGGTTGGCTGTCTCTCAAACTATTCTGCTTGGATTAACTCTCCTGCACAGATTGCCTTCACATGACAACCGGGCGTTTCCCTCGGATAAAACAACCAATCGGGGGACCTGATAATGGAAGACCTTATCCAGCAACGTGCCTACACCATTTGGGAACGCGAAGGACGGCCGCATGGCCGCGCCGAAGAGCACTGGCGCATGGCTGCTGCCGAGATTGCGGCCGAACAAGCAGAGACGCAGACCCCCAAGCGCCGTTCCGGCAAGAGGGCATCAAAACAGGAATTGGACGTCTCGGCTGACGACACCACCCCTAATTCGAAGCGGAAGGCTTCCGGCAAGTCCGTTAGGGAAGTTGCGGGAGAGGTGATCGACGCCGCGGTGGCCGGGGCGGTAGCAGTCCTGAAACCTAAGCGCCAGCCCCGCAAGGTGGTATCAACGGCAACCGCTTGTGAGCCGGCGGCCTCCGAACCGGCAACGGCCGGCGGAAGCGCGACACCGAAACGGCGGAGCCGCAAAGCAGCGCAGGAAGTGCCGCAGGCTGTGTCGGCTGAGCCAGAGGACCGGCAGGCGAAGCCGCGCGGGCGCAAGGCTACACCGGACGTCTGGTCTCCTGCCGACATCGCCACCGCGGCAAATGGCGCAAAGCCGAGGGGGCGCAGAAAGGGCGGCGAACCGGCGCCGTCTATTCACTGATCTGGCGTCAGTACCGGTTATGATCCAGCACTGATCTGTCTCGCCAAAGCCATGGGGCGGGTTGCTCATCAAGCCCCGCTCCATGGCTGTATCGTGCTGAAGGGCAATGCCCCGGCAGGTCCGGATGTGCTCCGGTGCAGCCGACATTCCGCAGGATCGCCTTGCAGGCGGCTACAGGCTGCCCTCACTTTGCGGATGAGCGACTTGCCCATGCCTCAAAAGGCCTTGCTTGATGACAGGGTGATCCTGGCGATCGATCATGACGAAGCCGCTTGGTCCGCGGTGCGCCAGCGCAGCAAGGCTGGCGACATCCGCATGGCATGCTGTGGCGGGCGGGGGATCGCGAAGACATCAAGCTCCGGCCTTTTCTTCTTCTCCCACATAGGCAGTCCCTGCGCCGGCGCAGGCGGTGAAAGTATCGTCCACGAACGGCTCAAAGTCGAAGCCTACCGAGTTGCCCAAGAGCTTGGGTTTGGGGTTGAACTCGAAGCCGCGGGAGAAGGCTGGCGGGCCGATGTTCTATTAACGCACCCGACCAGGGGCTACCAGATCGCTGTGGAGATCCAGCGTTCACCGCAGGAAGTTTTCGTCACGCGTGCACGAATCAGCAGATACCGAGCCGCGGGGCTAAAGAGCATGTGGTTTTTCCTGCGCCACCGGGATTATGACGCCCTTCCCCGCGACCTGAAGGAAATGGCGGTCTTCACCATCCGATCCGGAGCGCCCGAGGCTCAGCAGATTTCCCTACGTCGGCAAATGGAGGGCGTCCTGACCGGACGCTGGAAATATGATCGTGGACAGGGGCTGGACCGGGTTCCGTTTACTGTCGCCGGCGCGCCCATTCTGTGCGGAAGATGTGGCCAGAGTTACCATCGCATCAGTGGGATCGTGCTGCATCTGGATACGGTGCGTGGTGATCTGAAGCCGGCCTTTGTGGACATCGTGAATGCCCCGAGGGCAGAAAGCCTCATCAAGGACTATGAACGGCGGCAGGGGGTTCGCGGCAGCGCGATTGTCCGAGGTCTCCCGGTGCTGGGCATGGGATATGACGATCATCGGGCCTGCCCGTATTGCCGCTGCGATGAGCAGCCGGACAGCTTGGCCATCGAGGATCTTGCGCTGCATCCCGCCGACCCCATCGACGGCACCACGGACGCCCGTCGGCTGATTGGTTTTCGTCCAGGCTGGCGCCCGAAGTCCCCTCCCCCCGCCTCGGCGCACCGCCTTACTCGCGCCGAATGGCTCGCGCTTGCAGCCCGACGCCAAGCGGCGGTGAGGAAAGGCCCGGCAGTTTGCGGCGGTGCCGGGCAGCTCGAACCACTCAGGACTGCTGCCCTGATTCAGCGCGAGATGGATGCCATGCTGGCGATTGCGGCGCCGGTGTTGGGGCAAGAGGCTGCTATCGCGTTGCTCGACACGGAGCTGGATTTACTGGATGGCATGACACCAAGGGAGTCGGCGGCGCGGCACGCAATGATGCCCTGGAGCTATCGGCAGGCTTGTCCGGCAAAAAAGATCATCGAAGCTGCCGCCGCAGCGGGAACGCTGTGGGATTTGCTGCACGGGGAATAACCGACGGGATGCCGATTGCTAGCATTTAGTAAATGTACCAAAAAATAGGCGCCTCAACGTTGGACTACCATGACCGGAAGGAAATCTGTGCTGCTTTGCATAACAACACAGCACCTTCCAGCGCGTAGCGGAATCCCCGTTCCACTATGCCTTTGACCTTTGCAGAAGCTTCCTGGGGCAAAATACTGTTTTGCGCAATCTCATGCCTTCCGGTCTCGCCAGTGAACGAAGCGAAGTCGGATTTTCCTCAAAGCCGTCATAAGGATTATTGATAATCCTGGGCAATGGGTCTAGGGTTGGGTTCATTAACCAAGAATCAACGAACCCGGAGGAAGCGCTGTGAGAGTGAGCAAGATCATCTATGCCGCAGCGGCAGTTGCTCTGGCCCTTGGCGGGCAGGCTGCCCAGGCCGAGTACAAGCAGGGCGACAAGGTCACGGTGCTGCAGGGCTTCAAGCCCGGCGGCGGTTCGGACGTGCTGGCCCAGCTGACCCAGCCGCATCTGCAAAAGGAGCTGGGCGTCACCTTCGTGAACCAGTATGTGCCCGGCGCCACCGGTGCCATCGCCTGGACCCAGCTGGCGCATCAGAGCAAGTCGGACGGGTCGGTGATCAGCATCACGAACACGCCGATGCTGATGACCAACTACATCATGAACGAGGACATCCGCTACACGATCGACGATCTGGAGCCGCTGGTGAACGTGGTCACCGATCCCGGAGTGATCGTGGTAGGCAAGGACAGCCCCTTCAAGACCGCGCAGGAGTTCCTGGACCATGCCAAGGCCAATCCGGGCCGGATCCGGGTCGGCAATTCCGGTGTGGGCGGGGATGATTTCTTCACCACGTTGATGTTGCAGCGCGCCTCGGACATGAAGTTCACCATGGTGCCGTTCCAGGGCGACGGCCCCTCCTGGCAGGCCGCCATGGCCGGCAAGATCGACGCCAGCTTCAATAATCTGGGCAATGTCTATTCCCAGGTTGAGTCCGGCAATCTGCGCATGCTGGCGATCTTCACCGAGGAGCGTCACCCCAAGCTGCCCGACGTGCCGACCCTGAAGGAGCTGGGCTATGATGTGGTGGCCGGCTCGTCGCGGGGTTACAGCGGGCCCAAGGGCATGCCGGAGGACAAGAAGCAGCAGTTCATCGCGGCCATGCAGAAGGTTGCCGCCGATCCGAAGTTCAAGAAGGATGCGGAGGCGCAGGCGCTCGATGTCGACATCATCACCGGCGACGAGTACGCGGCTTTCCTGAAAGAGCAGGAAACCGACTTCAAGGAGATCTGGAACGAGGTCAAGGACACGATTGGCAACGGCCAGTAAACCGCGCCGACAGAGTCCAGCAGGACTCTGCGGCTCGCAAGCCGCGTGCGCCCGCTCTCCTGTCTGAATGAGCGGGCGCACCACGCCCTTTCAGGAGTTCCTTGGATGATCGCCATCGCCGCCCTCGCCGGCGCGGGTATTGCCCTAGCCGCAACCTTCTTTATAAGCGCGATGTCCCTGCCGGACACCGCCGCGCAGCTGCCTCAGGGCCTAGCCATTGTTGTCTCGCTCCTGGCTGTCGGCATGATCGTGCAGGCTTGGTGGGCCCGTACCCATCATCACGAGAAGATCGAGCGGCCCGGCCGGGCCGGTCCGGCCGTCGCCTTCAGCCTGGCGACCATCGCCTATGTCGCAGTACTAAAGTTCCTAGGCTACTTCGTCGCGACGCCAATTTTCATCGTAGGCACGATGCTCTTCCTACGGACCCTTTCCCCGCTCAAGGCAATTCTTCTGGCAGTGGGCGTATCGGCCTTCGTCTGGGCCCTGTTCGTCTGGTTCCTAAGTCTGCCCGTGCCCATGGGGCCGCTGGAATAAGAGGTCTCCACGCATGTTCGACAATATTCTGCTCGGCCTGAACCACGTTCTCAGCGTCTGGAACATTATCGCAATTTTCGCTGGTGTGATGATTGGCCTAGTCGTTGGAGCGATGCCAGGGCTCTCGGCCACCATGGCCATTGCGCTCCTGCTGCCCTTGACCTTCGCCATGCCGGCGGAGACCGGAATTTCCATGATGGCAGCCCTCTATCTTGCGGCCATGTATGGCGGATCGATCGCCGCGATCCTACTCCGGACGCCCGGGACGCCAGCAGCAGCGGCCACCGTGATGGACGGCTATCCCATGGCTGCCGCCGGCCGTCCCGGTCATGCTTTGGGCGTGTCGCTCTATGCCTCCCTGATTGGCGGCATTATCAGCGGCATTGCACTGCTCACCATCGCTCCCATGCTGGGGCGCATCGTGCTCGAGTTCGGTCCCGTCGAAGTGTTCGCCGTGGCTATCCTGGGCATTACCATCATCGCCTCCCTGTCGCAAGAATCCACGGTCCGCGGGCTTTTCTCCGGAGCATTGGGATTGTTGCTCGCCACGGTGGGCATGGACATGGTGACGGGAACACCGCGCTTTACCTTCGGCCAGCTGGAACTCTATCAGGGCATCCCCTTCACCGTAGCCCTGATCGGTTTGTTTTCGGTGCCACAGGCTATCCGACTGATCGAACAGGGCAATGCGATCGGCGAGGGCATTCGCAAGATCAACGACAGTCTGATCCTGACCGGGGCGTTGATGCGGCGCCTGCTGCCTAATGTGCTGCGCTCCTCCGGTATCGGCGTGATTACCGGCTTGATCCCCGGCAGCGGCGGCGACACCGCCTGCTGGTTCGCCTATAACGAGGCTAAGCGCTTCTCTAAACAAAAAGACAAGTTCGGGACCGGCGTCGAGGACGGCATTGCCGCTCCTGAAGCCGCCAATAATGCCGTGGTCGGCGGCTCCCTGATTCCGACTATCGCGCTCGGTATTCCCGGCAGCTCTTCTACAGCAGTGATGATGGGCGGCTTGATGGTGCACGGCGTCATGCCGGGACCGAACCTGATGACGGAACATGCCGACATCACCTACACCCTGATCTGGGCCGTGGTCTTTGCCAATATCGCCCTGTTCCTCACCGGTATCTGGTTCACCCGTCTCTGCGTTCATGTCACGCGGGTGCCCAATCTGGTGCTTGGCCCCATCATCATCGTGCTCTGCGTGATCGGCTCATTCGCCATCAATAACAGCATGTTCGATGTTTATCTGATGCTGGCCTTCGGCTTCCTTGGCTATGTCTTCGACCGGTTGAAGATCCCAACCCCACCGCTCGTGCTCGGTCTGATCCTGGGTCCGCTGATGGACAACACGCTAGGCCAGTCCTTGCTGATCGGCTATGGAAGCTGGACCGTTTTCCTTGAAAGCCCGCTGGCCTTGTTCTTCTTCGCATTGGCCATACTTTCCCTGATCCAGGGCACCTTCGTTTCACGCTGGCTTGTGGGATTGGTGACCCGGTCAGGACGGGCCCGTAGGATCTGATCATGGACAGCATTGTTACGGCACATCCAGAGCTGCAGGAGGAGGCGGAGGAGAGCGCTTCCTCCGCCCTTCCGCTTGTTCTTGCCCAGCTCGAAGAGGATATTGCACTCGGTCGCCTGCGGCCCCGGGAAAGACTTGTCGAAGACGATCTGATCCAGCGTTTCAAAACCAAACGTCACATAGTGCGTGAGGCCTTGATCCAGTTGGAGCGTATGGGCGTTGTTGTGCGTCGGCGCAACCGCGGGGCCACCGTACGAGACCTGAATCCCAATGAGGTTGAGCAGATTTATCTCGTCAGAACCCTGCTGGAGCGGCAGGCTGCCCAGATGATTCCCTTACCGGCCCCTCACTTGGCCGGCGAGCTCGAACGGATTCATCAGCTTCATACGGAAGCGGTCAAGGCAGGCGCACTTGTCCAGGTTTTTCGCCTGAACTTGGAGTTCCACCGGGTTCTCTTTGCCGGATGCGGCAACCCCTATCTGGCAGAAGCGATCGAGGTCTATGCCCAGAAGACCCATGGCATCCGGTCTTATGCCATTGCCAGGCCCAATCTCCTCACGCGGGCGCGTGACGAACATGCCGCAATGATCGCGGCACTGTCCGAAGGTGACCGGGAGCGGCTGGTCGCGCTGTGCACCAGCCATCTTGTCCATTCCAAGGACGCCTATATCCAGGCTTACCGTCAGATCTTCCCGGAAGCCTGACCTGAAACTTGGGACCGACGCGCACCATCCCCGGCGGTCGCGGCGATGATCAGCGCACGCCGGGGATGGTGCGCGTCGGGAACATGGCCTCGCGCGCCAGATCCCCTTTCGTCAGCCCGGCCTGCTCCAGCTCCTGCACGCCAAGCATGCTGAGATCCTGATAGCGGCGAGCCGCGGCAGTCCCCGTCTTCCAGCTCTGCACGACGCCGGCAAAGGCGGCAAGAAAGCGGGTAGCCGTGGTGGCGAGGCCGTGGGAGCCCTTGTCGAAAGTAATGTGAGTCATCTTGGATGCACCAATTCGGAGTCGCTCATACCCCTTTTAAATGGCGCATTTTTTCGCAGCCGCAAAGTGGCATGGTGCATTGCAGCATGCGCATCTGGCTTGCGTCATTCCCATGCCTTCGGCTTGCGAAGCGGGCAGCCAAATGGACCAGATGAAAATTGGCCGGAAGACGCCCCCCACATCCCGACCCGATGCGTCCGGACACAGATCGAGAACAGCCGCCGCTCCGGCACTTCCCCTCCCGGTCTCAGACCGGTTTCCGATCAACTGGGATCAGAAACCGGTCCAGATTTCTTTCACAAGCGAGCATCTCAGCCCGATCGGGTATGTCGACCCGACCAAGATCTGCTCTAGGCGTTGGCCGTCGCGAGCTCGGGCATCCGGAAGTTCCGCTTGGCCAGCTCTGCCTTGAGGGCTTGCCGCTGGTCTGCGCTCAATTCGACGAGCGGCGGGCGCAGCCTTGCCCATTCGGAATCTCCCGAGAAATCCGCGATGGTGGCCTTGAGCGCCGGGATCATCGGAAACTGCGAGATGGTCCGGCGGACTTCGTCGCACTCCGCCTGAAGACGCTCAGCCTCCGGCGATTGCCATTCGCGGAACAGGCGGCTGATGGCGCCAGCATTGACGTTGCAGGTGGCCGAGATGCACCCGACCCCGCCATGCTGCAACGTCTGCAACAAGAAATTCTCATTGCCGGCGAAGACGCCCCAGCCGGGGAAGCGATCCAGCATGGCCTTGGTGTTGTTCCAATCGCCGGAGCTGTCCTTGATACCCACGACAGTATCCGGATAGGCCTTGATCAAGCGCTCGATCAGGTCGAGGGAGATGGGCACCTGGGCCACAGGCGGGATATGGTACAGATAGACGCGGAGCCGGGGATCACCGACACGCTCGATCACCTCCGCGAAACTGCGGAACAGCCCCTCATCCGATACGCCTTTGTAATAGAAGGGCGGCAACATCAGGACGCCGGCGACGCCTCGCTTCACGGCATGGGCGGTCAGTCGCACAGTATCGGTAAGCGCAGAGGCGCCAGTCCCAGGCATCATGCGGGAGGTGTCGAGTCCTGCATCGACCAGCGCGTCGAGCAGCTCGATCTTCTCCTCCACCGACATGGAGTTGGCCTCGCTGTTGGTGCCGAACACGGCCAGGCCGCAATCCTGCGACAGCAGCCAGCGGCACTGGCGCACCAGCTTATCGGCATCCGGCGACAGATCGGCTTTGAAGGGGGTAGTGACTGGGGCGAGAACCCCCCGCATCGGCTGAACATTCATTGGCGCGTTTCCTTCTGCTTACAGGTTTGCCGCTCTTTCGGCAGGCGGCGCGGTACTGCCGCGCACAACCAGGCTGATCGGGACTTCTACATTTCTGGGCACCGTCCTGCCATCGATCGCGCTGAGCAGACATTCGGCTGCCCGCGTCCCGATCTCATCCGCCGGGATGCGGATCGTGGTCAGTGGCGGCTGTAATTGGGATGCAAATTCGAGATCGTCGAAGCCGCAAATGGAGAGGGACTGCGGTACGGTGATGCCACGAGCCTGACATTCGAGCAAAGCCCCGAATGCCAGGACATCGTTCCCGCAGATGATGGCGGTCGGCCGCTGCGGCTGTTCCAGGAGCGCTCGCAGCCCGATCTGGCCATCTACGATGCGGTAGGAGCGCTCGATCAAACGCTCCTGCGGCAACCCCAGCCCCCGCTCGCTCAGTGCCTGCCTGATCCCGGCAACGCGCGCGGCTGCCCGATCGTTGCCTTTGGTGAGGCCGGCAATAACCCCGATATCCCGGTGCCCGAGATCGAGGAGATAGCTGGCCGCACGATAGGCAGCCTGCTGATTGTCGAACCCAACAGAAGGCATCCGGCCGTCCAGCACCCAGGCATTCACATGTGGAATGTTCTTGGCGTCGAGAAAGGCCAGCAGATCCGGCTGGTGCTTGCCGCCGATCAGCATGACCCCATCGACGCCATGCGCGACCAGGGTCCTGACATGCGCCGCCTCCCGCCCGGCATCGTAGCCGGAACTGGCCAGCAGCGTGGTGTAGCCGGCGGCCGCAAGGTGCCGCTGCAACGTTTCCACGCCCTTTGCGAAGTTGGGATTTTCGATGGTCGGAACCACGACGCCGATGATGCGGGACCGCCGCGACGCCAGCGCCCGTGCCGCCGCATGGGGCTGGTAGCCGAGTTCCTCCGACGCGTCGAGCACGCTTTGGCGCACGGCGGAACCGACATTGCCGCTGCCATTCAGAACCCGCGACACGGAAGCGACGGAGACCCCGGCCAATGCGGCGACGTCAACTGCAGTGACGCCGCCAGCCTTGGGTCGCCGACGCTGCCGCCGTTCCGACATCCGTCCATTCTCCCCCTCCCCACGGGACGAATCGTCCGGGGTCGGGATTGGACGACCGAATGGCGACGGCGACCGCATCATCTCTACTTTTTGGCCGGGACGGCTTGCAGGAAGTCAAAATCGCAGCCTTCCTCGGCCTGCAGCACATGATCGAAGAACAGCTTTCCGTAACCGCGCGGCGGCGTCTCCACCGGAGGCTTCCATCCTTCGCGCCGCTTGGCCAACTCTGCCTCCTCCACCAACAGGTCGATCCTGCGCTCCTTGACGCTGAGCCGAATACGATCGCCGGTCCGCACCAGGGCCAGCGGTCCCCCGATCGCCGCTTCGGGAGAAACATGCAGCACGACAGTGCCGAAGGCCGTGCCGCTCATGCGCGCGTCGGAGATACGAACCATGTCCTTGACGCCGGCACGGGCCAGCTTGGACGGGATCGGCAGATAGCCGGCCTCCGGCATGCCGGTTCCGCTCTTCGGGCCGGCATTCTGCAGGATCAGGAAATCATCAGCATTGACGTCCAGATCGGGCTGGTCGATCCGCTCGGCCAGATCGTTGAGCGACGAGAACACAACAGCACGCCCCTCCCGCTCGAACAGGTTGGGATCGGCGGCTGACCGCTTCAGAATGGCGCCGTTCGGGGCCAGGGACCCGAACAGAGCGACCAGCCCGCCCTGCGCGTTGATCGGCGTGTCCGCGCTGCGGATCACGTTGCGGGCCACCCAGACCTCGCCTTCCAGCCGCTCGCCCAGCGTTTCGCCGGTGACCGTCCTAGCGTCAAGATGCAGCAGCGGCTTGATCTCCCGCATGACCGCACCGATGCCGCCGGCAGCATGCAGGTCGCTCATATAATATTGGCCGGTCGGCTTGAGATCGACGAGCACCGGGGTGGTGTCGGACAGCTCGTTGAGCCGGTCCAGCGAGATCTTGACCCCGGCCCGGCCCGCCATGGCAGTGAGGTGGACGATGCCGTTCGTGGAGCCGCCGATGGCCAGCAGAACCCGTAGGGCGTTTTCCACGGCCTTGTCATCGACGATCTCCAGCGGCCGCGGGCCGCCAGTCACCGCCATGCGCACGGCTTCGGCGCCCGACGCTTCCGCCGCCCGAAGACGGTCGGCATGCACGGCCGGGATGGCGGCGGTGCCCGGCAGTGTCATCCCCAAGGCCTCGGCAATGGAGGCCATGGTGCTGGCCGTGCCCATAACGGCGCAGGAGCCGGCCGTGGTCGCCAGATTGCCTTCAATCTCGGAGATACCTTGGGAATCGATTTCGCCGGCCCGATACTTGCCCCAGAAGCGACGGCAGTCGGTGCAGGCCCCCAACCGTTCCCCGCGATAGGGCATCGGCAGCATGGGCCCCCCGATCAGCATGATGGCGGGTACATTCGCCGAGAAAGCCCCCATCAGCAGGGCCGGCACGGTCTTGTCGCACGCGCCGAGCATCACCACCGCATCCATCGGCTGGGCGCGGATCATTTCTTCCGCATCCATCGCCATCAGGTTGCGGTACATCATGCTGGTCGGGTTAAGGAACACCTCGCCCAGCGAGATGGTCGGGAATTCCAGCGGCAGGCCGCCAGCCGCCAGCACTCCGCGCTTTACCGCATCCGTCAGCTCCGGAAAATGGCGGTGACAGTTGTTGAAACCGGAGGGCGAGGTGGCAATGCCAATCACCGGCTTGCGCAGAGCCTCGTTCGACAGTCCCATCGACTTGGCGAAGGAGCGGCGCAGATAAAGGGAGAAATCGGGGTCGCCATAGTTGGTGAGTCCCCGTCCGAGGCCTTTGGCCTTGCTGTTGGTATCGTCCGTCATGTCTGCGGCATCTCTGTTGGAAAGGTTGCGGCAAGCCTGTAGTGCATACGATCCGGCGAGGCGCACCCGGCGCCCCGCCGGATAAACTTCTTATTTCCAGCCGTCCAGAGCCCAGCGGCCGATAGCTTCCTCGTCGAAATCGAAGCCCAGGCCCGGCTGCTGCGGCAGCTTCAGCTCGCCATCCTCGATCTCCAACTGACGGGTAATCAGGCGACGGAAGTTCAGCACCTGGTCGTCGGAGAAGAATTCCACGAACTGCCCGTTCACCGAAGAGGCGACCAGGTGGACATGCAGGTCGTGGAACCAGTGCGGGCACATGTTGATGCCGTAAGAGGCGGCCGTGGCCGCGATGCGGCGGAACTCGCTGATGCCGCCGCACACCGCCGCATCGGTCTGCAGGATGATGGCGCCGCCCTTGTCCATCAGCTCCTTATGCCGCCAGCGCCCGACCTCGATCTCGCCGGTCGCGACCGACACATGGGTGTTGGCAGCCAAACGGGCATGATTATCGATGTCGTCCGGGCTGAACGGCTCCTCGATCCAGTACGGATCATAAGGCTCGTACCGGTCCATGTAGCGCATGGCCGTGGGCAGGTCCTTCCAGGCGTTGTTGGCGTCCAGCATCAGAAGGACATCGGGACCGATAGCCTCGCGGGCCGCGCGGATACGTTCTTCCTCCCCGCGCGGGTCGAGGCGGCCGACCTTCATTTTGACGGCCTTGAAGCCCTGCGCGACGTAGCCAGCCAGCTCCTCGCCGAGCTTTGCGGGCGTCTTGCCATCCAGATAATAGCCGCCGCTGGCATAGGCCGGGACGCGGTCGGTGCGGACCGCGCCAAGCAGCCGGTAGAGCGGCAGGCCGACGGCGCGGGCGTTACGGTCCCAGAGAGCGATGTCGATGATGGAAATGGCGCGGATCACGGCGCCGGCGCGGCCCTGCAGCAGCGCGTCCTGATACATCTCTTGCCAGATGCCTTCCACGCGGGTCGGGTCCTGGCCGATCAGCTTCGGCGCGAACATCTCGCGCACCGCCTTGGTGACGATGTCGCCGTTGGTGGAGCCGCCGTAGCAGAAGCCGATGCCCTCCGCCCCATCGTCGGTGCGGATGCGCACGATTGCATAGTCGCGGGCAAGAACCTGACGGGTCGAGAAGGACGTAGGATTGTCCAGGGGAACACGCACGGTGGCCGCTTCAACGGACACGATCTTCGCTGGCGCGTAAGCGCTTACAGTGCGGTCTTGGGTATTGCTCACGTTTCTTCCCTTTCAAGATATGTGTGGATGATTAGGTTCCGGGTCTTCCGAGCCCGAAAACGGACTGCTACGAAATTCTGGCCGCCTTGCGCGGTAAGCGCTTACCTGGGGCGCCGGCCGCCTCCGCTGTTACGCCGATACGGGCTAGGCCAGATCTGTTTGTGACGTGGCCACCCCCTGTGCCACATAGTCCCCAATCGCAAGGCAGGAGGTCAGCCCCGGCGATTCCATGCCATAAAGACTGACCAGACCCGGCACCCCCGTGCTCTGAGGAAAATCGATCCTGAAATCCGAAAATCCGGCGCCAGGTCCCGACAGCTTGGGACGAATTCCGGTGTAGCCGGGCTGCAGGCGATTCTCGTCCAGGCCAGGGTAATAGTTGCGGATAGCCTCGACGAATTGTCCGCGACGGCTGTCATCGAAGGCGTAATCCGCCTTGTCGATCCAACGAACATCGGGCCCGAACTTGGCCTGGCCGCCCAGATCCACGGTGACGTGGACGCCAAGCCCGCCATCTTCCGGGATCGGGTAGACCAGCCGGTGAAAAGGGCTGCGACCGCTCAGGACGTAGTAATGGCCGATCGCCAGATACCGCGTTGGCACATTCTCCGGCGCCGCCCCCACCTTCAAGGCCAGGTCCTGCGCGCCCAGCCCCGCTGCATTCACCAGGGTGCGGCAGCCGAGCCGCATCGGCTCCGCCCCTCCGATCTCCAACTCCAACCCGTCCGCACCCGGACGTCCGCCCAATACCGGCGTGTGCAGCAGGACCGCTCCGCCGGCATTTTCGATGTCGCCTTGAAGGCTCAGCATCAGTGCATGGCTGTCGACGATGCCGGATGAAGGAGAAAGAACGCCGACAACGGCATCGACTTCCGGCTCCATGTCGCGGATCGCCGAGCGGTCCAGCATGGAGAGATCCAGCACGCCATTTTCGGCTGCGGTCGCGCTGTAGCGTTCGAGGACGGCCTGATGCTCAGGCCGCGTCCCGACGATGATTTTTCCGCAACGTCGATGGGCGATCCCGCGTTCCCGGCAGTAGGTGTAGAGCTGCTCTTTGCCCCGGACGCACAGGCGCGCCTTCAGGCTGCCGGGCTGATAGTAAATACCGGCATGGATGACTTCGGAATTGCGGCTGCTGGTCTCCTGGCCGATGCCGGGCCCCTGCTCCAGCACCAGCACTTCCCGGCCGCCCAGAGCCAACGCCCGCCCAACAGCCAAGCCAACCACACCGGCGCCGACGACAACGCAATCCACCCTTTCCATCGTGGGTCCTGATCCCTTCTTGTCAGGTCGGATTTGGATTTCCGCGCCTGTGGAACCCGCTCCCGCATCGCCCGCCTTCAAAACCGGCTGGACGGGGCGGTGCGGGACTTCCACGACCGCAGCGACGTTACTGGCCGTTGCCGATCGTGTCCTTGACCTCGTTCCAGATCTCCTTGAACTCGGTTTCCTGCTCCTTCATGAAGGTCCGGTACTCGTCGCCGGTGATGATGTCGATATCGAGCGCCTGCGCCTCCGCATCCTTCTTGAACTTCGGATCAGCGGCAACCTTCTGCATGGCCGCGATGAACTGCTGCTTCTTGTCCTCCGGCATGCCCTTGGGCCCGCTGTAACCCCGCGACGAGCCGGCCACCACGTCGTAGCCCAGCTCCTTCAGGGTCGGCACATCGGGCAGCTTGGGGTGACGCTCCTCGGTGAAGATCGCCAGCATGCGCAGATTGCCGGACTCAACCTGGGAATAGACATTGCCCAGATTATTGAAGCTGGCGTCGATCTTGCCGGCCATGGCGGCCTGCCAGGAGGGGCCGTCGCCCTGGAACGGCACCATGGTGAACTTCATGTCCGAGGCGCGCTGCAACATCAACGTGGTGAAGAAATCATCCCCGCCCACACCGGAATTGCCGACCCGGATCCGGCCCGGATTGGCCTTGGCATGGTCCAGGAACTCCTGCGCGGTCTTGAAGGGGCTGTCCTTGCCTACCACGATCACTCCGGGATCGGTGACCACGTTCACCAGCGGCTCCAGATCGTCGATCGTGTAGCGGATGTCCTCGTTCATGATGTAGTTGGTCATCAGCATCGGCGTGTTCGTGATGCTGATCACCGACCCGTCCGACTTGCTCTGATGCGCCAGCTGGGTCCAGGCGATGGCACCGGTGGCGCCGGGCACATACTGGTTCACGAAGGTGACGCCCAGCTCCTTTTGCAGATGCGGCTGGGTCAGCTGGGCCAGCACGTCCGAACCGCCGCCGGGCTTGAAGCCCTGCAGCACCGTGACCTTGTCGCCCTGCTTGTACTCGGCCTGGGCAGCCTGCCCACCAAGGGCCAGAGCAACTGCCGCTGCGGCATAGATGATCTTGCTCACTCTCACAGCGCTTCCTCCAGGTTCGTTGATTCTTGGTTAATGAACCCGAGCCTAGACCCATCGCCCAGGATTATCAATAATCCTTTTAACCGGCTTGACGGCAAGACGCCGGACGGGCGGAATACGCCCAAAATGAGGAAACGCCATGATTCAAACTGTTCTGGTGGTGGGCGGCGGCGTCATGGGGCCAGAGATCGCGGCCGGGTTCGCCGATGCCGACTTCCCAACGACCCTGCTCAGCCGTACGCCGTCGAAGGTTCGCGCGGCGCCCGGAGTACAGGTGGTCGAGGCCTTGCCGCCAACTGCCCCCGACCTGGTGATCGAGGCCATCCCGGAGCAGATGGACTTGAAAATGGAGCTGTTCGCCAGGCTGGAGGCGGCCTATGGCGAGGGCCCGGTGCTTGCCACCAACACCTCCGCCCTGCCCTTGCAGGAGATGGCGGACAGACTAAGCGCGCCGCACCGCTTCCTTGGCATCCACTATTTCCAGCCCGCCCACCTGCTGCCGATGGTGGAGGTGACTCTGGTGGCCCAGACCTCGGCCGACGTGCTGGAGAGGACGCGCGAGGCGCTGCTGCGGACCGGCCGCCGCTCGGCCGTGGTGCGCAGGCCGCTGACAGGCTTCCTGATCAACCGCCTCCAGCACGCCATCCTGCATGAGGCCTTCCACCTGATCGAGCAGGGGATCGCGACGGCAGAAGAGATAGACGAAGCGGCGAAGTGGGTGCTCGGCCCCCGCATGTCGGTGACCGGCCTGATCGAGCAGAAAGATATCAGTGGGCTCGATATCGCCGCCTCCTCGCAGCGGAACATCGTTCCCGCTCTCCATCACGGCGACACGCCCTCGCCCGTGCTGCAGGACATCGTGAAGCAGGGTGATCTCGGACTTAAGACCGGACGCGGCTTTTACGATTGGAGCCAGCGGGATGCGCAGGCCTATGTCCGCAAGAAGCAGCAGACGCTGACCCGCGTCCTGAACCTGCTCAAGCAAGAGGAAGAGCAATGAGCTTCAATCGTATTGCCGTGATCGGCACCGGGACCATTGGCGCCGGCTGGGCCACGTGGCTGCTGTCCCGCGGACTGGAGGTCGTGGCCTGGGACCCTGGCCAGGACGCTGAAAATCGTCTTCGCCGCTTCATCGACGTGGCCTGGACGGATGTCGAACAGCTCGGCCTCGCTCCCACGGCCGACCCGACCCGGCTCCGCTTCGCCGCCACGGCCGAAGAGGCTTGCGAGGGCGCAGATTTCGTTCAGGAGAATGCACCGGAAAAGGTTGAGCTGAAAGCCCGGCTACTGGCCCGGCTGGATGCCGCAACCGACGCGCAGGTGGTCATCGCCTCCAGCACCTCCTCCCTGCTGATGGCCCAGATCCAGGTCGAGTGCCGCCGGGCTCCGCAGCGCTGCATTCTGGGTCATCCTTTCAACCCGCCGCATCTGATGCCGCTGGTCGAGGTGTCCGGCAGCGAGCGCACCGCGCCCGAAGCGTTGGATCGGGCCATGGAGTTCTACCGGACCATCGGCAAGAAACCCGTCCGCCTCCGCCGTGAGGTGCAAGGACACATCGCCGGTCGCCTGGGCGCTGCGGCCTGGCGGGAGGCCGTTCATCTGGTGGCTGAAGGCATCTGCGACGTCGCCGATGTCGACATGGCCATGGTGTATGGCCCCGGCCTGCGCTGGGCCAGCATGGGCCCCCACATGACCTTCCATCTCGGCGGCGGGGCCGGAGGAATGCGCCATTATCTCGACCATCTCGGCCCCAGTCAGGAACGCCGCTGGGCCGATCTCGGCAATCCGAGCCTGACCCCTGAAGTCTGCGACGCGCTGGTGCGCGGCGTGGAGGACGAGGCTGCCGGGAGGACGCCCGAAGCTCTGGCGCGGCAGCGAGACCGCGCTCTGGTGGCCGTGCAGAAGGCCCTGAACGCCCTCGATCCATGACGGCCGAACGACCGGACGCGCGCGACCCCTGGTCGGCCGGCCTCTATGCCGGTTTCGTGATCCTCACCATGGGAATGGCGCTTGCGGGTAGCGACGCCATGCTGCCGCTCGCGATCCTGCTTCTCGCCACCTATCTGGTCCTGGAGTTGCCCCGCATTCCAGCGGCGCAGCGCTGGGTCGGCGTCCTGTTGGCCTGCGCCGGGCTTCTGCTCGGCGCGCTCAACAATGTTCTCACCGGGGTGGTCGCCGAAGCCGTCCAAAGGTCCTTGCAGTTTCTGGTCCTGTTCTCGGCCGTTGCCTGCCTGCGGATGCCGGCCCTACAGAGCCCGTCCCTAATGGCAGTCGGCCGCCATCTGATCAGCCAGCCGCCGGGCCGCCGATTCTTGGCGCTGGCGGCCGGCTCCCACCTGTTCGGCTCCTTCTTGAACCTGGCCGGTCTTCAGCTGGTAGCATCGATGCTGTCGGGCAGCAGCAGCCCCAAGCTGCGCCAGCGCCTGTCTTTGGCCATGTTGCGCGGCTTCTGTGCGGGAACCAGCTGGTCGCCCCTGTTCGTTTCCACCGCCGTCGTCCTCTCCGTCCTGCCGGGCCTAACCTGGCTGGATGTCGCACCCACAGGCCTTGCCATCGCGGCCCTGCTGATCCTTTCCGCCTGGACGATGGACCGTTTGACCCGCAGCCGGGCCTCGACGTCCGCATCGACGCCGGCAGGCCCCACCGCCGCCGGTCGCGACTGGGGCGGCATGGGGCTGATCTTCCTCGGGCTGTGCTTGCCGGTTCTCGCCCTTGTGGAAGGCGCGGGGCTTGCGATTCCGATTGCCATCGGATTGGTCGGCCCAGTCCATGCTGCCTTCTGGCTGCGCACGATCAACGGCAAGGACGGCAGTGGTCGAGCAATTAGCAGCACCTTGGTATGCCAGATGCGTGCACAGCTCCCCGCGTTGCGTAGCGAGGTTCTGCTGTTCACGGCGGCCAGCCTGTTCGGAACCGGTGTTGCCGCCGCCGCCGCGGGCGAAAGCCTTCCCTTTGCGCCCCCTACCGGGGACGCCGCCATAGCCGCCATCGTGGCCATCGTGGCCTTGTTCGGCCTGATCGGGCTGCATCCGGTGATCCCGATCATCATTCTCTGCCAAATTACCCCGCCAGCCGTGCTGGACCTCTCTCCGCAGGTGGTCGCAAACACCATGATGGCCAGTTTCGGCCTGGCCACATTGATCTCGCCCTTCTCCGGCACGACCCTTTATGTTGGCCGCTTACTCCAGACGCCGGTCTGGACCGTAGCTTGGCGCTGGAATGCGTCGTATGGGCTCGGCGCCACGATCCTGGTCTCGCTGGCTTTGATGGGATTACGTCGAGTATTGGGCGGGTGACGCGCGGAAGTCGTACATCGAAGCTTGCCAGAGGGTGCATCCATGATTGAAACCGAGCGCGCGCATATCCTGAGCATGGGCGAAATGATGCCGGACGTCGAAGAACAGCTCGACCGGCGTTTCCATGTTCATCGCTCAGCAAAATCCGGCCTGCAGCAGATCGTCGACGCCTATGGACCGCTGATCCGCGGCATCGCGACCCGTGGTCGGGAGCCGACGACTGCCGATCTGATCGCCCGCCTACCCGCCCTGGAAGTCGTGGCGAATTTCGGCGTCGGATACGACTCCATCGACCTTGCGGCGGCCGCGGAGCGCGGCATTGTTGTCACGAACACACCGGACGTGCTCAACGACGAGGTCGCGGATTTCACCCTTGCCCTCCTTCTATCCACCATCAGGCGGCTACCGCAGGCTGACCGGCATGTGCGCACCGGTCGCTGGTTGGAGAGCGCTTTTCCTCTCAGCCCCACCCTGCGGGGGCGCACGGTCGGAATTCTGGGCATGGGCCGTATCGGCAAGGCTGTGGCGCAGCGCATCTCCGCCTTCGACGTGCCGGTCGTCTATCATGCGCGGCGCGAACAGGAGGGCCTTCCGTACCGCTACTACCCGACGCTTCTCGCCATGGCGCAGGAGGTCGACACCCTGATTGCCATCGTGCCGGGCGGAGCTGCGACGCGGCATATCATCAATGCCGAAATCCTTTCCGCGCTCGGCCCGAACGGCATCTTGATTAATGTCGCGCGCGGGTCCGTCGTGGATGAAAGCGCGCTCATCGCGGCGCTGCAAAACCGCACCATTTTGGCTGCAGGCCTGGATGTCTTCGCCAATGAGCCGCATGTTCCCGCCGAGCTGATCGCGCTCGACAATACCGTACTCCTGCCCCACATCGGCTCGGCCACGCACCATACCCGCGGACGCATGGGACAGCTGGTGGTGGACAACCTGATCTCCTGGTTCAGCGGAAACGGCCCGATCACGCCGGTGCCGGAAACACCGTGGCAAGGACCGTCGCGTCCCTAGACAGACGCCGGCAAGGCGGTTCCGCCACTCCCCCGGTTGGATCTCAAGTCGTTCGTCGGCCCGACCGTAAGCAAAGAGGCAAAGCCCATGCAGTTCGTCATTCCCGCCCCCGAGCAGCCCGGCATTCCCGTGAAGGGCGCGACGGCGCGCTTTCCCGTCCGGCGCATCTTCTGCGTCGGCCGCAACTATGCCGACCATGCGCGGGAGATGGGCGGGGATCCGACGCGGGAGCCGCCCTTCTTCTTCATGAAGCCGGCCCATGCGCTGGTCACCGGCGACGCCCCGGTGCCCTACCCGCCCGGCACCAGCAACCTGCATCATGAGGTGGAGCTGGTGGCCGCCATCGGCACGGCCGGCCGCGACATCGCGGTGGAGCGGGCGCTGGACCATATCTGGGGCTATGCCGTCGGCAACGACCTGACCCGGCGCGACCTGCAAGGTGCGGCCAAGGGCAAGGGCCAGCCCTGGGAAGTGGGCAAGGCCTTCGACCATTCCGCCCCGGTTTCCGCCCTGATCCCCGTGGCTGAGGCCGAGCATCCGGCCAAGGGCGCCATCCGCCTGTCCGTCAACGGCGCGGTGCGGCAGCAGGGCGACCTGTCCGACATGACCTGGAACGTGGCGGAGGTCATCGCGCACCTGTCCCGCCTGTTCGAGCTGCGCCCTGGCGACCTGATCTTCACCGGTACCCCGGCCGGCGTCGGAGCGGTGACCGCAGGCGACGAGATGGTGGCGGAGATCGAGGGCATCGGCCGGCTGGTCACGCGCGTGGAGTGACAGTGCCCGGAGCCTGATCGGAGCGTGCAACCTGCTGGCACCCTTTTGGCGTCGGCGCCTGGATGGGCGCTGACATCAGCAGGTTTCAGCTCTTCGGGGGCACGATCCCTTCAGGCGCCGACGTCCCCCGGTCTCCTGCGTCGCCCTTCCCGGCCGTGGGCTTGGAGCTTTCCGACGTCTTGTCGGCCCCATGTTCTGGACCGATTTCCGCCCCCTGGCCCCGCTTCGCCGCCTCGGACTGGTCCTGCTTCGTCCATTCGCCCTGGTTCTTGCTCATTTCGGCCTCCAGTTAAGGTTCGTCAGACAACAGGTCCGATCGGCCTGCATCACGACCCCGGAGGATCACGTCGGACGTGAACTGCCGGCCCTTGAACGGGCTCTTCCTGCTAAGCGGTGAGGCCGCATGCGAAGGGCTGGAACTCGACTCTCCGGTCCAGGGCGTCGGACGAATCATCCCGGCCGGTGCCGATGATCAGATGGTTCGATCCGGCGCCGCGGGCGAAAGTCCGGGATTGTAGAAGCGGGACCTCCTCGATCAATTCGGCTCGCACCCGCTCGGCGCGTGCCAGGGACAAACGCTCATTCAAGGCAACAGGGCCTGTGGCGCTGGTGTGTCCGATGAGGCCTAGACACTTCCCTGACAGATCGGTTCCCCGGGCAAGTTGACGGACCCACATGGGATATTGCCCGGTCACCGCCGCATCCTCGAGAAAGGCCGTGGAGCTTGGCTGGAACAGCATCTGCATCGCCAATCGCTTATGGCTGAGGCCGAAGTCGACGAGCCCGGTGAACGCGAATTCGGCTTCCTCCAGCCGGCCCAGCTTGAGCTGAGCCAGATACAGTCCGTTATGCACCCTCAGCTGATTGCCCATGGCTGTGCGCCGTGCGGATTCATAAAGGGACAGGGCATCGTCGAACGCTCCAGCCTCATAGGCCGTGATCGCCTCAGCCACCAGCGCTGCAGCGAGAATTCCGTCCAGATAGGAGGTCGGCACAGGGCCGCCGATTCCGGTCAGGCAGGTCTGCAGATAAGCGCTCATCCCCCGATCCGCTACCCAGACAGGGCTCTCCCGGAAAAAGCCGGTCGGGGTCGCATCCACCTGCGCAGCATCAGCCCAGGCCATGCTGTGGCCGATCACCTTGCCCGTCCGAAGATCCGCCAGCGAGAACCAGATGCGGTGGGCAACAGGCTGCCCCGGTTCTAACCCATTCGGGGTTACGCCGCGAATACTCCCGACAAGAACCACCGGGGAGGACGCCAGCGTATCCGCATTCAGGGGACGGAGTTCATAGGCCGGCTGCTTCTGCCGGATATGCTCCTCAAGAAGGTCCTGCATCGTGCGGGTCGCCACGGTCTGTGCCCCGGTTACGCCATCGACCAGCGGGTCGACCGCAACGACGCGGGAAGCCGTACGGTATCGGGCCGGCACATTGGCGAAGAGCTCCTCCGCTGCCTGCTCCACAGCCACTTGCAACGGCAACACCTCACCTGCCGGAGGCGGGGAAACTGCTCCCGCGGGTTGCGGAAGCGCCGACATGTCGGACAGGGTCTGCATGGCCATGGCGCCTTGCCGGGGCAGGTCGCCCCGCATGCAACCGCTGAGAAGCATCAGGATAATGAGGAGGCCGGGCAGGGCCGCGTAGCCGATCCGCCGTCCGGCATGATCAGCACATGCTGCGCAGAAATTGGCGGTGTTCATCAGAAAGACCTTCTCCAAGCTGGGCGCGCTGTAGAATGTCCTGACATCTCCTGTCCGGGGCAGCCGCGGCTGACTGGAAGGCCGGTGCTGCGGAGCGGGCCGCGGAAGACGCGGGAACGAGGTGCTGCACGGATGGTCGGGGCGGCTCCAGCATCGCCACAGGAAACGGAATTGCCGACTGGATTGCAGTCCACACCGGGACAGCGGTGGCCGACCCTATCGGGATCTGTGGAAGATCGACCGCGGTTCTGAGCGCCAAGGCAGGTGCCGGTTTCGCAGAAAACGGGCGCTCCTGCGTGCGCCACTCCGGCATGATCCCCAGTGCTCCAAGAGAGCAAACTACCATGACGACCGCGGCGAAAATCGCTCGTGTCACAGGACCTTTCCGACCAGCCGGTGATTGTACGCTGATCAGCTTTCCTGAAAGCACCGCTTCGATGTGCCGGGGAGAAAGCCCGGAACATTCGCCAGGGAGCATCTCGTCAAGTTCGCGTCCCAGTGCGAGCATTCCGGCCATGCGGAGATGGCGGCGGGCAACCGGAACATCGCGCAGACGCCGGTCATGGCTGATCGCTTGGCCGATCTCCTCCAGCAGCGAAGCCGTTGGGCCGATCTGGATCAGGGCAATACCCCGGGTCGGGTGGACCATCGCAAACACGCCGTCCTCGGCGCGTTGGTCGAGCAGCGCCCATTCGTCGAGTTCCGATGCCGCATATTGAACAAGCGCTTTGAAATTGTACGGACCCCGTCCGCTCCTCTCGCGCTGATCAGGCATTTGAATGCCTCCTTCAGCCAGCTCGGCGTATTTATTTCCCGACCGCCAACAGCCATCACAAGAGCAAGGCACGCAACAAGACCAAAATAGTAAGGCGGCGCCTTCTTATATTAGAAGACCTGGATTATTGAGCGCGTGTCTTCTTATCGCGTCTGAGATTGCGCGTTACTTCATCATGTTTCCGGCCCTGCCCCGGCCTTTCCCCACCTGGACCGAGAACCCGGCGGCTTCATCTGGTAGGCTCAGAGTCTATTTGGAAACCTTACCTGTGGCTGGTGTGGCGTATAAGGACGGAGCCCATGGCGAGGTGGATCATGGCCTCGGAGACGTCGGTCCGCTTTTCGTAATCACGGACCAGGCGACGCCAGCGGGTCATCCAGCCGAAGGCTCCTTCGACAACCCGGCGGCGAGGCAGGACCTTGAAGCCGGGCTCGTGATCGGTGCGGCGGACGACTTCGACGGCGAAGTCGAGGAAGCGGGCCTTGTCCATCCGCTTGCCCCGGTCGTAGGCACCATCGGCGAAGAGATGCTTCCCCCAGGGCCAGCGTTTCCGGATGGCGCCCAGGATGAGCTGCGCGCCCGCACTGTCGGAGATGTCGGCGGTGGTCAGGTTCACCATCAGCAGCCACCCATCCGTGACAGCGCCGTCGGCTGCGACGCCGACGGCAACTAGACTGCCGCGGGTTGATGCCTCACCCGCGATGCCGGGCCTTGCGCGCCAGGGGCAAGTGAATTTCAGCGCAGCGCGTCCATTCCACGCGCCAGTCCTTCGGGCGATATCTTGATTGTCATGATCTGCGCACTGCCATAGGGCTTGATCCCGACCTGGATGCGTTCGGCCTTGCGGAGCGCCGCGAGCGTTTGGCCGTCCAGCTGCAGGGCGGCGGTGCAGCCCTCCTGCAGGCATTGCTGGTAGGCGAGGGAGATCTGGGGAGCGTCGTCCAGTTTGAGGGCGATTCCCGCGCGCAAGTCGACGCCCAGGGGCAGCAGCAACACCAGGAACGGCTCCGCCGCCGGTCCCGGATAGCCGACCGACGCTTTCAGCAAGCGCGCGTTGTTCTCCCGCAGCAGCTGCACCTGGGACAGGAAGCAGCGGGTCGCCCCGTCCGGCCCCGTCTCGCATTCCACCGCCCAGTCGTCGAAGGTCGTCCCGGCCGGCGGTGCGGCCCGGGCGGAACCGGCGGCGAACAGCGACAGGGTCATAAGTGCGGAAGCGGCGGCGCGCACAATGAAAGTCCAGGACATCTCCGCCACGTGACAGTTGGCGGGCGGGCATGGCCGATGATCCCGGCCATGCCCGCCCGCGGGGTTCAGAACGACAGGCGCAACCCGACGGCGACGGTATGGTCGCTGTCGTCCGCGCGCAGTTCGCCGGCATAGCCGGCCGTGGCCTTCAGGGTGCCGGTGATCCGAACCCCAATGTCGGCGCCGACCGCCGCGGCGTCTCGACCCCGTTCGGCTCCGTCCACCTGGAAGATGGTCCCGGCGAAACCATGCACACCGCGGCCCCCGATGTCGCGGAAGTCATGCTGCCACGCGAGCAGGACAGTGGGCTCCAGCGTCAGGCCGCCGGCCTGCATCGCAGCACCCGCCCGGGCGCCGATGGAGCCGCGCAGCGCCGTGATGGTCTCCGGGGCGACGCGCAGGGACCAAAGGCCGGCATCGGTCTCCGCGAAACCGTCGCGCGCGACTTGTTCCCAGCGCAGGCCGACGCGCGGTTCGATCCAGACGGCACCGTGGTCGAACCGCCGGCCCGCGCCGATCTCGGCCGACACATCGTCGCCGCTGGCCGCGCCGTCGGACGGTGCGCCGCCGCCGATGACGAGTGTACGGCTGGTCTCGTAGCGGCTGAAGCCATAGGACAGCGCCCCGTCGACAAAGGCTCCATCGACCGCCCAGCCGGCGTAGAGGGTCGCTTGGTAGCTGTCCACGTCGCCCTCGCCGCCGGCGCTCTCGACCTCGCTGCGGAGGTAGCCGAGGGCAACGCCGGCGGTCACACCGTCTTCGGTGGCGAGCTCGCTGCCCATCATGGCGCCGCCGCTGCGCCGGGCGCTGCCGCGGGCCGTCTCGTCGGAATTCGTCCGCCCCCAGGACAGCAACGGCTTGCCCCAGACGCTGAGCCCTCCGGCCACGCGGGCGGCGGGCTTTCCGCCCTCGGCCCCCAGATCCGTGGCGCTGGCGATCATCTCGGACCGGCCAGCGATCCGGGCGGCGGCCAAGGTCCCGCCCCCGGCCCAGGCGTCGCCGCCACGGGCCGCGGCATGCCGGGACTCGATCACCTGGCCGAATAGGCGGCGGTTCGTTAGACCGGCGCTCAGCGTGTCGGCATGCAGTGTGCCCGCGAGCAGTTCCGTGGCTTCGGCAGCCTGCGCGCCTGTCAAGCCATACAGGCTGTCATAGAACTGCTTCTCCGCATCGGCGGGTCGGGCGCCGGCGGCCGGTCGGACAGCATCCAGCGCAGCGCCGGCGGCGCGCCCGGCGGCCGTCTGCGTCTGCCCGGCGGACGCCAGATCGCCATAGCTGCGCGGCGTCACCACCAGGGCAACGGTCTGACCGCCATACAAGACGTCGAAGCGCGCGCCGGCGGGAAGGCCGTCGGCGGGCTGGTCGATGGTTGCGAACGCCCCGAAGACGCCGCCTTCGGCCTGCACGATCGTGAAGGTCTGGCCGATGTCCGGGGTGTAGGTGTTGGCGGCATCGCCGGTGATGCCGCGCAGGATCGGGGTCAGCGTGCCCGCGGCGTTGAAGCCGCTGTTCGCGCCAGTCAGGACGATGCGATCATGCGCCCCGGCTCCCGCGCCGGCGGCGGGGCCATCGATCTCGACCTGGTAGGTGCTTGACGCGGTCAGGGTCAGCGGGGCCGAGAAGGTGAGCGTGCCCGGGGAACTGCCGGGGGCCAGGGTGCCTGAAACCACGCTCGATCCGAGGATCGTGCCGCTGCCGCCCAACCGGCCGTCATTCCCTACGACCAGGGGTCCCTCGACGCGACCGCCTGTGGCCACCACTAACCCGCCTTGCTGGACGACAAGGCCGCCGGTGTTGGCGAGGTCGCCGGAAACGACAACCGTTCCTGGGCCGTCGACCGTGAGAACGCCGCTCCCGCCGACAGAACCCGACAGCGTCACCGTGTTGCCGTCCGGATTGATGGAGCCGTTGGCGGACGTGACGGTGATGGCCTGGGGCAGTGTCAGGCTGGCCACCGGCTTCAGCACGCCGCCGGCGAAGGTGACGGTGACGCTCTCCACCGCCCTGTCGCCATTGGTGAAGACCGGCCGTGAGGTGTCGATCACCCCGTTGCCGGTCGGCGGCGCAGGTGCGGGCTCCGTCGGGGTCGGCGCGACCGGCGGCGGCGGAGGAGGGGGAGGCGGTGTCGGGGTCGGTTCGGTGGGCGTGGTCGGGGTGGTCGGAACAGGCTCCGTCGGGGCCGGTTCGGCCGGCGGTGGTGGTGGCGGCGGTGGCGGTGGCGGCGGCGGCGGCGGAGGAGGAGGAGGAGGAGGAGGGGCGGGAATGGTGGCGACCAGGACCGTGTCCGCGGCCGTGATGGTGTAGCCGTTGAGGTCCACCGATCCGATATGCGCCGCGCCCGAGGCGACGGTCCAAGTCAGAGTCTGGGTGCCCGCCACTGTGAAGACCGTGCCCGCGTAGTCCGGCGCTGCGCTGCCGGCCGCGCCGCGGATCAGAGCCACTGTCGCGCCGTTGGCGACATCCGTGCCGGTCACCGTCGGCGTGATGACGACCGTGCCGACGCCCGGCGCATAGTTGGCGCTGTTCATGGTGTTGACGATGTAGCCGGCGCCTGCGGCGCTCACCGCAAAGGCGATGCTGCCGGTGCCGGACATGTTGCCGGCCACGGTGAGGGTGTTCCCGCCCAGGTCGAGGACGCCGAGATTACGGAATGGGCCTGTAATGGTCGCCGCGGACGCGTCGAGCTTGAGAGTCGTGTCCGGGCCGGCGATCAGGACGCCTGCGCCGAAGCCTGCATTGATGTCGTGCCGCAGCCTCGAAATCCCGGCGCCCCTGAACTCGACGGAGCCCAGCGGGTTCACGCTGCCGAAGAGGCCGCCCGTCGTCGTGACGCCGCTGAAGGTCAGAATGCCGCCACCGCCGGGCGCGCCCTCCACCTGGCCGACGATGTTGCCGGAGGTCGTCAGGCCGTAGCCGGGATCATCGCTGAAAGAGATCGTCTCGGCATAGATGCTGCCGTCGATGGTCCCGCTCCCGTGGCCGCCCACGTTGAGCGCCTTGAGCGCGGCCGCGCCGGAGCCGACATCACCCTGGATCACCGCGCCGGAGCCCCCCCGGAACACGACGGTTCCGCGCCGATGCGTGGCGGTCGTGATGTCGCCCGTCAAGCTCGACCCGTCGCCGAGGTAGAGCGTGCCGTCGGCCGAGAAGCGGACGCTTGAGACATGGTTCGATGAGGACGCGGCGGTTTCGACCGTGGCGGCGGCATTGCCGATGGTGATCTGGCGTATCCGGTTGTCGGCGGTGCCGAGGCTGCCGCCCAGGATGTATGCGCCGCTGCCGGAAAACGAAATCCGGCCCTGTCCGCTCGTCCCGCCGGTCGTGGTTACGGCACCGATCCTGACATTCGGGCTGGAAATGGACAGCAGCCCGTCGGCGCCGAAGCTGACCAGGGCGCCGGTCGCGGCGTTCGGGCTGCCGGTTGCCGTGTCGAGCCGAGAGGCGGCGTCGAGGAGCAGGGTTCCCAGGCCGTTGACGGCCACCGCGTCGGCATAGACGGCCTGGGTCAACCTGACGATGCTGCCCGTCCCGCTCTTCAACTCCACCAATTTCAGTCCATGGGTGCCGGTGCCGATCGTCCCGTTCACCGTGGTCTGCGCGCCAGGATGAAAGCTGAGGGTGCCGGTGCCGTCGGCGGAGGTGGTGAAAGCGGCGTTGACGGTGCCGCCGCGGAAGGATGCTGTTCCGTCGGCACCGAAATTCAGGCGGTCGGCCGCGACATTGGCATTGAAGGTGGCGAGGGCGCCGTCGAGATTGAATAGCTTGACCCGCGCCGTGCCGCCCACAGCGCCGGTCACCGTTGTGCCGCTTCCGGCGCCGAATGTCAGGGTGCCGACGCTGCCGGTGCTGCCCGTCATCAGGACAGTGCTGATGGCGTTGACCGCTCCGTTCAGGATCAGCGTTCCATCCCGGTTGTTGGTGAAATTAACGTATGAATTCTGGAAATCCCCGCCGACGGTCAGGGTTCCGGCCTGGCTGAAGAAGGCGCCGGTGTTGGTTACGCTTCCCGTGATCCCCATGGCCCCGGTGCCGGCGATCACCGTGCGAAACAGGTTGCTCACGGACCCGTCCACCCCGGCGCCGTCGCCCGTGAGGTTGAGGACGCCGACGCCGGCCGCCGTTGCGGCGATGCTGCCGATCGTGACGCCCCCGTTCACTTGCGCAGAGCTGCTGGACGTCGCCCCATTCTCCGCCTGGAACTCGACGGACTGTCCAGGGCCGATCATAAAGGTGCCCGGCGAGGTGATTGTTATGTCCGCCGCATAGGCAGGTGATATTATTGCTGTGGTTGCGAGAAGTAGAGACAACACATGCGATAGATTGGGGCGGGGCATGGGTGGGACTCGGACATCGCGGATACAGAGCTGTAGTCTGTAGCAGATCGATATCAAAGTAGTTAATACGTATTTGTGATTTTCGGATCAGAGCGGAGCAGATCGGATGTTCCTGGGTTTTGGTCGTGTGCCCGAGATTGCGCGGATCGGCGCACCCCATCGGCAGTCCTCAGAGTCCGTTTGTAATGGCTTGAAGCCGGGCAGGCGGCGTGGTTCAAGCTCGGGATGAGGACCCGAGCGAACCGTGGCCGGATGTCCGAGATCGAGAAGAAGACAAAGCGCTACGCGACGGAACTGACCTGTGAGGAACGGTCGCGGATTGCGCCGTTGCTGCCGCCGAGCAAAGCCGGCCGGACGCGGGATATGGACCTGCGCGATCCTGAACGCGATCCGCTACATAGCCCGGTTCGGCGGGGGATGGCGGATGCTGCCCAAGGATATCCCGCCTTGGCGGACGGTCTACTGGTGGTTCCGGGTGTTTGTGCGCCGCCTGCTGTTCCGCACCATCCACGATGTGGCCCTGATGATCGACCGCGAGCGCGCCGGTCGGGAGGCGAGCCCTACTGCTGGGGTCATCGACAGCCAGTCGGTCAAGGCTTCCGCTGCGGCCAAGCGTGGGTTCGACGCGGGCAAGAAGATCAACGCTTGCCAAGCGCCACATTGCCGTGGACACGGACGGGTGGCTGCTGATGGTGAACCTGACCACCGCCGACATCTCCGACAGTGCGGGCGCGCAGCTCATCCTGGGCGCCATCCGGAAACGCTGGCCCTGGGGGAAGCATCTCTTCGCCGATGGTGCCTACGACCGGGGCAAGCGGATGGACAAGGCCCGCTTCCTCGACTTCGCCGTCGAAGTCGTCCGCCGCACCGATCACGAGCCCGGCTTCAAGGTCCTGCCTCGCCGCCGGGTTGTCGAAGGAGCCTTCGGCTGGATGACCCGCTGGCGTCGCCTGGTCCGTGATTACGAAAAGCGGACCGACGTCTCCGAGGCCATGATCCACCTCGCCATGGGCTCCGTCCTTATACGCCACACCAGCCACAGGTAGGGTTTCCAAATAGACTCTGAGCCCCCCTGGTCTCGGCCATGTAGCCGGCGAGGCGGGAAAGATTACCGACGGATACGCCGTCCATGACGAGGAGTTGCCCCAGGATCCGGTAGGCAGCATTGGCCATTGCGCGCCCTGTAACGGTCAAGATGTCCATCCCGATCCGTGAACGAGCGCAAATAGAATTCCGGCCGCAGGGTTTCCCCTGCGGCCGGTGCCGGATCATGCCTGGTTAGAGCTGGCCGTCGTTGTGCAGGCCGACAAGTTCCACCTCGACGCTGCCGGCCAGCCGACTGGCGATCGTGCCGTAGGCGGCATTGGTGAAATGTATGCCGTCATGGGCGGCCAAGCCTGCGGTCTTCGCCCCGAGATAAACATCGTCCATGCCGGAGATCAGCTTGGCCTGAGCCTCGCGTATTTTGTCCAGCGCTCCCACCGGGCCGTCCAGCCAGGCGCCGTCCTGCTTGAAGGTGCCCAGTTGCTGAACGAAGATCGGTAGATCGTCCCCGAACTGGTCCTGCAGGTAGGCGAACACCTTCTTAGTGGCTTTGCTGAAGTTGTTCACAACCGTGTTCAGGTTGCTCCAATCGTCCTTCACGGCCTTGGCGTCGGTTTCACCCTGGCCCCAGATGAAGCCGTCCAGATCCTTGCTGCCGAGGCCGGCCTTGATCTGGGAGATGGCATTCTTCAATGCCGGACCGGGCTTGTCCTGGCTAAGGTTCCACCAGTAATTCGAGCCATCCACCTTCTCGTTCGATGCGCTGCCCGATGTTGCGCCGTTGATCGCCTTGACGGCGCCGCCGAGCTTGGCTCCCAGCGCCTTTTCGAACACGTCGTTGCCAAGCGAGCCGCCGCTCTTGTCGCCAGCGCGCTTGAAGAAGTGACCGGCCGCATTGGACTGGCCGACAAAGGCGAAGGCGTCAAAATCGGCGTCCTTCAGATCGGAGGTCTGGGGCTTCGCCTCCTTGGCAGGCAAGGACACCGGTGCAGCGATGGAGGACTTCGGCGTCGGGGTGGAGCCGCTCGCGTTCTCCAGCTTTACCCAGTCGAAGCGGGCCTGTTCCCAGTTCTGCTGCACGCCGGACAGCACGATCTTGTCACCGTCCTTCAGCTCGACCGTGAAGCTGCGCACCGCCTCGTTATTGCTGCCGCCGTTTCCGGTCCAGGAATTCACGGTTTTGCCATTGACCTTCACGGCGAAGCTGGCTGCCCCATCGCTCTCGTTCAGCCAGCCTACGCTGACCTTGTAGGTGCCGGACGCCCCATCGAAGATGCCTTCGGCGGTACCGGAGCCATTCACCTTGATGTTGGCATCACCCGACGATGCGCCCCGGCTCTCAACCACATAGCCGCCCGACAGCTTCAGCTTCTCCGCCTCGGTGGTGCCGACCTTGAGCACTGGGCCGCTCGTAGACTGCGGAGCGGGGGTTGTGGTGGGCTTCGACGCCGTGCTGGTGCCGCTCGCCTTTTCCAGCTTTAGGGAGTCGATCCGGGCATATTCTCCCTGCTGCTGCGCGCCGGTGATGCTGATCTGGTCGCCAGTCTTAAGGCTTAGCTGGAAGGAGTGGTTCTCCATCTTGTCGCTGCCGCCCATGCTGTCACCGGTGAAGGTGTTCACCGTCTTGCCATTCACCTTGACTGCATAAGTTGCCTTGCCATCAAACTCGTCGACATGACGCACGGTCATCTTGTAGGTGCCGGTTCCACCAGTGAAGGTGCCGTTGGCCTCCCCCTTTCCATCGACCTTGATCTGGGCTCCGCCGGAGGCAGTTCCGGTCTTCTCGACCGAGTACCCGCCGGTCAGCTTCAGCTTTTCCGCCTCGGTCGTGCCGACGCCGATCTTGGCGTCGAAGGAAGGAGCCGGAGAGGAGGCAGGCTTGGACGGCGCGGATGTCGGCGCTTCGTCCTTGGCACCGCCATTGGGCGCCTTGGCGCGATCCAGGCGGGCGGCGAAGTCCTTGAGATAGGCGCTGCGGTCTTCAGCGACGGTCTTGGCACCAGCGTAAGAGCCGAGCTTGTCTCCGGACGCCTTGCTATCCGTCCAGTAGTTCGACGCCTTGCCGGTCTTCACGAACTTGCCGCCCCAGCCGTTGGCGCCGGGATTGTTGTTGTCAGCATTGTCCAGGAGATAGAGCAGCGAAGGTGTATCGCCCATCTTCAGGCCATCGACAGAGCCGGGGCCGTAGAGGTCGGTGGTCATCTTGTCGAAGTAAGCACCTAGCGCGCCGTGGCCCTTGGCGTTGGCGTCAATCCAGCCATTGTGGATCGAAGGATCGTTCGCCCCCGAAGAACTCACATACATGCCGCGGAAAGTGGAGTTGTCTTCGATCCACCAGAGCTTCTCGAACGCTTCGCCCTTATCCATGTTGTTGTAGATGTAGTTGCGGGCGTTCTTGTCGAATGTGGTGTTGGTGGACCCGATCGAGAGCAGGCGGATCTTGTTCACGATGTCCGGCGCGTCGTGCAGCGCCTGGGCGACATCGGTCATGGCACCCCAGGTCAGGATGTAGAGCGGATCGGACGCCGAACCCTCGCGGGCAGCCTCAATGATCGCCTTTGAACCGGCCGTCGCCTTGGAGTAGCCCGCGGACGGCTGGGCGCTGGTGGCTCCCTGATAGGTCATGGACTTGAGATAGCTCGGCGTTGGATAGTCCGAAGAATAGGTCTTCAGGTTCGCGTAATCCTTAGCGTAGGCATCGATCACCTCGTGGATGTCCTTGGCCCGGCCACCGTGCGGCGCCGGAGAGGATACGATCCCTTCAATCTTGATCTTGTCAGCATAGAGAAAGGCATGAACCAAAGACTGGTCATCATCTTTGTCGCTGCCGCCAATGTCGGTCGAGATGAGAACGCGAGGCTTCGCCATGTTTCGGTTCCTATGTCACGGCGCATGTGTGGTTTACATGCTGAGGTCTGCGCTACTTCTCACCTCGATGGTGCGAAGCTCTGAACAGCGCTGACGCTGGCCGCTAAAGGTTAACCGATTACTTAGCGAACAGGCTTGTAACGGAGAGCACGCCGGCAGGTCTCACGCCACGCGCCGCCTGTCACAGGGGCTAGGTGGCTGCTAATCGATTGAAGTAGATGAAAAATCGGTTGGGACTGGAAGCCACTTCCGAATGTGCGCACAGTGGTCGCTTCCCTTTCCGATCACGGTTTTGCCACACGCCAAAGATCGGGCTAGTGCCTCTACGCGCTTAGGCGTCTCTGGAAAAACACACTGTTCGGGACGATGCCCCTGTCGCAGGGGCCAAGCCTGGCAGCACTCCCCCTCAATGAAGAGGCGCGGTCTTTAAGGATGCTAGGTCCAAGGGCCTTGAGCATCGTAAAAGGCGTGGTGCCCGGATTAGGACGCAATCTGGCGCGTATGTTCTACGGAATCTGCTCTCCTGGCCGGCTTCCACCAGGCCCCCCTCTGTCGGTCAGGGACGGATTGAACAACGGCTTGAGGCAGAGTTGCGATTCCGGCTCCCCACTTCCATCATCGATCCTTTCCTGCTGCTGCTTCTGCTGACGGCAGGCCTTGCGGCCCTCTATCCGATGACCGGACAGGCGGCACGAACGCTTGATGTCGTGACGGACCTTGCCATTGCGCTGCTCTTCTTCCTGCATGGCGCGAAGCTGTCTCGAGACGCCATCCTGGCCGGCATCGGTCACTGGCGCCTGCATCTGACCGTATTGAGTTCTACCTTCATCGTGTTTCCGCTGCTGGGGCTTTCCATCACCCTGCTGTCCCCTGCGCTGGTCGCCCCTGCAATTGCCGCCGGGTTTCTGTATCTCTGCGTGCTGCCGTCAACGGTTCAGAGCTCGATCGCCTTCACCTCCACCGCAGGCGGCAATGTCCCGGCGGCGATCTGCAGTGCATCGCTTTCCAATCTCCTAGGAATGTTCCTGACCCCGCTGTTCGTGGCGATGCTGCTACAGCCGGAAGGCTCGGCCTCGGCTGCCCTGCAACTGGGAGCTATCCAGTCGATCCTTCTCCAGCTCCTCGTCCCATTCATGGCCGGCCATCTCCTTCGCCCCTGGATCGGCGGCGTGCTGGAACGGGCAAAGGCGTGGACGGGCTATACAGACCGCCTTTCCATTCTGCTTGTGGTCTACAGCGCCTTTGGCGCGGCCACGCTGGAAGGCCTCTGGACCGAGGTGGAGTGGGTGGATCTGGGAACCATCATTGCGGGCAGTGTGGCAATCCTGGCGATCGTCATAGCTTTCTCGACCTGGATCGCGGTGAAGTTCGGCTTCTCCCGCCCGGATCGGATCGCCTTGGTCTTCTGCGGATCGAAGAAAAGTCTGGTCTCAGGCGTTCCGATGGCGCGCGTCCTGTTTCCGGCGGCACAGGTCGGCGTGATCATCCTGCCCTTGATGATCTTCCACCAGCTCCAGCTCATCCTGTGCGCTTGGCTTGCCAGCCGTTATCGCCGGCAAGGCGAGTACAGTGACGCGACTGCGCTGTCCTGCTGAGTTCCACTCCCTCTTCCCGCTCGCGACTGGCGCCGCACGCCGATGTGCGGCGCGGCACCGCTCCATCTCAACCGGGATACCGGCATGGACCTTTTCACCCTTATTGTGCTGTCTCTTGTCCAGGGCATCACAGAGTTTCTCCCTGTCAGTTCGTCGGGGCACCTTATTCTCGTCTCCCATGTAACCGGTTGGGAGGATCAGGGGCTTCTGATCGACATCGCGCTGCACCTCGGGACCCTTGGAGCAGTCATGGCCTATTTCCGTGCAGACTGCCGCAGCCTGATTGGGGCGGGCCGTGCCATGGTCACGGGAAGCCGCAGCCCCGATACCCGTCTGCTCCGGTTGCTGACTGTGGCCACGCTGCCGATCGTGCTGGCGGGCTTCATGGCCAAAGGTCTCCTGGAGACAAGCGCGCGCCAGGAACATGTTGTGGCGGTGAGCACCATCGTCTTCGCCCTGGTACTCTATGCCGCCGACCGGCGGCACAGCTGCCGCGGCTTCGACGAGATCGGCTACCGCGACGCCATGGTGATCGGCGCAGCACAGGTTCTGGCCCTGATACCAGGCACCAGCCGGTCGGGAGTCACAATGGCGGCCGCCCGTTTCCTGGGTCTAAGCCACGAGGCGGCGGCGCGCTTCTCTATGCTGCTGTCGATACCGACCATCTGCGCAGCAACCCTCCTGGCGCTCGCCACCTTGGCAAGCGCCGGCAGCCAGATCACTGCTCCAGCTTTCTTCACGGCTGCACTGCTGGCCTTCGCGGCCGGCTATATCAGCATCGGCGCTCTGATGCACTGGTTGCGCCAGGCTGATTTCACGCCCTTCGTGATCTACCGCCTGATCTTTGGCGGAGCGATCCTGCTTCTGGCCTGAGGATGTGACGCGGAATCCAAGCCGGTCCTGCAGCAGCAAGCAATGGGATCAATCATCAGGCCTCACGCAAGGATGATCTCGCATCACCACGCGTTGGTTCAGCTGAGCTGCCCACGCAACCGGTCGCTCGCGAACTCAAGCCTTAATAGGCTGATAAGGTTATGAAATATGAAGGTGAATGAATGAGGAAGGTGATTACCGTTGCCCTGTTCGCGGCTGCGGGCCTGATCTTGCCCGCCCATGCGCAACAAGCCGGAGATTTCTACGTTCAAGGCAGTGTCGGCTCTTCCTGGGGGCAGAGCAGCCTTGGGCAGTCAGGCATCTGGGAGCTGTCCGCCGGACGTCACATGACCCGCAATATCCGGTTGGAGCTGGCCATAGACTGGCGGGACGGTTACCGCTTCGATGTGGATGGCGACGCAGCCGCATTCGGCAATACGGATGTAGACAGTGCCTCGTACATGGCGAATGTGTATTGGGACTTCTACGAGCCGCGCGGCAGGGCGCGGGGTCTGATACCCTATCTCGGCATCGGTGCCGGCCTTGCGCAGCATGAGACCAGGAATGTGGTGCTCAGGACGGAAACAGGCCCTGCAATAACCGCCCAAGGCAATAATGCAGACCGGTTCGGTTGGCAGCTAATGGGCGGAATGACCTTGGAAACCGGTGACTTCTCCTTTGCCCGTTTTGGCTACCGCTATCTGGATCATGGAACCGCGCGTCTCTCGATCAGTGACGGACCCCTGACACGCCGCGTGCAGGCGCATGAGCTGTCGGCAACGCTGGGCTTCCGCTTCTGATCATGGTCGGCCAACTCTGCCACGCCAGCTTGCTGAGGCAGAGTTGGCCGAGGCGGCGAACCTTCCCCGCCGGACCGAGCGGCCAGACTAAGGCGCGTAAGGAATGCGCAGGCAACCATGGCCTTGAGCAAATGGCGGCGCAGCCCGCGCCATACGCACTTTTGGCTTCCTATTTCTGCTGATACGCCTGCATTCGTTCATGGCCAGCCCCCTTCTGCCAGCCCTGCCCTGGCCGCACGGGTGAGGGCTTGCAGCAATATCCGCTGCCGGGCAAGCTGCTGCATCGCCCCGGTGCGCGGACCGCTTCGGCCCGTTCGCCGTTCTGCACTGACACGGTACGTCAATGTGCGATCGGAGTAATTATGGACGGCGTGGATTTCCAGAGCTTTGTTGGCGGGGCAATCGACTTCATCAGCAGTATGAGTGACAAGGCGGCCGACATGGATGGGCGCGTCGCCTTCGTGCTCGGCATGCTGACCTGGTTTGCGGTGGAGCAGGCTGTCCGCCGGCTGGCTGGTATTCTGCGATGGGCGATCCTGATAGGCGCAGTCGGGGCCGGGGGCTTCGCGCTTGTGACCTTGTTCACGCCTGCATTTGGGCCCGAGCATCCGGCTGCCAGTTCCACGGATCAGCCGAGTTCCAGCGGCGAGTGATGAACTGATCACGCCCTTCCCGCCGCGCAACGCCGTGCCGGGTCCAGGGCAAGGGCAGTCCGCTGATCCCTGAACCTGGGGCGCCTCATCCGCCGACTGAAGGCGGCAACGGCTCCGATGTCGTACTGCCAAGCGGAGCGGAATGGTTGATCATATCGATCTGTTATCGATGCAAGACCAAGCCTTTGCATAGTAGAACGGGGATGCGATCCGCATGATCAGCAAGATGCTCGCCCATATCGGCTACGGCGGAACCACAATCCAAACTCTGCTGGATAATGAAGCTACGGATCTTGGCGGCACATTGTGCGGCAGAATGATCATTCAGGCCGGAGCCGTGGACCAGGAGGTGACGGGAATCGCGGCGGAGCTTGTCACCGAGGTCAAGATCGAGGGCAGCGATACCAGGGTGCGGGAAAACCGCTGCATTGCGAATTACAGGCTCGCGGACCGTATCGCGCTCCGCGCTGGCGAACAGCGGGACCTGCCCTTCGCGATCGACCTGCCGCTGCATACGCCGGTGGCTCTGGGTCGAAAGTGCGCTCCGGTCTGGCTGCACACCCTCCTGGATCTTCCCCTGGCCGTGGATGCCGCGGATGAGGACCCGCTAGTCATCAATCCGGCGCCGGTTCAGATCGATACGCTGAACGCCATGCGTGAGATCGGCTATGAGCTGGTGAAATCCGACGCCGAATACCGGCCGCACTGGGGCGGGCCGCATGGCTTCGTTCAGGAGTTTGAGTTCCGGCCGGCGCATGGGACCGACAGCCTGCCTCATCCGGAGGTTGAGCTTGTCTTTCAGCCGGACGGCGATGGAGGTTTCGCGTTGCTGATGCAGCTCGACCGGGCTGCCAAGAACATTTCGGACACCATGGTGCAAGGCACCGGCACGGGTGACGACTGGCAGCGAATTCCGCTGCCGGGCAAGTTGCAAGGACCCGGCCAGCGTGCCATCGTCCATCTGCTGACCCCCCTTCTGATCGACGAGCGATGATTATTCGTCAGAGCTTCGACAGATCGGCTTTTCCAGAAAAGCTGCCTCTATTTTCTCGGAACCGGCGGAGGGGAGCCAATCTGCCGTAACCAGAACGTGGTTAACCTAAAGGATGTGGAAATATTCAAGGTGACTCGCCGCCTGTGCTGACGCCATAGGCTGGCTTCTTCAGCAGCCCTCAACAACCCTGGCCGGCCACACTGCCCCGAGGTACAGGCGCTCGACATGCCGGGCGATGTTGGTCAGGGCCGGAGTCTGAAGGGTCTGGGCTGCGATAGCAACCAGCACGCCAAATCACCGTGGTCGCGCTGGCGCAACATTATCCATCTCGTCGAGGCGGCGGCGCCTCTGTGACAATGCCCTCCGGAACCACCCGATGCAAATTTTGCAAGCCGGTGCGGGATCGTTGTCACGTTCATGTGTTCCTGTTATGTTCTCGTCCTTGCCTCCATTCGATTTTTCCATATGACCGTCTCCCTAGCCCAATTGCGCCAGCAGATGCAGCGGATCGAATGCCCCCAGCTTGGGCAACGATCCTGTCTGCCTTTCGGGGTAGAAGCGTTGGATGCGCATCTGCCTGGGGGTGGGCTCGCGCTGGGGGCTTTGCATGAGGTGGCGGGCGGCGGCGACCTGGGCACTGCTCATGGCGCTGCGGCGACGCTGTTCACCGCCGGCATCCTGGCCCGTATGGACGGGCCGGTGCTGTGGTGCGTTTCAGCCCCCGACCTGTTCGCCCCCGGTTTGGCCCAGGCAGGGCTGACTCCCGACCGGCTTCTGTATGCGGAGGCCGGAGACGACAAGACCACCCTGATCCTGGCGGAGGAGGGATTGCGCCATTCCGGTCTGGCCGCCGTGGTGGCGGAGCTGGAGCGGCTGCCCATGGTGGCGTCGCGACGACTTCAAGTCGCGGCCAGGAAGTCGGGCGTCACGGCCATTGCCCTGCGCCGTTGGAGAACGCCCCAGGCGGCTGCCACGGAGTTCGGGCAGCCGACATCCTCCACAACCCGCTGGCAGGTCACCGCCCTGCCTTCTACGCCAGCCCCGTTCCTTGCCCTGCTGAGCACGATCGGACGTGCGCGCTGGCGGGTGGAGCTGGTCCGCTGCCGCGGCGCCGATTCCAACTCTTGGGAAGTGGAGGCCTGCGATGCGCAGGGTCGTCTCGGTGAACTTGCCGACATGGCCGACGGACAGGCTGCGGCGGGCCTTGGGAGTCGGCGCGCCACCACGGGATAAGCCGCTGGTCCTGTCGGCCCGGCAGGCGAACCGGCAGGTTCTGACTGCGGTGGACCGGCCGGCGGCGATGCAGGGGCTTTGCCCCGGCCAGCCATTGGCGCGCGCCCAGGCCATGGTGCCGAACCTGCTGGTGATGGAGGCCGATCCCGAGGCGGATGCAAGAGCGCTGGAGCGGCTGGCCTTCTGGGCCATGTGCTACAGCCCGCTGGTTGCCCCCTGCCCGCCCGACGGATTGTGGCTGGATATTACCGGCGCCGCCCATCTGGTCGGTGGCGAGGAGCGGCTGTTGCAGAATCTGATGGACCGGCTGGCGGTAGCAGGAATGGAAGCCACGGCCGCTGTGGCGGAGACACCGGGCGCCGCCCATGCGCTGGCCCGTCATGGTTGCCGCCGCACACTGGTGGTGCCGCCGGGCGATGTTGCCCTCGCTCTTGCCCCCCTGCCCCTGTCGGCGCTGCGGCTGGCTGATGCGCTTGTGGCCGGGCTGAAGCGGATGGGCTTCGACACGATCGGCGATCTGGAAGCCGCCCCGCGCGCACCCTTGGCCCTGCGCTTCGGGTCGGAGCCGGGACGCCGCCTGGACCAAGCCTTCGGCCGCGCTGCGGAGCCGCTGGCCCCCATCTCTCCGCCCGAGCTGTTACAGGTCCGGGAAAGCTTCGTGGAGCCGCTGTCCACGGCCCCGGCGCTGTCCATCGCAATTGCCCGGCTGGTGGAGCGGCTGTGCGCCCGGCTGGTGGCGGACGGCACCGGTGTGCGCACGCTGGACCTGCTGTTCCACCGGGTGGACGGCACCTTGCAGGCGATGCGGGCAGGCACGGCCGAACCCGTCCGCGCCCCCGCCCGCCTGTGCCGCCTTCTGGGCGACCGGCTGGACCGGGTGGAGCCGGGATGGGGAGTGGAGGCGATGACCCTGTCCGCCCCGCTGGTGGAGCCCATGGGGGCTGTCCAGATCGGCAGCGGCCTGTCGGGAGAGGTGCCGGACGTCAATCTGGCCCCGCTGGTGGAAACGCTGGCCAGCCGCATCGGCCTGCGCCGCCTGTATCGCACCACGCCGGTGGACAGCGACGTGCCGGAACGGTCCACCCGCCGGGTCCCGCCGCTGGCCCTGCCCACCGTCCCCTCCTGGCCGGCCGAATGGCCGCGGCCAGCCCGCCTTCTGCCCCGGCCGGAGCCGGTGGAGACGGTGGCGCTGCTGCCCGACCATCCGCCTGTCGCCTTCACCTGGCGCGGAGTGCGCCGCCGCGTGCACCGCGCCGACGGGCCGGAGCGCATCTATGGCGAATGGTGGCGCCAGGATGCGGAGCTGCAGGCCGTGCGCGACTATTTCGCCGTGGAGGCGGAGACGGGGGAGCGATTCTGGCTCTATCGCTCCGGCGATGGCAGCGATTGCGCGACCGGCTCGATGCGGTGGTTCCTGCACGGATTCTTCGCATGAGCTACGCGGAGCTGCAGGTCACCACCCATTTCAGCTTCCTGCGCGGCGCCTCCTCGGCGGAGGAGCTGTTCGTGACGGCCGCCGCCCTGGGGCTGCCCGCCCTGGGCATCGCCGACCGCAACAGCCTGGCCGGCATCGTCCGCGCGCATGAGGCGGCGAAGACCACGGGCGTGCGGCTAGTCATCGGCTGCCGACTGGACCTCACCGATGGCACCGCCCTGCTGGTCTATCCCATGGACCGTGCCGGCTATGGCGGGCTGTGCCGGATGTTGAGCGTGGGCAAGGGCCGCGCCGGCAAGGGCGCCTGCACCCTGGACTGGGCCGATCTGGAGGAATGGTCGGAGGGGCTGCTGGTCATCCTGGTGCCCGAGCGGGCGGATGGGCGTAGTACGGAGCAGCTGCAACGGCTGTCCCGCATCTTTCCCGGCCGCACCTATCTGGCGCTGACCCTGCGCCGCCGCCCGGGTGACGCTCTGCGCCTGCATCGGCTGGCGGAAATCGCGGCCGGGCAGCGCGTGCCCACCGTCGCCACCAACGACGTGCTGTACCACTCACCCGAGCGGCGCATCCTGCAGGACGTGGTGACCTGCATCCGCGAGGGCTGCACCATCGACGAGGCCGGCTTCCGGCGGGAGCGGTTCGCCGATCGCTATCTGAAGCCGCCGGAGGAGATGGCGCGCCTGTTCCACCGCCATGGCGAGGCCGTCGCGCGCAGCCTGGAAATCGCGGACCGCTGCCGTTTCTCCCTGAACGAACTGCGCTACCAGTACCCGTCGGAAATCTGCACCCCCGGCCTGACCGCCCAGCAGTCGCTGGAGCGGCTGACCTGGGAGGGAGCCCAGCGCCGCTATCCTGCCGGCATCCCGCCCAAGGTGGAGGCGGCGCTGCGCCATGAGCTGCGCCTGATCGGGGAGCTGGAGTACGCACCCTATTTCCTGACCGTCCACAGCATCGTGGCCTTCGCCCGCGGTCAGGGCATCCTGTGCCAGGGCCGCGGGTCGGCCGCCAACTCCGCCGTCTGCTATGTATTGGGCGTCACCTCCATCGATCCGGAGCGCCACGACCTGCTGTTCGAGCGCTTCGTCAGCCAGGAGCGGCGGGAGCCGCCCGACATCGACATCGATTTCGAACATGACCGGCGGGAGATCGTGATCCAGTGGATCTACGAGACGTACGGCCGCCACCGCGCCGCCCTGACTGCCGTGGTCAGCCGCTACCGCGCCCGCGGGGCCGTCCGCGACGTGGGCAAGGCGCTGGGGCTGAGCGAGGATGTGACTGGCGCCTTGGCTGGCCAGGTCTGGGCATGGTCAGCGGAGGGGGTGGAGGACCGCCACGTCCAGGAGCTGAACCTGAACCTGGAGGATCGCCGTCTGCGCCTGACACTGGAGCTTGCCCGCCAGCTGATCGGCACGCCCCGCCATCTCAGCCAGCATCCCGGCGGCTTCGTCCTGACGCAGCACAGGCTGGATGAGCTGGTGCCGATCGAGCCGGCGGCGATGGAGGACCGGCAGGTCATCGAATGGGACAAGGACGATATCGACGTCCTGAAATTCATGAAGGTGGATGTGCTGGGGCTGGGCATGCTGGGCTGCATGCGCCGGGCGCTGGAGATGCTGGCGGACTATAAGGGCCTGCCTTTCGACCTCGCCACCATCCCGGCGGAAGACCCGGCCACCTATGCCATGATCCGGCGGGCCGACACGCTGGGCACCTTCCAGATCGAAAGCCGGGCGCAGATGAGCATGCTGCCCCGGCTGAAGCCCCGCACCTTCTACGATCTGGTGATCCAGGTCGCCATCGTACGCCCCGGCCCCATCCAGGGCGACATGGTCCACCCGTACTTGCGCCGGCGGGAAGGGCGGGAAAAGGTCACCTATCCCAAGCCGGAGCTGGAGCGGGTGCTGGGCAAGACACTGGGCGTACCGCTGTTCCAGGAACAGGCGATGCGGGTCGCCATCGAATGCGCCGGCTTCACGCCGGGGGAGGCGGACCAGCTCCGCCGCGCCATGGCCACCTTCAAATTCACCGGCGGGGTCAGCGCCTTCCGCGACAAGCTGGTGGCCGGCATGGTGGCCCGCGGCTACAGCCCCGACTTCGCCAGCCAGACCTTCCGCCAGTTGGAAGGGTTCGGCAGCTACGGCTTCCCCGAAAGCCATGCTGCCAGCTTCGCCCTGATCGCCTATGCCAGCTCCTGGGTGAAGTGCCATCACCCGGACGTGTTCTGTGCCGCCCTGCTGAACTCCCAGCCCATGGGCTTCTACGCCCCGGCCCAGATCGTGCGCGACGCCCGCGCCCATGGGGTGGAGGTGCGGCCGGTCTGCGTCAACGCATCGCGCTGGGATTGCACGCTGGAGCCGGCGGCCCCCGGCCGCTTCGCCGTGCGGCTGGGACTGCGCATGATCAAGGGCTTGGCCAACGCGGAGGCGGCGCGCATCGTGGGCGCACGGGCGGACCGGCCCTATACCGGTCCGGCGGATGTGCGCCAGCGCTCCGGCGCCGGGGTGGGGACGCTGATGCTGCTGGCCGATGCGGATGCTTTCGGCACGCTGGGCCTGTCCCGCCGCGATGCCACCTGGGCGATCCGGGCCTTACGCGACGACGCCCTGCCGCTGTTCGCCGCGGCGCAAGCCGCCGACACCGCCATGGGCCTGGAGCCCGCCGTCACCCTGCGCCCGATGGCGGAGGGTGGCGAGGTGGTGGAGGATTACCAGATGACGGGCTTGAGCCTGCGCCGCCATCCGGTCAGCTTCCTGCGGGGGGACCTTGCGGCCCAGGGTATGCGCCCTTGCGCCGACCTGGACATCCTGCCCGATGGGCGCTGGACCACCATCACCGGCATCGTGCTGGTGCGCCAGCGGCCGGGCAGCGCCAGCGGTGTGCTGTTCGTGACGATTGAGGATGAGACAGGGATCGCCAACATCATCGTCTGGCCCGCCCTGTTCGAACGGGAGCGGCGGGTGGTCTTCAACGCCACCATGATGGGCGTGCGCGGCCGGGTGCAGAAGGAAGGGGAGGTGATCCACCTGATCGCCGACCGGCTGATGGACCATTCCGCCTTACTGAAATCGGTGGGCGACCGCGATCAGCCGTCCTCCGCCGCCCCTGCCCGCAACATCTATATCCGCGACCTGCGGCTAAGGGCTGGCATCAATCCGCAGACGCGGGATTTCAAATAGTCCACTGGTTCCGAACCAAACCATCATCAGCGATCCGGTTCCGACATGAACTGCCGTCCCTTCCACGGGTTCTTCCCGATCTGCAGTGATCGATGTAGTCAGCGCCGCCGCTTCCACCAGAGCCACAGGCCGGTCAGGCAGAGCATCGCCGTCGACAGGCCGCCGGCCAGCACGAGCAGCCGCCCGGCCAGACCGAGCCCCTTGCCGGAGTGCAGCGGGTACTGCCAGGCAAAGAACATATCCCCCGCCCCCTCCCCAAGATCATGGCGCTGTCCCAGCACCTGCCCGCCTTCCATGGACACATAGGTCCAAAGACGCCCGTACCCGTCCATGTCCCGCGCATCAAAGCTGCGAACGCCGTAGGCGCCCTTGCGGGGGAGCAGCAGCACGCTGTCCGCGGCAGCACCTGTCCGGACCGCGGCGACGGTCAGCGCCGCGTCGATGTCGAGGGCGGGAGTCTCCACCGGCCTGTCGGGAAAGTCCTCATGTAGACGCTCCGATACCGGCGCGATCAGGCGAACGGCGGCGCGGGTTTCCTCGTGCCAGGTCAGTGTCAGGCTGGTGACGGCGAGGACTAAGGTAACCGGAAACAGCCAAAGGCCGGCCGCCCGGTGCAGGTCGAACATCCAGCGCAGGCCGGGAAAGCGCCCGCCGACCCGGAAGGAGGCCGCCCATTTGGCTAGGGCGGGGAAAGCCAGGACCGCGGCCACCCCGTGGTCCAGAACCCAAAGCAGGGCCACCAGCCCCAGGAACCAGGCCATGGCGGGCCCCAGTATCAGGTCCATGTGCAGGCCGTAGAGGAAGTTCATGAGATGCCGCCGGTCCAGCGAGATCGTTTCCGTGAGCCGCCAGCCCAGAACGGAACCGTCCCGCGGATCGGCGAAGACCTCCGCCGGCCCCGTGTCACCCTCGGGCAACTGGAGGGAGCCGGCCATACGGATCGTTTCCCCCGACCTGTCGGGCAGGTCGATGAAGCGTGGCATGAAGCCCGGAACGTCATGGGCAGCCCGGTGCAGCACCGACGCGACCGGGGCGGCCCCGGCCGGAGCCGCCGGGACCATGTGCAGATCGGGGTTCAGCCATCGGTCCAACTCGTCATAGAAAACGATGGCGGACCCGGTCAGCGCCAGAAGCGTCAGCCATAGCGCAGACGCCAAGCCGAACCAGCGATGGAGCGCCCGCAACGTGGCGCGCCAACGCCGGTCGGCCGGTCGCCGCCCCTGCCTGTCCACGGGCGGCACGGTCAGAACCGCACCGCGGCGGTCAGACGGATGTCGCGCCCAGGCTCGTAAACGCCCGCGATGCCCTCCCAGCCGGGAATGGCGTTGTAGTCGGCCACGCTGGAATGGGCACGGTAACGCTTGTCCAGCAGGTTGTAGACAGCGGCAAGCAGCGTCAGCCGGTCGTTGCCCAGCGGCTGCCAGCGGGCGAACAGGTCCAGGACCGTGTAGCCCGGCTTGTCCACGCGCCGCGTCCCATCGATCCAGCCGATCTCCGCCGAACGCTGCAGCACCTCGATATCGTTCAGGTCGTGAAAGCGCGTGACGGACGCTTCCAGCTCCAGATCCACAAGCGGGCTGTAGCCGACGGTGACGTTCCAGTTGTCGCCAACAGAATTGCCGAGCGCAATGTGCTCGTACCCTTCCACCCGGTTGCCGTTCAGCTTGGAGACATAGTGGTTGAAATAAGCATCCACCGAGAACGGCCCCGCCACATAGCCGGCGCGCAGCTCCACCCCGTCCGTCCTGTAGGTGCCGACATTCTCGTAATAGACGGCGTCCTGCGGCGGAGCACCATTGCCCAACTGGTCCAGGATCACGTCGCTGATGCGGGTATTATAGTAGACGGCGGAGGCGCTGAATCCGTTGCGTCCATAGGTCAGGCCGATCTCGTAATTGTCCACCTGCTCCGGCTCCAGGCCCGGGGCGATGCTGATCCGGCCCGGCCGCTTCTCCAGGGTGAAGGCGTCCCCGACCTCCTTGCCGCGGAAGGCCTCCGCATAGCCGGCATTGAGGGCGAAGCCGGCCGGCAGGTCGTAGGTGAAGCCTGCATTCAGGCTGAGGCCGTCGCTGTCCGTCTGGCCGCCATAGGTGACCTGGGACAGGTCGTAGGCATCGTAGCGGATGCCGAAGCTGAGCAGCAGCGGCTCCATGACCTGCCAATGGTCCTGGGCATAGAGGCCGAGGACTTCCCCTGTTTCGACGAAGCGCCCGACTTCCGGGTCCCATGCCCAATCGCCCCACACGGCCGGGTCACCGCGATAGCCGCTGGCGACGCGGTCGTCCCGGTATTCCACCCCGGCCACCACCGCATGCTCCGCCAGTCGGGTCCGGCCGCGCAGGTCGAAGCCCTGGCTGCGGATCTCCGCCCCGTACAGGCCCCAACGGTCAAAGCGGTCCTGGGTAAATTCGGACTCGGTCCAGTAACCGGTCGCCTCGACCTCCGCCAAGCCAAGGTCGGCGGCATAGTTCAGGACGGCGGTCCGGCGCTGCGCCTCGGCCGGGAACAACCGCTCGCCCTCCAGCACGGGCCAGTTGGGCCGCTGCCCGAAGGCAGCCTCCTCGTCGCGGTGCTCATAGCTGAGCGACAGGCGGTGGTCTTCGGCGATCCGGCCGCCCAGCTTGACGAAGGCCAGTTGCTGCTCCGCAGCCGTGCCGCGCAGCGTGTCCCTGGCGCCGTCCTCCATGTCGTCGCGGTCCACATGTACGAAGGAGCCGACAACGCCGAAATCACCGATCAGCCGGCCAAAGAGCGTGCCGCTCAGCTTGTGGCCGTCATTGCTGAACCAGCCGGCCTTGGCCAGGGCGCCCACCCGCCGACCGGCCTCCAGCAGGTCGTCGGCGTCCTTGGTCTTGAACCGGATGGCGCCGCCGATGGCCCCGAAGCCGGAGGTCGCCTCACCCGCGCCCGCCCGGACTTCCACGCTTTCCAGCAGCTCGGGCTCGATCGAGACGCGGCCGATATGGTGGAACAGGGTGCCCCGCTGCGGCGCGCCATCCACGGTGACGTTGAGCAGCGAATCCTCCAGCCCGCGGACATAGATCTTCTGCGCGATCCCGACGGACCCTCCGACGGATACGGAGGGCACCCGGCGGAACAGGTCGGACAGGTCCAACGCCTGCCGCCGCTCGATCTCCGCCGGACCGATCGCCACATCCGTCAGCGTGCCGACGACCACGATCTCCTCGATCCCCAATGGCGGCGCGGCATCCGCCGCCACCGCGGCGACCGGGCGGACCGGCGCGGGAGCCGCAGCAGCAGGAGGTGGGGCGGCAACGACCCGGAAGCCGCCCTGCCCGTCGGGCTGCGCCTGCAGGCCGCTGTCGGCCAGCAGCAGCTCAAGTGCTACGGCAGGGGCGTAGGTTCCGGACAGGCCCGGCGTGCCGCGATCACGGACCAGGACCGGATCGACAGCGATGATGATGCCCGCCTGCTGGCCCAGCCGGGCCAGCGCGGTGCCCAGCGGGCCAGCCGGAATTTCGAACCGCTGTTCAGCCGCGACGGTCTGCGCCTGTGCCGGGGGCAGGAGCATGCCGCAACCGATCACCGCCATCAATGCGAGGCGGGCCACCCCGCGCATTGCCCCCTTCCGAACCGTACTCATTTTCCCACCTGTTGGACTGCGTTCATCAGGTGGGACGAACGAGATCGGAAATCAGGCCAAGGAAAATACTCCCATCCGCTCAGGGCGGTGGCAGTACCGTCAGCGCACCATCGCCCAGCGGCACCAGCCTCAAATCCAGGGCGGCGGCTATTGCGTCCAGCGCCCGGTCCGTCTCGCGCAGGGGGAAGCTGCCCGTGACGCGGATGTGGGCGAGAGACCGGGCGTCGTAGCGGACAGGTCGGCGACGATACCGGTTCAACTCCTCCAGCACCTCGGTCAGCGGCTGATCGTCCGGAACGAGCCAGCCGCCGGCCCAGGCCGCGGCGGCTGACGGATCGACCGGGTCCAGCCGGATCACGCGCCCATCCGCAATCCGCGCCCGCTCGCCGGGCCCAAGCTCAAGACATGCGCCGGTCTGCGACTGCCCAATGGCGCAGGCGCGCACCTGGGACTCGATTACGGCGACCAGGGTCCGGTCATGATCGCGATGGACGGTGAAGGCGGTGCCGAGGGCCGTCACCGATCCGTCTCCGGTCCTGACCACGAAGGGCCGGTCCGGGTCCGGGGCGACCTCCGCCAGAATACGGCCCTCGAACAGCTCCACCTCACGCCCGTCATCGGCCAGATCCAGCGCCGTCGCCGTGTCGATTACCAGGCCGGAGCCATCGGCCAGAGTCAGCGCCCGCACCTCGCCAGTCGCCGTCCGCTCGTCGGGAAAGAGCTGGCGGAACTGCGGAAGTTCCGATCCGAGCCACGCCCCTGCGCCGGTCACCAAGCACAGCACGGCAAGCAAGCCCTGCCGCAGGGTGCGGGGAACCCGCGACGGCCGGGCGGCCATGGAGTGGAGGACGCGGCGGTCCAGGTCCGACAGGCCGGCGAAGCGGACGTCCAGCCCACACATCCTATCAAGGGCCAGCCGGTGCAGCGGATGTTCACGGCACCACGCCTCGCAGGCATCAAGCCGGGCCTGCGGCACCGGCTGGTCATCCAGGATTGCGGCCCATTCCGCTGCCTGCGCCACCATCGCAGCCGTCGGCCTCTGTTCGGTCGTGTCCCGCATCAATCCGGATAGGCCAGGGCGTAGCAATGCGCATAGGCGGCGGCGATGTGGCGTTTCACCGTGCGCTCGGAAATCCCCAGCTCCGTAGCCACCTCGGCATGGCTGAGCCCATCCAGGCGGCGCAGCAGGAAGGCCCGCCGCGTCATCGCCGGCAGGTCCGCCAGAAGGCGCAGCACCCCGGTCAGCAGATCCACCGCCTCCGCGATGCGCTCCGGCGTCAGGCAGTCGCCCTCCGCCGACCAAGCGGCGCAGACGTCGAGATAGGCGCGCTCTATTTCCCGGCGGCGGATATCATCGACCAGGAGGCGTCGCGCCACGGTCGCCAGGAACGCCCGCGGCTCCGCCGGCGTATCCGGCGGCTGCCGTTCCAGGACCCGACAGAACGTGTCATGGGCAAGGTCCGACGCCCGATCCGAGCAGCGCGTGTGGCGACGGAGCCAGCCGCGCAGCCAAGGTCCATGCGCCGCATAGAGCGCGCCCACATCCATGCCAATGACGGCTTCACCCACCTATAGCCCCCGGCCATCAGGTCACCTGTCTTTTCGGGTAACGCAAATGCGAGGCATTATCAAGAGCGGCCTGTTTATCGGGCTGGCTGGTGCGGGACCGCGCCACTGGTCACCATATCCGGCGATCTTTTCAGAGCATCGGCAGTTCTCCTGTCCGGTCAGCGTCCTTGGCATTGACGATGTTGGAAACACTGGAAGCCTGGAGCATCCGGCTGCTATCGCCCATTCACAACAACGCTATTGCGACTCATTATCAGTAGCAATATGGTGGCGCCTCCTGAAACGAGGGGGGTTTGAATGTCGCGATCGGTCCTTGCCGTGATCCTTGCCAGCACCAGCCTGGCCGGAGTTCCGGCCCTGGCTCGGCCTGTCAGTCCGGATGTGCTGGAAGAAATCGTCGTCACGGGCCGCACCACGGCCGTCACGAAGACGGACAGGTCGATTGTGGAAATTCCGCAGTCCGTCTCCGTGATCGATGCACAGGAGCTCGAAATCCGCCTGCCGCAGACCTTGAACGAGGCTCTCGGCTATACGCCAGGGGTCAATGTCGGCAGCTATGGTTTCGATACGCGCTATGACGCCTTCTTCATCCGCGGTTTCCAGGCGACCTATACGGGCGTCTTCCGCGACGGCCTGCGCCAACTCAACAGCCCGTCAGGTCTCTACCGGAACGAACCCTATGGGCTGGAAAGCCTGACGGTGGTGCGCGGTCCGGCATCGGTGCTCTACGGTGCCAGCGGCGCCGGCGGTCTGGTGAATACGGTCAGCAAGCGCCCGACCGACACATCCTTTGCCGAAATCGAAGCCATCATCGGCAACCATGACCGCTATCAGCTCAATGCCGATGTTTCAGGTCCGCTGGATGCAAGCGGCAAATTGGCCTATCGGCTGACTGGTGTCGTCCGCGACAGCGACACGCACCTGCCCGGCTATCCCGACAACCGCGCCTTCATCGCCCCGGCAGTGAGCTTCAGCCCCGGCGACAATACCAACGTCACGCTGCTTGGCGAATACATGACGTCGAAGACGGGGGCGAGTGCCGCCTACTATAACGACGCGAACGGCATCACCGACATTCCCTCCGGCGATCCGCGCTTCAACGATTTCGACCATGAGCAATGGCGGGCGGGTTACGAGGCGGAGCACCGCTTCGCAAACGGCCTCACGCTGCGCCAGAACCTCCGCTATGCCGAGGTGGATGCGGAGCTTCAATACGCTTACGTGACCGATCCCACCACGACGCCGATTACCCGCGGGTCCGGGGTCGCGCGCGACCGTCACCATAGCCTTAATATCGACAATCAGGCCCATGCCGAGTTCGACACAGGGTTCATCTCCCATGACCTCCTGATCGGCTTCGACTATAACCGCGTCGCCTACCGGTCGGCCGAGGGGTTCGGCGGCGTGCCTGCCACCGGCCCGGTACCGACACCGGCGCTGACGCCCACAGTTCGCCAGACCTTCGACCAGACCGGTCTCTATGCGCAGGACCAGATCGAGGCTGGCCGGCTCGGAGTCGTGGCCGGCATCCGTCATGACTGGCTGGACGCCCGAACCCGGCAGCCGCTGGCGGCCGAAATCGAGCAGAATGACAATGCACTTTCCGGCCGTGTCGGCATCACCTATGACCTGGATATAGGGCTCGTTCCGTATGTGAACTGGTCCTCCTCCTTCGAACCCAACATTGGCCTGCTCCTCGACGGCGCGCCAGCCGAACCGACGACGGCCGAGCAGGTAGAAGCAGGCATCAAGTTCCAGCCCGCCGGCGGCCGCGCGCTTTTCACGGTGGGCGTATTCAACATCGTGCAAAAGGACGGTGTGGTGTTCGATGCCTCCACCGGCATCAACCGGCAGGTTCAGCTCGATCTCCGCTCCCGGGGCGTGGAGCTGGAGGCCTCGGTCCGGCTTCTGGAAGGGTTGGACCCCTCGGCCGCCTATGCCTATACCGACATGGAGATCCGTGAGGGTGCTGCCGGAACCGTCGGAAACACGCTGTCCGCTACGCCCAAGCACAGCGGTTCCATAAGGGCGGACTACATGGTGCCCGACACCGGCTTCGGGCTGGGCGGAGGCATCCGCTATTTCGGTAGAAGCTATGGCAACGACCTCAACACGGTCCGAAACGACGACCGCGCATTTGTCGATGCTGTCGTCCATTACGAGGTGCCTGGAGTCGAGGGGCTCCGCCTTCAGCTGAACGCCACCAACCTGTTCGATTCCGAGCCGGTGACCTGCGCGTCCGGCTACTGCTACCGCGACCAGGGCCGCACGGTGCTTGGCAGCCTGCGCTACCGTCTCTGAACCAATCGGGAAGGGAGCCGGCCGGTTCTTATCAAGACCTCACCGTCCAAGGGCCAGTGCGAAGGCGCTGTTCGGGAAGGGAGTTCTCTGGCGGCCGGTTTCCTGGACCATGCTGTCGGTCCCGTTATTCGTCGTGCTGCTCTGCATCTTCAAAGCACGGGATTCGGCCTGGCCAGTCCGCATACATGCCGCAACTGATCCTCAATCTCCCAGGCTCTTCGCGCCTTCCTTGGAGTGAACCTCAGTGCGGCGCTGCCGCTCTGCCGACGATTGGCTGAACGTTCATCGCCAAGTGCCGGCGGCCTTTTCGATAAAACCTTCAGCCCACTTCGTGGTTTCGGCTAACTCCTCGAACAGCCATTCACGAAAAATCCTGATCTTGGGCAGGTCCATCCTGGAGCGCAGCGTCACGAATCCGTGCCCCTGCACCCGCATGAACTCATCGGCAAAGGGAATGATCAGCTTTCCCGTTCGGAGTTCCTGCTCTGCCAACAGGAGGCTGTCCAGACAGACGCCCAGCCCATCCACGGCGGCGCTGATGGCCATGAAGGAACGGTCGAAGCGCGGTCCCCGCTCCAAATCCAGCCGCACCTTGCGATGACGCTTCGCCCAGTCGCGCCAGCCCACGATCGTAACCTCGGAGTGGATCAAGGTATGTTGGGCAAGGTCGGCCGGTTGCCGGATCGGCTTCAACCCCCTGGCCAGCGCCGGCGCGCACATCGGCACGATGACATCGTCCGGAAAGGGCACCATCACGGCGCCGGCCGGCGGCGGGCCAGGATTGTAGCGGATGTCGATGTCCACGATCCCCTTATTCAGCTCCGCCGGAGCCAGGGATGCATGCAGGCGGATATCCAGGTCCGGCTGCGTTTCCCCGAACTGCGCCAGACGCCGCATCAGCCACTGTGACGCGAAGCTGGGCGTCGAATGAACCGTCAGGACGGCGCTGGACCCGGCAGCGGCCACGTTGCGCGTGGCATCGGCAATACGGGCGAAGGCCGCGATGACTTCCATCGCGTAGTCCCGACCGCCCTCGGTGAGGACCACGGCCCGATGCACCCGATGGAAAAGAGCGACGCCGAGCTGGTCTTCCAGCAGTTTTATCTGATGGCTTACCGCTGAAGGCGTAACGAGCAGTTCTTCTGCTGCAAGTGCGAAGGAGCCGAGCCGGGCGGCGGCTTCAAACGCTTGAATTGATTTGATGGAGACCTTGTTTTGCACCGCCCGCCTCACATGAAACTATCTCATGCAAAGCTGATATTATTCATTTGAGCGGCTCACCTCAAGAAAATAAGCTCAGTTCAGCGAACAAGGCGGTGGAGAAACAAAGTATCCCACGCCGCCGCGAAGACTAGAGGCACTCCGCCGGGCAATCGGCACGCTTCTGTCGCTGGCCACAATAATACACTGTGAGGTAGGAAATGCTGCTTGCGGACAAGGTCTGCGTCGTCACCGGGGCGGCGTCGCGGCGCGGTATTGGGCGGGCAACGGCCAAGCTGTTCGCTCTGCATGGCGGCCGCGCCATCATCCTTGATCTGGATGCCGAGCAGGCCCAGGCCGCCGCGTCCGAATTGGGCGAGGCGCATCGTGGCATCGCCTGCGACGTGACCGACAAGGATGCCTGCACTGCGGCGATCGAGCAGGTCGTAGCCGAGTTCGGGCGGATCGACGTGCTGGTCAACAATGCCGGCATCACCCAGCCGCTGAAGCTCATGGATATCGGGCCGCGGAACTACGATGCCGTGCTCGACGTGAACCTGCGCGGCACCCTCTATATGAGCCAAGCCGCCGTGCCGCACATGCGCAAGCAGCGCTCCGGCTCCATCATCTGCATGTCGTCCGTGTCCGCCCAGCGGGGCGGCGGCATCTTCGGCGGCCCGCACTACAGCGCGGCGAAGGCGGGCGCCTTGGGCCTTGCCAAGGCCATGGCCCGTGAACTGGGGCCGGACAATGTCCGCGTCAATTCGATCACGCCGGGCCTGATCCAGACCGACATCACCGGCGACAAGCTCACCGACGAGCTGAAGGCCGAGATCATCAAGGGCATCCCGCTGAGCCGGCTCGGCAATGCCGAGGATATCGCCAGGGCCTGCCTGTTCCTGGCGTCGGACCTGTCCTCCTACATCACCGGCGCCACCATCGACGTCAATGGCGGGATGCTGATCCACTGAGCCCTGCCGGGCCGATCAGCCGCTCCCCCGTCCTTACACGACGTCGTGCAGCGCCCTGCCTCCTGCAATGCTGGAGAACACCATGCAGACCGAACCATTGGGTCACAACGTAAGCCTTGCCGAACGCGCCTACCGCATCCGCCGCAACGCGTTGCTGATGGGCGAGGTCCAGGGCCAGGGCTATATCGGCCAAGCGCTGGATATCGCCGATGTGCTGGCCACCGCCTATTTCCACGCCATGACCTACCGTCCCGAGGACCCGGAGTGGGAAGGGCGCGACCGCTTCCTGCTGTCCAACGGGCACTACGCCATCGCGCTCTATGCGGCGCTGATCGAGGCCGGCATCGTTCCGGAAGACGAGCTGGAGACCTATGGCAGCGACGGCAGCCGCCTACCGATGTCGGGCATGGCCGCCTATACGCCGGGCATGGAGATGTCGGGCGGGTCGTTGGGCCTCGGCCTGTCCATCGCCGTGGGCCGGGCCCTGGGCCTGAAGCGCAAGGGTTCCTCCTGCCGGGTCTTCACCCTGTTCTCCGACGGCGAGCTGGATGAAGGGTCCGTGTGGGAAGCCATCATGTCGGCATCCCATTGGAAGCTCGACAATCTGATCGGCATCGTCGACGTCAACAACCAGCAGGCCGACGGCCCGTCCACCCAGGTGATGGCCTTCGAACCCCTGGTCGACAAGCTGGAGGCCTTCGGCTGGTTCGTCCAGCGCGTGGACGGCAACGACTTGGACGCCGTGGTCGCGGCATTCGACGCGGCGACCTCACACACGGAACCGAAGCCGCGCATGATCGTGTGCGACACCCGCATGGGCTGCGGCGTGCCGTTCCTGGAAGCGCGTGAGAAGAACCACTTCATCCGCGTGGATGAGCATGAATGGCAAATGGCCCTGGAGGCCCTGGAAGCCGGGAGGAAAGCATAATGAAGCCTGTTGCCCCCGCCCCCACCAAAACGCGCCTCAAGACCTCCGCCATGATCGCCTCGATCGCGGGGGAAGGCCAGCGCACCAAGCCGGCGCCCTTCGGTCACGCGCTGGTCGAGCTGGCCCGGAGCCGGCCTGACATCATCGGCATGACAGCCGATCTCGGCAAGTACACCGACCTGCACATCTTCGGCCAGGCCTTTCCCGACCGTTACTACCAGATGGGCATGGCCGAGCAGCTCCTCATGGGGGCGGCGGCCGGCATGGCGCATGAGGGCATGGTGCCTTTCGCGACCACCTATGCGGTCTTCGCCTCCCGCCGCGCCTACGACTTCATCCACCAGACCATCGCCGAGGAAGACCTCAACGTCAAAATCGCTTGCGCCCTGCCGGGACTGACCTCCGGCTACGGGCCGAGCCATCAGGCGGCGGAGGATCTGGCGCTGTTCCGCGCCATGCCGAACATGACCGTGATCGATCCCTGCGACGCGCATGAGATCGAGCAGGTGGTGCCCGCCATGGCGGCGCACCAGGGACCAGTCTATATGCGCCTGCTGCGAGGCAAGGTGCCCCTGGTCCTGGACGAGTATGACTACAAGTTCGAGCTGGGCAAGGCGAAGCTGCTGCGCGACGGCGCCGACGTGCTGGTCATCTCCTCCGGCATCATGACCATGCGTGCGCTGGAGGTTGCGGCGGCGCTGGAGGCCGACAAGGTCGGGGTGGCCGTGCTGCACGTTCCGACCATCAAGCCGCTGGATGCCGAGACCATCCTCCGGGAAGCTTCCCGCAGCGGACGCATGGTGGTGGTGGCCGAGAACCACACGGTGATCGGCGGGCTGGGCGAGGCGGTGGCGGGCCTGCTGCTGCGCTCCGGCGTCACCCCGATCTTCCGCCAGATCGGCCTGCCGGACGAGTTCCTGCTCGCCGGCGCGCTGCCGACCCTGCACGACCATTACGGCATCTCCACCGACGCCATGTCCAAGACCATCAAGGGCTGGCTCTGAGGAAAGGCTATCGAACCGAAGGCAAAGGACTTCCATGCAGGTCCTTTGCCCTGACCGAACCATCGGAACAACAAGCAAAGAAGAGCGGGATAAACGACGCGCGGTTCCGACTGCAAATAAACGGAGGAAACGGTGAAGAAGCTTATTGCGGCCCTGGCCATGGGGGCGGCCCTTATCGCCTTGCCGGCCTGGGGTCAGCAGGTTCTGCGCCTGGCCCACAATGCAGCGCCTGGAAACCCCAAAGCCGAGGCGTCCCTGAGGTTCGCGGAGTTGGTGGAGAAAAAGACCAATGGCCGCATCAAGGTGGTCGTCGGCGGCAGTTCCCAGTACGCGGACGATGTGGAAGCCCTGACCAGCATGCGTCTCGGCGTCCTGGCCTTCAGCGCCAACTCGCAGGGCGCCACCTCCAACGTCGTCCCGCAATTCGCGGTTCTCGGCCTTCCCTTTCTGTTCCAGGACCTTCCGCAAGCGTGGAAAGTGATGGACGGCCCGTTCGGCGACGAGCTCCGCAAATATGCCGCGCAAAGGGGTCTGGTCCTGCTGGCGCTCTGGGACAACGGCATCCGGCATGCCAGCAACAATGTGCGTCCGATCCGCACGCCAGAGGATCTGGCCGGCGTGAAGATCCGCACCCCCGCGGACCCGATCACCGTGGAAATCTTCCAGGCGCTGGGCGCCAACCCGACGCCCCTGCCCTTCTCCGAACTCTACATTGCCCTGCAGCAGGGTGTCGTGGACGGGCAGGAGAACCCGCTCATGAACATCTATTCCTCCAAGCTGCATGAGGTGCAGAAGTTCATCTCCCTCACTGGCCACAAATATGAATCCACCCCCCTGCTCGCCAGCAAGGCCATGTTCGACAAGCTGTCGACGGCCGATCAGCAGGCGATCCTCGATGCGGCGAAGGAAGCGGGACAGTTGAACCGGGCACAGTCGCTGAAAGCCGACACCGAGCTGCGCGTTGCGATGGAGGAGGCCGGCATCCAGTTCAACACCATTGATCCTGCCCCCTTCGCCGCCAGGACGCAGGCGCTTTACGAGAGATGGCGGCAGGAGTTCCCGATGCTGGTCGATCTGGTGATCAGGGAGGCCGCAGCCGCGGCTAAATCATGATGGAAGGCGTGCATGAGCAGGAGATGGGGACAGCGGGCTTTCCCGCGACCCTCATCCAGACGGTCGATACAGCAATCAGCGTCGCGGCCGGCTTCATTGCCATCGCAGCCCTGGTTGCCCTTTTCCTGTCCTTGGGCGCGGAGGTCGTGGTCCGCTATCTCACGACACAAGGGCTGGGCTGGCCCTCCGAGATGCCGAACCTCCTCTTCCCCTGGCTGGTCATGGGCGGGGTGGTGCTCGCGGCCCAGCACGGGGCGCACATTTCCGTCTCCTTGCTGCTGGACATGATAGGGCGTGGTCCCGCCCGGCTGCTGCTGCTCGCCATGCAGGTGGTGGTCGGAGCCGTATTCTTCTATCTGGCCTATATCGGCCTGGACGTCCTTGAGGTCACCAGCACCGAGTACTTCCCGGTGACCCGTGTCCCGTCGAGCTGGGCCTATCTTGCACTCATCGCAGGTTTCGTCGGCATCGGCCTGACGGCAGTGACCACCTTCGGCCGGCTTCTCCTGGCGGAGGACCCGCGGCTGGTCCGTGCCCACGCAGCGGAGGAAGAACTATGACACTCGTGATGATCGCGGTTTTTGCAGTTCTGCTGTTGCTGTCATTCCCGGTCGGTTACGCCCTTGTCATCAGCGCCGGCATCGCCGTCCTGACGATGGGAGAGGTGTCGGCCGTGATCTCCGTCGTCAAGCTGTTCCAGCCGACCCAGAGCTTCCCCCTGCTTGCCATTCCCTTCTTCATCCTGTCCGGCGCCCTGATGATGAGCGGGACGCTGGGCCAGAAGCTGGTGCATTTCGCCGCCGCCCTGGTCGGGCGCTATCCCGGTGGGCTGACCCAGGTTACGGTCGTCGGCTCTACCATCTTCGGCGGCGTGTCGGGCTCCGCCGTCGCCGAGGCTTCGGCACTCGGCACGATGCTCATTCCCTGGCAGAAGCGCGAGGGCTATCCGGGCGCCTTCGGTGCCGCCACCACGGCTTCCGCCGCGGTCATTGCCGGCCTGATCCCGCCCTCGATCCCGTTGATCATCTATGCGACCATTTCGAATGCCTCGATCGCGTCGCTGTTCCTGGCCGGCATATTGCCGGGCCTTCTGCTCGCCGCCGGCATGATGATCGTCTGTTATGTCAGCGGGCGGGTACGCAATTTCCCGCTGCTGCAGGATCGGTTGGGTCCGCTCGAGATCCTCAAGGCGTTTCTGACAGCGCTCCCGGCCCTGCTGATGCCGGTCTTCATCCTGGTCCTTCTCCGCCTCGGCATTGCCACGCCGACCGAAGTCAGCGTCATCGCCGTGGCATATGCCCTGGTGGTGAGCCTGCTGATCTACCGTGACCTGACGGTGCGGCGCATCTATGCGGCGCTGGTGGGCACCGTCGTGACCACGGGCGTCGTGATGCTGGTCATCGCCGCCTCCAACCTCGTCGGCTATGTGCTGATCGCGGATGCGATCCCCAACGCCGTGGTGGCGTACGCCGAGACCGTTCTGCAGGAGCCCTGGCTGATCATCCTGGCCATGAATGTGATCATGCTGGTGGTCGGTATGTTCCTCGATCTTCCGGCGGCCATCCTGTTGCTTGGCCCCACCTTCGTCGCCGTGGGCAAGGCCATCGGGTTGGACCCTATCCAGCTCGGCATCATGATGGCGGTGAATCTCAGCATCGGCCTCTTCACCCCGCCAATCGGCACCACCCTGTTCATCGCGGCCGCGATCTCGCGTGAGCCCATCGGTGCTGTCGTCCGCGAACTCTGGCCATTCTACCTGGTCGCCATCGGGGTTCTGGCCCTGGTGTCGTATGTCCCGGCCGCCATTCTCTACTGATGAACAGGATCGGAAAAGGAGCCCTCGCATGACACAGATTGGCTTTATCGGGCTTGGGTCCATGGGCATGCCGATGGCGGGCAACCTGCTCAGGAAGGGGTTCAACGTCCGGGGCTTCGACCTCCGCGCCGAGAGCGTCAGCAAATTTGAAGGGCTCGGCGGAACCGGCGCCGCCAGCGTTGGCGAAGCGGCGCATGGTGCGGACGTTCTGGTGTTGATGGTCGTGAATGCCGCCCAGGCAAAGACAGCGCTGGTCGCGGACGGAGCACTGTCCGCGCTTGCTCCGGGCGGCACCGTGATCCTGATGGCCACCTGTCAGCCCGGCGATGTGGTGGACATTGCCCAGGAGGTGGAGGGAGCGGGCCGACGCTTCGTCGATGCCCCCGTCTCCGGCGGAATGGCGGGAGCCGTCAATGGTACGCTCACCATCATGGCGGCCACCCCCCGGCCCACCTTCGAGATGGTCCGGCCGGTGCTCGAGGCCATGGGCGACAAGCTCTATCATGTGGGGGAACGGCCGGGACAGGGCGCCACCGTCAAGACCGTCAACCAACTGCTCTGCGGCGTTCACATCGCCGTGGTGGCGGAAGCCTTCGCCCTGGCCGCCAAGACAGGGGTCGATCTGAACATCCTGCTGGAAATCATGAGCGGGTCGTCCGCATCGAGCTGGATGCTGAAGGACCGCGGCCCGCGCATGCTCGAGAGCAATCCCGACATCACCAGCGCCGTCGATATTTTCGTGAAGGATCTCGGCATCGTGCTGGAAGCCGGCCGGAGCGCCAAGGTTGCGCTTCCGCTGGCCGCCGTTGCGCATCAGCTCTTCCTTGCCACGTCCGGCCGCGGCGAGGGCGCTGCCGACGACAGTCAGGTCATCCGGACATATATGGCAATGAACGGAAGCGCGAGCGCTTGAACATGGCAGGCCCCAGGGCCTGCACGCCATCCCCAAGGACCGGTTTTCCGGCTCAGGACCATGACAGCGCTTGCCCCCGGGACTGACCCAGGGGCCACGCGAATCGGTCAGCCGATCGCCACGCTCATGCCGCCGTCAGCCATCACCACGGAGCCGACCATGAAGCTGGCCCGGTCGGAAGCTAGAAAGGCGACGATCTCCGCGATCTCCACCGGGTCGGCGGCCCGCTTGATCGGGGCATTCTTCCCGTGCTCAGCCAGGAAGCCGCGGCCATCCTCCATGAAGTGGTTCAGCAGGTTGGTGACGACATCGCTGACGCCGATGGCGTTGACCCGTATTCCGTGCTCGATGGCTTCCAGTGCCTGGGTGCGGGTGAGCTGGGCCAGCGCGCCCTTGGATGCGGTATAGGCAGAGATGCCGGGGAAGGCAAAATAGGAGGCGTATGAGGCGATGTTGACGATGGCGCCGGACCTGTTCGGGATCATGGCCTTCATGGCCTCGCGGGAATGCAGGAAGGCGCCAGTGACGTTCGTCTCCATCTGCCAGTTCCAGTCCTCCCGGGTCATCTCGACCAGCGGCTTGTAGAGAATGCGGCCGGCATTGTTCACCAGCAGGTCCAGCTTTCCGAAGCGGTCCAAGGCCGTGGATACAGCGCGTTCGGCGCTACCGTCCTTGGTGATATCGGCGATCAGAGGCACCAGCCCATCGCGTGCCAGCTCGCTGACGGCGGGATCGATATCCTCGGCGACGACATAGGCGCCGCGGGCGTGCAGCAGCTCGGCCGTGGCGCGGCCGATGCCGCTGGCAGCGCCAGTCACGATGGCGACCTTGCCTTTTACCTCGTCGATGGTTGGTCGGATGCGGCTCATGAGGTCCGTCTCCTGGGGGACCGGGGTGGATACGCCCGTACGCCGGTCCCCAATGACGGTACGGGCAATCGTTGCCTCGCCCCTGCCCAGCTAGATGCCAGGACAAGGGGTTCCATTCGCCAAGTTGCTGTCTCCTGGCGATCTCCCGGAAGCGTCCCGGGTTCCCCAGAGCTTGGCATTCATGGAGGCCGGGATAATCGGCCAAGGCATGAAAAGCCCTTTAAGCCCAGCTGAAAACGGGGCGTATGCAGGTCCAGCGGGCTGTAGTCCAGCGGAGCTTGGCAGTGGGCCGGTGACTTCCCGGGGGAGGCCATGGCGTTCTGCAGGATCATCCAGGCGGAGGGGATGACCTGATCGCGGATGTTGCTCCTCCGCCCATCTCCTCAAGGCCCCGCGCTATGACGCAACGGCTTCGTGCGCCCTCTGCGATCAGATGTTCTGGCCACCCGACACTTCGATCCGCTGTGCGGTGATCCACCGGTTGTCCGGACTGAGCAGGTTCGCGACTGCCGGGCCGATGTCGTCGGGGAGACCGACGCGGCCAAGCGCTGTCATGGCGGCGAACGCTTCATTATAGGCGGGCGTATCGCGTACGGCGCCGCCCAGGAAGTCGGTCTCGATCGCGCCCGGCGCTATCGTATTTGCGGTGATGCCGCGGCTACCTAGTTCCTTGGCCATGTAGAGCGTCAGGATTTCGATTGCCCCCTTGGCGGCGGAATAGGCCGAGAAGCCCGGATAGGAGATACGCGTCAGGCCCGACGAGAAGTTCACGATGCGACCGCCGTCGGCAAGGAGAGGCAGAAGAGCCTGGGTCAGGAAGAACACGCCTTTGACATGGACATCAAACAGGCTGTCGAACTGCGCTTCGGTTGTATCTGCAAGGGCGGCCATTTCGCCATGCCCGGCATTATTGACGAGATGGTCGAAGCTGTCCCGAGCCCAGCTGGACCGCAGCGCCGCACGGACGCTCTCGACAAAAGCTGGGAAGGTGGAGACGGCGCCAACATCGAGCTGAAGGGCGACCGCCTTGCGCCCCATCCTCTCAATCTCGGCGACGACGGCATTCGCATCGTCGCTGCCGCTGCGATAGGTGAGAATGACGTCGCCGCCACGGCGGGCGATGCTGACGGCGGTGTTGCGGCCGAGGCCACGGCTGCCGCCGGTAACGATCGAAATGGTGGTCATTAGATGACTCCTTTGGAGGTGAGCATTGCGTTCACCCCACTATCGTCGACCAACTCCGATCCATGTTGCCGGATCCTAGGCCATTCTTGCCTGATCCTCCGCCAGGCGTTGCGACGTCAAACAATGCGGATTAGTGTCTGTGCATGACCGACGCTTTGCTTGATGCCGTCCGCCGCTATGCGGAAGCACATGCCGACGAGAACGGGGTTGCTCAAACGCCGATCCCCGGACTCAGGGTTATTCGCGAGACTGCTCCCAGCTTGATGCAATACGCCATCTGCAAGCCGCTGGTCGCCCTGGTGCTCCAGGGCAGCAAGCGGGTTGCCATGGGAAGCGATAGCTTCGACTTCGGTGCCGGCGATTCCCTTCTGATCACCGCAGACGTCCCGACGGTCAGCCAGATCACACGCGCCAGCATCGCTGTTCCCTATTTCTCGCTCGTCCTGGACCTCGATCCCGCCGTGATCGAGGCGCTTGTCGTAGAAATGGGCGCCCTCCCTGTCGCTACCGGCGCGGCGGTTCGCGTCAATCCAACAGAAATCGAAGCAGCCGATGCCGCGTTGCGCCTGATGCGACTGCTTGACCGGCCTGCCTCGGTGCCGATCCTGCAGGCGCAGCTGCTTCGCGAATTGCATTTCTGGCTGCTCTCGGGTCGACACGGGGGAGCGATCCGTAGCCTCGGCGTTGCTGACAGCCATGCGCAACGGATTGCCCGCGCAGTGGCGCTCATTCGCGCGAACTTCGCCGAACCGCTCAGGGTGAAGCAACTGGCCGAGGCTGCGGGTATGAGCGTGTCGTCGTTCCATGAGCATTTCCGGGCGATCACCTCTCTGACCCCGCTTCAGTTTCAAAAGCAGCTCAGACTGATTGAGGCGCGCCGGATGATGCTGGCGGATGGCGCAATGATCAGTAACGCCGCCTACGCGGTGGGTTACGAAAGCGTTCCGCAGTTCACGCGCGAATATGGCCGTATGTTCGGACTGCCGCCGGCCAGAGACATGAAAGCCGCTATGACACGGATGCTTTCGGCGGCGTGGCAGGGTCACGCGAACTGAGCCGGCGTGCAGAGAGCTTCTCGTCCATGGCCTGTGTCGTAGCTCAACCTGAACCGCAAAACCGGCCGGATCGGGTGTTGGATGACGGCGGATGGAACTGATGACGGACGTTCAAGATCGGTGGTGTCCAACCAGCTACCTAGTGAACGGACTGCCGCCGAAATTGCCGTGACAATGCCGCCGGACCAGCCCCATAGACCACGGCGGCTTGGGCCGAGGCTGAGGACCTTGCGGGCTCGGCCCCTATCTCCGGGACCGTTTTGAAGCCAGGGCGGCACCGTACCCGATCATGACCCACGGGATAATCGCGGCTCCTGTCAGAATGAGGAACCGGACATCCCGTGGATATTTCTCGATCTCCGGCTCGCGGTTCTCGGGTCTACGAGGATCGTTCAGCAAGAGAGGGCCTCAAGGTCAGTCCATCCGATCACCATAATGGCGCCCACCCGAAGGCGTCTCGCGCGGCGTTGCGGAGAAACCCGACGGTCTAGACGCCTCGCAAGAAGACGCAGCTTCCCGCTGCGGCGCGCCCCCTTTCCCGTATATCGAGGTCACGCTTTCGGTCCAGATCGCAGCACTTGCCATCACCATGGCGGAGGAGAGAAGCGCCGTCGCGCTGCCAGCCAGGTCGAAAACGGATCCGAACAGGGGAGCCCCTGCGGTCTGCCCGAGCGCGATCATCAAAAATGGGAGCCCGAGGCCGAAATCCGGGCGATCGGGACACAGTGCGATTCCCCATAAAAGAAAAGCACCGCTCGATACGATGTAGGCCACGCCGAACAGCCCCATGACAGCGAAGGCGATCATTGGAGCGAGGCTCGCGGCAGCAAGCCCGATCAGGGCCAGGACCATCGCGAATACCGCAAAACGATGGACCGGCCCGATCCCGAAGCGGACTGTGAGAATGCCTGTCCCCGCGCCGAAAATGCCGGCGCTGCCCAGAACAATCCAGGCAAGCGCGATGCGACCATCGGCAAACCCGAGATCGTCGCGCATGATGTTGGCCCCGAAGGTCCAGATCGCGGTGCTGGCGGCACCCATCAGGAACGCGCCAGCACATAGCTCCCAAACACCCTTACGCGTCAGGTGTTTGAGAGACAGCTCACCCGATGCCCGCTCGCGGGCAACTGCCGGTGTGGCGAACCACAACCAGACCGTCACCATCGCGCCGATCACCGCGAAGACGATGTAAAGCGCGCGCCAGCCACCGGCGAACACCATGACCGCGATACCGGAAAAGACAATTCCGGCCGCCGTGCCGGCGTTGATCGCCCCGTTTGCCTTTGGCCGCGCCGCGTTGTCCAGGCATCGCTCCACCGCCGCAGCAAGCGGTGGGGATGTCAGCCCGGTGCCAAGCCCACCAAGCGCGATCGCCAGTCCGAGACACCAGCCCGATGACGCGACGGCGGCGAGCGCCAGCCCGCAGGTCGCCATCAGGCTGGCCAAGACTGCGGTATGGCGCTCGCCGAGCCGGGCGCCGGCGACAAAAGCGAGGATGATGCCGAAGCAATAGGCCGCGAAGGCGCTGCCCCCGATCCAACCGGCCCCCGTCGCGCTCAAGGAAAGATCTTCCCGGATATCGGGAAGCAGGAGCCCATAGGCGAAGCGCGCAAGGCCGTACGCCAGCGCCGTGAGTGCAAAGGCGGCCGCGACAAAATTGCCCCGCCCGTTCATTGTGATCGGCCTTGTGCTGCCGTCAGCAGAATGGCCGCAGCACGTTTGGCCACACCGACGACCGACAAGTCGGAAACGCTCGCCGCCGCCGTCGCTCCCTCGAAAAGAAGCCAGACTTGCGTCGATAGCTCGGCATCGGCGCGGCCTAGCACCGTCTGAACGCGCCTGGCGATCTCGCCTTCAAATTCCTCCTTCTGCCTCCGGACAAGGGCGACGACGTCCTCGTTTGCGTTGGCATATTCGCTGCGGGCGCGCAGCAGCATGCAGCCTCGTGCTCCATGCTCGATCAGCCATCGCTCCAGCGTGTCGAAGAGTTCGCCGACGGGATCGGCTACTTCACTTCTCCCCTCTAGTCGCGCCATGAAGGCGCGGTGCCGTTCCTCCAGCACTGCGAGCACCAGCCCGTCGCGAGAGCCGAAGTGCTTGTAGAGCGTGCGGGTCGATGCTCCGGAGGGGGCAAGAATCCCGTCGATGCCGATGCCTCGAAAGCCTTCGGCCTCGAACGCGAGAGCCGCCCCCGCGATCATGTCGGTGCGCTTGTCCATGAAGTACAATGTAAAACGATCGTTTTATATTGCAATGGCCTCGAGCGGAAGCATACCGGTCTACCTAGGTGCAGGCGAAGCTGAATTTGGACGCCGATCAAGGGCAGCGCCTGTCCGATGCGGGCATCGCCGTATCCCGCTATCCTGCGCCGGTCTACACCCCAATGGTCCGGTGCTTTGTACTCGAAGGGAAAGACCCTCTGGTAGGAGACTTCGGTAGCCGCCCGGTCGGCTTCCTTTTCGGGCGATCTTCAGATTTTGTGGTCCGCATTGGAGAGATCGGGTCGACAGCAGATGCGCCGGCTGGGCCGCTCTTCACCGGCCAGCGTCAGTCCCGGCCGTTACAGTTGTCAGGGCACGCTGCACGTCATCAATGCTGTAAGGTTTGGCCAAGGTAAGCACCTGCCGATATCGGCTCGGATGCTCAGTGCCGTCATATCCAGTCGCAAAGATAAAGGGAACGCCCTGTGCGACGAGCGCATCGGCCACGCTATAACTGCGCTGACCGTGAATGTTGACGTCCAGAATGGCTGCATCGATCTCCCGCGCCGCAACGATCTCCAGCGCCTGTTCAACACGCGTAGCGATCCCAACCGGCTTGCATCCGATGGCATCCAGCATATCCTCGAGCACAAAGCCAATGACGGGCTCATCTTCGACGATCAGCACCCGTTTGCCTGCCAGCATCGGTTACCTCAGTGGCTGAGGGAGAGGCGCGTCAATGGTGCATACGACGCCTTCCTTGCGGAAGTTCAGCCGCACCTCGCCGGACAACTCAGCAGCCAAGCCGCGCTCGATCATGCGCGATCCAAATCCGCGACGGGCTGGCGGTTCGACAGGCGGACCACCGCTCTCCGTCCACTCCAACCGCAGGCGCCTGCCGCTGTCATTGTTCTGCACCTCCCACCGAACAGAAACCTGACCTTTGGCGTTTGATAGAGCGCCATACTTGATGGCGTTTGTGCAAAGTTCATGCACAGCCATACCGACCGAAACCGCTGTCTGCGGTGCCAGCAATATATCCGGTCCGAGCAGAGTCACCCGATCCGCGTTGCCTCCGGCCGTCCCATTCACCGCAGCCGCGACGGTATCGCCGAGCAGTGCCGACTCCCAGTTCTGCCGCGTCAGCAGGTTGTGCGCCACGGAAAGGGCCCCGAGCCGCGCCTCGAACGATTTGCGCGCCTGCGCTATGGGAGCGCCATCTCGAAAGGACTGGTGAGCCAACCCCTGCACCACAGCCAGCGTGTTCTTCACCCGATGATTCAGCTCGTTGATAAGTAGCTTCTGGCGTGCCTCGGCCCGCTTGCGTTCAGTGATGTCCTGCACCTCGATGATGGTCCCGATCGTGTGGGAAGCGTCATCGCGAACAGGACTGGCCGTAAAGGCGACAGGATAGAAATGGCCGTTCTTATGAACGAACACGTCCTCGCCTTGCATGTTGTTGTTTTCCGGAAAGGCACGGTCGATCGGGCACTCCTCTATAGGATAATGCGTGCCGTCGGGCCGGGTATGATGGATCACATCATGCAATGGCCGGCCGTGCATCTCCGCGAAGCTGTAGCCGGTCAGCCTCTCGGCTGCGGCATTCATGTAAATACAGTGCTGACGCTCATCCATGAGGAAGACAGATACCGAGGCGTTATCAAGGACAGCATTCAGCCTGCGTTCCGCTTCGCGCAGGCGGTCCTGCGTGCGCTGGCGCTCCGTAACATCCCGGGCGATGATGGAGACGCCGGCCGCCACGCCGGTTTCATCGTTGACGGTGGCCAGCGAAAGCTCGACATAGATGCAGGTTTCGTCCTTGGCCATCACACAAGCATCGATATGCGCCTGGACCTCGCCACTCCAGGCACGCGCAACTGCTTCTCTAATCTTTGCATGCTCCTCTTCCGGGAAGAGAGCTGTCACCGAGCTGGCCTGCGCCATTTCCAACCCATCACCGAACAGGCGTGCGGCCGCGTCGTTGTGCGCAATGACCGCGCCATCCTTCCCAAGGGCAATGAAAGCATCGGGTGACTGCGTGAGAACTGTCGCAAGGTAACGCTCGGAGAGCGCCCACTGCGAGCGCCTGACCTGCTCGGTTGAGCCCCTGGCTGCGAGCGCCAGCTTCTGATTGATCCGCCCCAACACGATCGACGTCGCGGCGCGCTCGCGGGCGGCGTGGGCCGCCTCAGTGAGCAAGGCGCCCAGACTTGAAGCGTCAGCCGTCATGCTCGCGGTCCATGCAGACGCGAGGTTCGGGACGAAGGGCAGGCTCAACCGGAAGCGCTCAAGCCGCTCAGGCGCGAGGAGGAAGACGATCTGCGACGTGGGACAGGCTGTCCGCATCTGACGGGCCAGCGGCAGGGGACCTTGCTGTGATGCACCGATGACAATGATATCTGGGGATGAGGCGACGATGTCAGCGGATGGAACCATTCCCTCGGCGGGGCGCTCAAAGAATTCAACATCGAAATGCGTCGGTATGGAGTCCACTGCCGTGCGAACACGCGCGAGATCCTCCCGCGTGCCAACAAGAACAATCCGGTACGTGACCGGAGCACTCATCCAATTCGCCCCTTATAGCAGTGGAAGGTTGAGCAACGACCGGCCCAGCCAAGTCTTGAGAAGCTGCGTGGTCGGCGCCATGACATGTGCCGCTTGGGCATCGCGCATCAGCCGGGCGATGTGGCTGTTCTGCCCATACCCCTTACCGCCGCTCAGCATCATGGCTTGCTGCGTAACAAAGGTCACCATGTCCGCGACATCGGCCTTTGACGCGAACAACGCGAGCGCCGTCTGCGCATCACCGGCATCTCCCGAACGAGCGGCGTGGTGGATAAGCTGGCGCGTCCGCTGAACCGCGATCCACATTTCAGCGACTTGGTTTGCCAGGACAGGAACTTCGCTGAGCGTTCCGCCCGTATGTGTGTGCTGGCGCTCCTTGAGGTGGGCGGTCGCTGCGTCCAACGCTGCTTGTGCGATGCCAAGGTATACGCCCGCCATCGCGATGATGAAATACGGTGCGACAACCTCGAACACGTACCAGATCTCATCGCCTTGTGCGCCAAGCAGGTTCTCTCGAGGAATGCGAACGCTGTTGAGCCGCACGCCACGCGAGCTGTTGCCCCGCATGCCGAACCCTTGCCAGTCCTGCTGCCACTCAAGGCCGGGCGTGCCAGCTTCAACGGCAAAACAGGTGAAGGTGCCGGGATCGAGTTCCTGGCCCGGCGCAACCGCTGACATCACGTAGGAGTCAGCTTGGCCACCGCTCGTCACAAAGCTCTTGCTGCCCTCCAGCACGAGACTGTCGCCGTCCTGATAGAATTGGGCCCGCGGTAGGAAGAAGTGCACGCCTGTCCCGGACTCGCTCAAGGACAGCGACGTGATATGGCGACCCAGCGCGATCGGCCGGAGGAAATGCTCCTCATGGTACGGAGTGGCCTTTGCCGACAAGACCTTTGCAGCAACGCTGTGCATGCCGAAGCACATGGCTGTCGAGCTGCAATGTCGTCCCAACTCCTCCGTAATGACGGCGAGCGCGATCAGACCCTGTTCCTGTCCGCCCAGGCGCTTTGGAATATGCAGGCCCATCAATCCTGCATCAGCAAGGGCGCGCAAACCACGTTCCGGCCAGCGACCGGCCTGATCGATCTCCACGGCATCCGCAGCCAGTACGGACCGGCCAATATCGGCGGCAATCCCCCGCAGGCGTTCGAGCGTGTTAGGATCACCAGCCTGGGCTAGCATGGGCAACTCTGTTGTGGCTGAGGTACACGGGTACGAACCAGTCAACGGCAGCGTCCGAGGCCGGGCTGGACATTAACGGCATTAACATCCCGATGCCATGCCCCCTCAATGCCGTACTCCGAAAGATTAGGGCCGAAGCGATCCCGTCCGGATCAACGTCCGCCCGGACATAGGCAACGGGGTACAGAAGGCTGAGGTAAGGGCACAGTCAGGCTGGCTACAGCGATGAAATCGGCTCACCGCCCCATAATGACAAAGCCGGCTCATCTCGCCGGCATCGCGCAACTACCTTCAAGAGGTTGACAGTATGCCACGTCGGAGCCTCGCCAACAAAGCCGGGAGGCTTGAGACCAGAAGAAGCAATCTGCACCGGATTTTCGCCAAGAGCGCGGCTTTCACGGCAAGCACTGGGAGTGAAACTTGAAGCCGCACATCATCTGCCATATGGGATCGAGCATCGATGGCCGGATTCTGCCAAGCCGCTGGCGTCCGCATGGCCTGGAGACCGATCTGTTCGAGCGCCTGCACCAGGAGCTTGGCGGTCAGGCTTGGCTGGTCGGCCGCGTGACCGGTCAGGAGTTCGCGAAGGCCGGGAGCTATCCGGCCGTCGCCGATATCACCTTCCCGCGCGAGCCTTGGTTTTCCACACGCGATGCGCCAAGCTATGCCGTGGTGCTCGATGCGCAGGGGAAGATCGCCTGGGGACGGTCGGATATCGGCGGCGACCTGATCGTCGTTGTTCTTACCGAGCAGGTTCCGGACGCCCATCTCGCCGGACTCCGGTCGGATGGCGTCTCCTACGTCGTCGCCGGCGAGACCAGCCTGGACCTGCGCCGCGCGTTGGAGGCCTTCAACCAGGAGGTCGGGGTGGAGCGCCTGCTTCTCGAAGGCGGCGGTATAGCCAACGGGGCCTTCCTGCGCGCCGGCCTTGTCGACGAGATCAGCCTGATCGCCTGGTCGACGGCGCGGCGGGCGCGCCGAGCGTGTTCGACTCCACTCCGGCCGACGCCGGCAAGCACGCGCCGGTCCAGGCCATGCACCTCTTGGGTAGCCAAGTCATGGAGGAGGGCGCCGTCTGGCTGAGATACCGTGTCGATAACGCCTGACGTGGAGAGCGGACCGATGAGCCCGGTTCAACGCATCGTGAAGGATGCGGGATGTTCCAGCCATCGAGGCGTATGGAGGCGAATGCCAAAACGTCTTTCCATTGTAACCGTCCCCATCCTGGTCATCGCTGGCCTCGGCTTCGAGGCAGGGTCCCAAAGCCCTCCGCGGCCGCAGCCCGCGCGCATCATGCCCGACGAGACCCCAATCATGGCCACCGAGATCCGGATTATCCTGGCGGACGCCGTTCTCACTGGAACCTTGAATGACAGCAAGGCGGCCCGGGAATTCGCCGCCATGTTGCCGCTGACCCTGACGCTGGAGGATTACGGCAGCACCGAAAAGATAAGTAACCTGCCTCACAGACTGACCCGCGACGGTGCACCGGCTGGCTACGCTCCTTCAGCTGGAGACATCACATTCTACAGCCCATGGGGCAATCTGGCCGTATTCTATCATGATTTTCACTACTCGGCGGGCCTGATCCCCTTGGGCCGCATCGAGGCAGGTGTGGAGGCGCTCCGCCAACCAGGGGCGATTACAGCTAGGATTGAGTTGGAGGTGGAGTAGTCTCGCCCGAAAAAGCGGAGGTGAACCCGGCGGGTGCGGGGCTGGATCGTCAAGGCCCTTGTTGGCGCAATGCGGTCGCCTAACCTCTGGCAGCCCGGTTTCGACAATCTTCCCAGCCATGGAGCCGTGGCCCGATGCAGTTTCGCCGATCGGACTTCGCCGACCTTTCCTACTTCCTTGAGATCGCCAAGCATCGGAACTTCCGTCGGGCCGGGCTCGAACTCGGGATCAGCGCCTCAGCGCTGAGCCACGCGCTCCGCGGCTTGGAGGAGCGTCTTGGCGTCCGCCTGCTGAACCGCACCAGCCGCAGCGTGACGCTGACCGCGGCCGGCGAGGCGCTCCAGTCTGCGATCCTCAAACCATTTGACGAGATCGGACATGCGGTCGACGTCCTCAACCGCTTCCGCGACGCCCCGATGGGACGAATCCGGCTGAGCGTTCCGACCGAGGCCGCCGACCATCTGGTCGCCCCTGTCCTGTCCACCTTTCTCGATCGCTATCCCGACGTGGAGCTTGAGGTCTCCGTCAGCAACCGCATGATCGATGTGATCGACGGCGGGTACGATGCCGGCATCCGCTATGGCGGCACCGTGCCTGAGGACATGATCGCCCAACGCCTGTCGGCCGATATCCGTTGGCTCGTTGTTGCGGCTCCAGCTTATGTCGAGCGGTTCGGCGCGCCAACCCATCCCGATGAGCTTCGGTCATATCGCTGTATCCGCATCCGCATTGGCGACGACCGTATTTATCGATGGGAATTCGAACGCGGCGAGGAGCGACTGGACGTCAGCGTGCCTGGGGCGCTCATCGTCGACCAGGGACAGGTCGCGCTGACAGCCGTGAAGGCGGGCTCGGGGCTGATGTATGTCTGCGAGCCGATGGTGCGCCAAGCGCTGTTGGAAGGCGCCCTCGTCAGCGTTCTGGATGAATGGGCGCCGCTCGGGCCGGGTTTCCACATCTACTATTCGAGCCGGCGCCAAGTGCCCGCGGCGCTGCGTCTGTTCATCGATCTCGTGCGCGAGATCCGGCCGCTGGGGCTTTGAACATCGGGCATCCGGCTATGGATCGTTGAATTCCGCACATTGATCCATCAAGCCAGGACCGCCTGCTCCGCCCAGGTCCTCCTTGCTATCTCATGGCTGCGGACACCTCGTCCGCCCTGTCCGGAGCCGAAGCATGTTGCCGGCGCCATGAGCCGATCGAGCTATCGATGACATTCCAAGCCGCCGATCCGGCCGGCACCACCTCCTCGCAGACCGCAGGATGGGGAGCCGTTTTCGCCCTCACCCTTTGCGTCTCGACACTGATCGCTTCCGAGTTCATGCCGGTCAGCCTTCTGACGCCGATCGCAGCCGACCTTCACCTGACGGAAGGCGGAGCCGGCCAGGTAATATCGGTGTCAGGCATTTTTGCTGTTATGACGAGCCTTCTCATCTCGTCGGTGACGAGGGGCATCGACCGCCGCAGGGTTCTCTTGGCGCTTGCGCTGCTGATGATCGCCTCGGGGCTCATCGTTACTTTTGCGCCGAACTTCACGGTGCTCATGGCCGGGCGCGCCCTCATCGGCGTCGTCATCGGCGGCTTCTGGTCGATGTCCACGGCAACCGTCATGCGGTTGGTGCCGGACGACCAGGTGCCACGCGCCTTGGCGCTCCTGAATGGCGGAAACGCGCTGGCCACGACCATCGCAGTGCCCCTGGGCAGCTTTCTCGGCCAGTATATCGGCTGGCGCGGAGCCTTCTTCAGTGTTGTTCCGCTCGCCGCGATCACGCTTGTCTGGCTGTTCACGAGCCTTCCCGCGATGCCCTCCGACCGCAGTACCAGGACAACGAATGTCTTCAAAGTCCTGGGACGGCCGCAGGCAAAGTATGGCATGGCTGCGGTCACGCTCCTATTCATGGGGCAGTTTGCCCTGTTCACCTATCTGAGACCGTTCCTGGAGAGCGTCACCCGCCTGGACGTCTCCACGCTCTCGCTGATCCTGCTCGTTATCGGCGGTGCCGGGCTGTTGGGCACCTATCTCATCGGCTTCGTCTTGCGGAAGAGCCTTTACGGCGTGCTGGTCGCAACACCGATTGCAATGGCGTTGATCGCGGTTGCTCTCATCGTATTGGGCGCCTTTCCTGTTCCGACGGGCATCCTGCTCGCGGGCTGGGGGCTGATCGGCACCGCAGCGCCCGTCGCATGGTGGACCTGGCTGACCAAGGCGATGCCCGACGACGCCGAGGCCGGCGGAGGGCTCATGGTGGCCGCCATCCAGTTGGCGATCACGGCGGGCGCTGCGTTCGGCGGCGTTCTGTACGACATGGGCGGCCACCAAGCGGCTTTCTCGGCCAGTGCCATGATCCTCTGCATCTCCGGGCTCGTCGCTTACCTGGCGGCCCGCGCAGCCGTGAAGGGATGAGGCGCGGGCAGCATGGGCCGCAGTCCCGGCTGTGGCTGGTTTCCCATGGGGCCAACGTCCGGCCCGCCGCCGACACCCCGCTCCGAATTCGTGGCCTGGGTCGATCGAGGATACGCTCAGCGCCACCCCACACTCGCGACCCTATCGGGAGAAGGTTATGAAAACGCTTGCAGCAGCCATATTGTCGGGAACGCTTCTGGCCGGCGCGCCCGCCCTGGCGCAGGGCATCGAGGTCACGCGGAACGGTACACGCCCCTCCGCCAGCGGCCCCGCAGCCAGCTTCACCGGCGTCGTGATCGTGAACCCGTTGTTCCAGGCAACGGAGCACACCCGAGCCGCCGGGGCCAATGTCAGCTTCGCGCCCGGCGCACGCACCGCTTGGCACGCCCACCCCGCCGGCCAGACCCTGATCGTGACCGCGGGGACGGGCTGGGTCCAGCAATGGGAAGGCGAGCGGCAAGAAATCCGGCCCGGAGACGTCGTCTGGATTCCGCCCGGGGTGAAGCATTGGCATGGTGCCACCGCCACCAACAGCATGGCCCATATCGCCATCCAGGAGCATGTCGAGGGCGAAGTCGTCGACTGGATGGAGCAGGTTACGGATCAGCAGTACAAGGTGAGCTCAAATAACGAGTAGCCCATACCCGCGACCGCAATGAAGCCGGACGGCCGCCAAGCCGCATCCATTTCCGCAAACAACATGCCTGGTCAGGCCGTCCTTATCGCTACCCTGCCCAATGCCGCGGCCTGAGACTGCGGGCTCCGTACAGGCCTTACAGCCAGCATTAAACTTTGTGCCAGAGCCCATACACCAGCTAAGCTGCATTTCGCTTGACGATTGGCCTCTCTCCCCGTGAGATTCCAAGACGTTCGCTCCGCCATATTTTTCTGATGGACCACAATGAGAATCCGCTTCTCTTCCCATGAAGACATCTTACCGGAACGCAGGTGGGATGAGGAGGATGAGGATCCGATTCTAGATTGCCCTTCGCCGGACTTGGCCATTGTGTCGGATGAGGATCTGTTCGCGGCGCCGGCTTCGAAAGGAAGGCTACAGCGCGGCAAGGAATCGAGCGCCGTGAGCGCTGAAGTGGCGATCGAGGCCGGGATTTCCGTAGGCCGCCTCGACGGACGTCTACGGGCGGCACCGGAACCGGTGCGTATTGGGTGGGAGGCGCGAATGATGTTGCTGGAGGCGGCAGCATCGGCGCGGCTGGACGGCCATCTGCTGGATGCTGGCGATCTGCTCGCATGGGAGTGTGGTCTGGGTCACGAGGGCGCGCCCTCCCCTGCCCTTTCCGCCGGGCTGCAAATCCTGGACATCCTTCGTCTAGCGGCACGGCGGAGCCCCCGGTCCTTCTGGACGCCGCGACGGCTGACACGACTGGCTGGGGTTATCGGTCGGCGCACGGGTGATCGGATGGGGGCCTTGCCCGGCTGGCTGCGCGAACAACGGGCGGAGCGACAGACGGCGGCGGAAGGCTTGGCCAGGATATTCATGCCGGAGCGCATTGAGGCATGGCGCAGCCGCTCTCCTCTGCTGGTCGGCGCAGAGATCGTAACCCTCTGGCATGAGGAAGGCTTGGCGGACAGCGTGGGCGGCTGTGTTGGCCGCGTACTTGCCGTTGCTTGGCCCTGGCGTATGGGCGTGCTGGATGGATTGAGCCTGCCGGTGTCGGCCGGCTTTCTTGGGCATGCCGGAGACTTCGCCCCCTGGCGGCTTGGCTGGGAGGAGGCGTGGCTGCGCGGCGTGGATAGAGCAGCCCGGCGTGGCCTGGACTTATTGTCAGAATTGACGCGTCAGCATGACCGGTTGATGCAGGCAAGCCTCGGCCGCCGAAGTTCCAGCCGCCTGCCCCGCCTCGCCCAGGTCATGATTGAGCGGCCGGCTATCGGCAGTACCGAAGCAGCATCCCTCATCGGCACCACCAAGCAAGGCATTCTGAACATGCTGGAAGAGTTGAAAGCGGCCGGCCACATTCAAGAGATCAGTAAGCGGGGCAGCCATTGGGTATGGCAGGCCACCCCGGCCTGACGCAGGCTATCCGACGTCGGATAGGCGGATTATATCTCGTCCAGCAGGGTAGAAATGCGGGCTGCCATGTCCCGCAGCTGGCTTCGGCTGGAAGTATCGAGCGTACCCTGGGCCGACTTGACCCGCTCCAATTCCTTCACCACCCGATCCAGCCCGGAAATCAGAACCTTGGCGCCACCTTTCTCGCGAGGCACGCTCGGCGTTGGAATAGCATGACCCGCCTTCTCCTGACGCAACGCACGCACGGTCAGGGTACCGTCCTTGGCGCGCTGCCAGAGGGCAAGCTGCCGGTCCGGATCGTCGATCGTTGCAAGCTCGATCAGCAATGAACGGGCAACCTGCTTATCCGATGTCGGATACTCGGTCTGGATCGTCGGGTGAAGCGTCCGCAGGCGGAGCAACGCACTGACCTGGCCCTGGCTCTTTCCGACGGCGGCACCGAGTTCTTCCTGCGTGTAGCCGTGCTTGTCCAGAAGCCGCTGGAGGCCGTTGGCCTCCTCAAGCGCATTCAGATCCTGACGTTGCAGGTTCTCGATCAGGGCGATCTCATCCACATCGCCCGTCGTGACAATGGCGAAGATGGTGGACCATCCCAGCATCTGTGCCGCACGCCAGCGCCGCTCGCCCGAAACGATCTCGAAGACGCCTGGCGCGTCCTCCCGCTCCCTCACCAGGATTGGGTGGATCAGCCGCACCCGCGCCATGCTGGCGGCCAGTTCTTCCAAAGCCGATGGATCGAAATGCCGACGAGGCTGATCGGCACGGGGTTGGAGCTGCCCGACATCGAGTTCAAGCAGACGGGGAAAGTCGGCAGAGGTACCGAAGAGCGGGTCCTTGGCCACCCGGTCGATCGCGGTTCCAAAGGTCTCCCGGCGCTTAAGCTTCATTGGCCAGCTCCTTAGCCACAGTGCGGTACGAATTCACGGGATGATCCGTCGGCAGCACTTTCAGCGCCACCTCGCCATTATAGGAAGCTTGGTCGAATCCGGTGGCGCGGTGGACTGGCGGGAAAATCCGCGTCCGCGCACCAAGCCGCTCATGCAGCTCCTCCAGAACCTGCCGGTTCACGCTGAGACGCGGGTCGTGAAGCGTGGGAAGGATACCGACGACTGTCAGGCTGGGATTGAGCCTGCGCTGAAGCTTCCCAACAGTTTCCAGCAGCAGCGGAATTCCAAGCATGTCCAGGAACGCCGTCTTGACCGGGATCAGCACCTTGTGCGCGGCGGCAAGGCCGTTCGCCGTCATGGGGCCGAGATTCGGGGGAGTGTCGATCAGAATGAAATCATAGACGTCGTGCAGCGGCTGGAGAGCTTCGCGGAGCACCAGTTCACCCCCCGCCTCATTGCGGATACGCATCTCACCTTCCGCCAGCGAAATGCCGGATGGAAGAAGGTCAAAGCGCGCGGACTCGATCTGGATCAGCGCCTGGGAGACGTCCACCTTGCCAAAGAGCACATGGTAGAGCGTCGCCTGACGCTGCTCATACTCGAAGGCGTCCAGCCCAACGGCGGCCGTTGCACTCGCCTGGGGATCGGCGTCCACGACCAAGACTTTGCGGCCGATTTCCGCCAAAGCCGAAGCCAGGTTGACAGCTGTTGTGGTTTTTCCGACGCCACCCTTCTGGTTGGCGATTGCGATCGTGACGCCCATGCGCCTCTCCTTCAGGTGACGGGATACGGGTTCTGGAATAGGCTCCCGTCCGGACTCCCACCGGCTGATCCGGGCCTTGTCATAACGGCGCGACAGCCGTGCATTGAGCCATGCCGCGAAGTCCGATTGACTGAGCTTCAGCCGTTCTTCCCGGAAGGTACGTAGTTCCTGTCCAATCATCGGTGATGCCCCCCCAGGCGCAATTTATAGCTGGTTGACGGCGTTCGTCAACCAGATGCCTGCGCTCTGGAACCAGTTGCCGCCGTGCATTCAGACTGCATCCGACGTCGGATAGTCAGCTTTTGCGCAGCTCGCGATAGCGCTGAAGAAAGGATCGAAGCGCATCCTCCGGCGCAAGCGCTTGGATCGGCTCTACTGCCGGACTGGGCAGGTCCTTCCAGTTTACCCGATGGGGTGCGCAGAGATCCCGTAGCTCCGTTGCCAGCGCACGCTGGTCCGCCAGCTTGACTTCCTTGGGTTGGGGATAGCGAGTTCCGAACCGTTCGGCGATCTCGCGCTTCAATGGAGCGACAGCTTCCTCAATCGCTGCCCTGCCAATCCGCACCTTCCAGGGCGTCGGCCAATCGCCTGTGAACGCTTCCTCGGCATCATGCATCAAGGCATCGTATTCGAATCCCTTGGGTGCCAAGTAGCTTGCGAGCACTGAATGCTGTGCCACGCTATAAAAGGCAATGGTATTGCCCACGAAACGACACTGGTACGCAAGAGGGCGCGCTATGTCCGTGATGTCAAACGCGGAGAGATCAGGGTTTTCAAGGTCGACCGTCCGCCCAGAGAAGGTCAGCATGACAGCCGTTGCCTCCGGCATCTCGAACAGGTCGAACTGTGCGGGATTATCGCGCCGACGGTGCCGTTTCGGAACGGCCGCCGAGCCATCTGAACTGGACACCATGTCGGGCGGGAACTTTCTGGGCGGCATGCAGGATATTGGCAGGAGATTGTTCAAACCGAACTCTAGCCTAGCGTAGTTGCTGGCCATCTGCACGGCCTCGCCGCACCAGGACTCAAAGCTTCCTGTGACAAGACAGGCGCCGGGCAGGACGCAACATCCTACCCGGCTTAGATTGGGCATCTGCAGAAACTGCTCGTCTCCATCAAGCTAGGGCCGGATACCCGCGGACCAGCGCACTAGCGTTATGCCCCGCCAATTCCTTCTGTCACCACGCCAGTACCGGCACAGTTTGGACAACGAGAGCCGCCCTCACTCCTCGAAATCACCCCGGTGCCCTTGCAGGCCGGACAAACGGCGTCGCCTGTTCCAACGGTTCCTGCTGGGGCTTCGCTGCCGGGCTTCATCGGTTCCGTTCCGCCGCCTGGATTGGAGCGGCCCTGCTGGTCTCTACCATTCATGCCTTGGCTCCTTTGTCCACATGTTGGTTCAGGCCCCAACAGAGAGCGGCGGGACTGGTTACGGCGCATTATCCGACGCCGGATAATATTGCCGCCTCCACGCAAGTGGCCGATGTTCAGCCGCATTGCCACCGAAATCCCGTGCTCATTGCCTGACCAAGCTAGGCAGGTTCGCCTGATCAATAGGTCCATCCGGAACGGCGTTCCTGTTTTGCCTGCCGGAATCGGTCTCTTTCGATAGAGCTTTCGTTAACGCTTCACCGGCCTTAATATCCCTTGGTATTGCTCCGAACGATCGGGCAGATTTCATGATCCCGGACAGCCGCACCGTCGGCAGCCTTTCCGACGCTGTTGAGTTCCACCGACCCTATCTGACTGGGCGGGAGCCTGCGGCACTTGCCGAGGTCCTGACCGGCACGATGCATGGCGGCGGAACTGCCACGCGGCGGTGTCAGGACATGCTCAGCCGCATGCACAATGATGCGCCGGTTCTCCTGACTCTTTCTTGTACAGCGGCACTGGAGATGTCGGCCCTGCTGCTGGATCTTCGTCCAGGCGACGAGGTGATCGTACCTTCCTTCACTTTCGTCAGCAGCGCCTCCGCGTTCGCACTTCGAGGAGCCGTACCGGTCTTTGCGGATGCCCGGCCGGAGGACATGACCATTGATCCGGTGCAGGTGGAGGCGGCAATCACGCCCAGGACTAAGGCCATCTGCGTCGTACACTATGCTGGCGCCCCCTGCGCGATAGACGAGCTGAAGGCGATCGCCGGCGCCCATGGCTTGAGACTGATCGAGGATGCCGCCCAGAGCATCGGGGCAGACTTCTATGGCCGACCTCTTGGCACCTTCGGCGATCTCGCGGCCGTTTCCTTCCATGCCACCAAGAACATCCACTGCGGGGAGGGCGGCGCGCTGATCATCAACGACCCGGAACTGGTGGAGCGGGCAGAGGTGCTATGGGAGAAGGGCACGAACCGAAAGCGCTGGGTGCGAGGAGAGATCGATAAGTACACCTGGATCGACCTCGGCTCCTCCTTCCTGCCGAGCGAGCTTCAGGCCGGCATGTTGTCCGTGCAGTTGGAGGATGTCGAGCGTGTAACCGCAGCACGCCGCGACCTTTGGGACACCTATATGCGTGAGCTTGCGCCGCTATCCGGCTCCGGCCGGTTTGAGCTTCCGCAACTGGGTCCCGGAATTGGCCACAACGGCCATATCTTCTTCTTACGCTTCACCGACATGGATAGGGCCGATCGGTTCACCGCGTCAATGGCGGAGGCACGGATCAAGGTGTTCCGCCATTATGTCGCCCTGCACGATACGCCGGCCGGCAGAAGGCTGGGGCGGGCAAATGGCGATTGCCCCGTGACCCGCCATGCCGAGAACTGCCTGATCCGCCTGCCAATGTGGCCCGGCGTGGATATCCAGCGTGTGCTGGATGCGGCCATGAAAGCCCTGGCGTAAAAACCGTTTCCGGCCGGCTGTGCCGGTTACTCGATCACGAAGTAGGCCGGCCAGGTCGGGCCGACCATCGGGTCGCGGCGGAGACGGATGTTGTTGAGGCCGAAGACCTCCATCAGCGCCCGCGTCTCTCCTGGAATGGTCTTCAGATTGACCTCATCCACGATGACAATGCTGCCCTTGGTGAGATGGGGCCGGATTGTTTCCAGTGCGAAGCGGGTGGGGCGGTAGAGATTCAGGTCCAGATGGGCCAGTGCCACTACAGTATGCGGATTTTCCGCCAGATAGGCCGGCAGGGTCTGCTCCACGTCTCCCTTCACCAGATCGAACTTTTTGACGTGGGGAATGGGACTCAGTGCCTCACGAGTGCGGAGCAGTTGTTCCAGCTCTGCGTCATAGCCAGCCGTGGTGGCCAGATTGCCGGCCTTCATCTGCTGCGACGGGCCGTCCTTCGCATCCAGCCCCACATAGCCCTCGAACGTGTCGAAGCCAGTGACCCTGCGGCTGTGATTGAATGGCTCGAATGTGGTGCGCAGCGCCTCGAACAGGGCAAGCTCCCGCCCCCAGCGGACGCCGAACTGCATGATACTGCCCGGCACATCCAGGATTTTCTTATAAATTTCGTACAGGAAAAGCTGACGGCGAAGCTGCTGTGGGGTCGTGAACAGCATCAGGTTCTCGCAAATCTCCTCACGGGGAAGCGAGATGCTGTCCAACATGCCGTAAAGCTCGCGCTCGGCTGAGCGGTAATCGTCGCTTCGGGTGTCCACACGCGCGGCCACGCCGCCGCTGGGCTTCTGATCGCCGGCGCTCATGCCTTCGCCTCCCGTTCCATATGGTCGTACTCGGCATAAAGCCGGCTGTCTCCCGACATATCCTTGTAGAGGGAGGCGAACATGACGACCCGCCCGTCCATTGTCTGCAAATTCACGCGTTTATGGGGGTCGATGTCGGCGACGCCGTGAACGGTGCGGCCGTCATACATGACCACATCCCCGGCCTCGATATTGTCCTCGATGTAGACACGCTGACCCTCGCCATCCTCCAGCTCGACGAAGCCGCCGCCACGCTCGAAATCCACGCCTTTCTGGGTCAGGGGGAGGAGTATCTGGTAGAACTGCTCGATCCCCGCATCGCTGTTCACCTTGCTGATCACAGTGTCACGATGGGGGATCAGGAAGCCGCCGCCCGCCGGGTAATGTTGCACCCGGGCCGCCGTCCACATGCCGCCGTCGACGGTGTCGATGGCATAGCCCTCGGGATGGCCTTGCAGCCGGTTCCGCAATGCCGCCAGCTTGCGGAAAAGCCCGTGCAACCCGTAGATATCCGCCTCCCACAGGGGATTGTAGAGGATGCGGATGAAGCGCGGCCGGTACGCCCAGCTCTGCATCGTCCCACCGATGGCCAGCTTCTGGAAATTCTTCATCACAGCGCCTGGCGCTTCCCCGATAACAGGGTTGTCCAAGGACGGGTCGAAGCCCCGGCGCAGGCTTTCCAGCCCGGCGCGGATTTCCGCGGCACCGAACAGGCCGCGGATGCGGCAGAAGCTGTATTTGACCATGATCCGGCGCACCTCTGCCGGGTCCAGTGCCGCAAGGCCGGAGACCCTCAGCGTGGCCCCGTCCAACAGCGCCGCCGTATCGACCGTCATCACACCATCTCCCGCCGCAAGGGCTGATCCAAACCGGGTTGATTGTTATTTCCGCCTGCGTCCGCGGCGACGCCCATATCGTCAAACGAGGGCGGATAGATCACGCCGTACCGCTGCTTTATAGCCTGTCGGCAGGCCCGTCCCGGACCGGGATCGTCCGGGTCGTCGTAGCTGAAATAGATATCACCGCCGATCCCGGCGAGCCTGCGGTCCATTACGGGCTGATCAACCGCCTCCCCATGCCGGCGCATGGCCGCAAGCTCTGCCGGCATGTCCACCATGACCGGGCGGCGCGCCAGAAGGGCAGGGGAGGGGACCATCAGGCCATCTGGCAATTCATGCTCCCGATAGATCATGCCGACGAAGTCGAAGCCGGCTCGACGGTAGAAGTCGTTCAGAAGCCAGGGTCTGCCATTGATCTCGATCACCTGCCACGCACCGGTGCGCATATCGCGCGTGAACTCGATCATCAGCGGGCCGTGCCAGGCCAGGGCCGTCGCGATGGTCTGCGCCGCCTCCAGCAGCTCTGGATGCCATGTGATGCGCAGCACCGTGGCGGTGCCGAAGCCCGGCGGTTCCACCCGCTCTTTGCAGGCGGTCAGGGCCATGCGGATGCGGTGGCAGCGGTCCACATAGGCGTAGAACGGCACCTCGGCTTCCACGCCCTCATATTCCACCAGCTCCTGCACAACCAGCCGGTGGCCCGCCGCGATTTCAGCCGGCAACCGCTCACTCAATTCGCGGGCATCGGCACATGTGACCGCCTTCAACCCGCCATGGCCCCGGTAGAAGCTCTGGGTCAGGTCCTTCACGGCGGGCTTGTAGACACATGGATAGCGCATGGCGGCCGCGACCGCCGGTATCTCACCAGACGTCGAACAGGCAAGGGTCAGCGGCTGGCCGACCCCGGCAGCGTCCAGGATGGCGGCGGTACGGCCCTTGTCCAGGGTTCGCCAGGGCACCCTTCCATCGGGCTCTTCGCCCAGGAACCGGAACCGCTTTCCAAGCCGCTCCTCGTTGCGGCCGAACAGGACCAGCCCGGTATCGGAAGACGCCCACAGCATGGGCCGGCGACCGTCCGCACCCTCCTCAATCCCCAATTGCTCCAGCGCGGCAACGGCCCCGGCCTCATCCGCGCCGGGATTAGGTATGCGTACGGTCCGGTCAGCCGCCGCGGTGGCGTCCGACAGCCAATCGGGCGCTCCGGGATAGTCGAACACCGCCGCGACCGTGCGGACACCGGCTGCCTTCAGGGCCCGGACGATACCAAGATGACAGATGTCGTTGCTGCGCAGGATGACGGCAGTGGAACCGCCGGTTTCAGGCAGTGACGCGGAAGGCGACATGGAGCGGCACATCCTTCACCGGTCCGAAGAAATCCGGGTCTATCTCCAGATGCTCCGGCCGAACCGTAAGCTCACGGACAGTAGGCATGCTGGTGAAACCAGCCGCCGCAAGCCCGTCGAAATAATCTTGGAAGACCTTGTGCACGGACTGTACCGGCAGCACGCGCCCGTTGCGGCAGTGGATCTGCCCAGGAAGCCGCTGGTCCCGGCCGCTGAAATAGCCAATGGAGCCCTCGAAGAAGAAGGGCGGGCGGCCATCATGGACGAAGTGCTGGGACGGATGCGGGACCGAGAAGACGAAGGCGCCGCCGGGCTTCAGAACCCGCCGCACCCGCCCCATGATTTCCGTCATGTCGGCGATGGCGACATAGTTGAAGACAAAGACGGCAATGGCCAGGTCGAACGCGCCGAAACGCCCGTCCAGCTCCGTCGCCGGTAGATGATGATAGGATATCCCCAGCGGCTCGGCGGCCTCGGTGGCTCTTGCCTGCTCGATCATCTGGGCGGACAGGTCGAAGCCCACGACGCGGGCCGCACCCCGCCGCCTGATCTCCCGCGCGACGTACCCCTCGCCGCAACCGACATCCAGCACATCCAGCCCGGCAACGCCGCCGCACAGCTCCAGCACGGGCGGACGGCCGGTAAAGTCGGACAGGCTGCTCGGGCCGGTGCGACGCCAGAGCCCCGCATTCCCATCATAGAGCCGCGCCGGATCGGCGGAACGTTCGGACATCAGGCGGCCTTCGCCCCAAGGCGTTGGTCCAGATGTCCTTCCAGCGCCGTCCAGAACTCAGCCCGCAGGGCCAATGCCGCGCGCATCCCACGCTCGACCTCGCTGCGAGCGGCAGGCTCGCTCTCCACCAGATCGTGGGCGATGCCGCGCAGGGTCGCCGAATGCTCCACATCGCATACGGCGTGCAGACTGAAGAACAGCCGGTCCTCCTCGGTGAGCGAGGTGTGACGCTCCAGAGCCGTGAGGAAGAAGCCGTAAATCTGGGCGACGATCAATTCGGTGCCCAGGCCCAGCGCCCCGATGCCCGCCGCAGCGCCCTGGTCGGCGCACAGGCTGCGGAATGCGGTTGCCCAGGACGGCCCCTCCGCAATGGGGGGCTGGCTACGGCTGTAATCGGCATCCACGCCGATGGCATGGAGATAATCCTGATAGATTTCCCGGTGCGGCTTGCCCTGGCTTCCATCCGGCAGCAATCCCAGCTCCTCCTCCAGATTATGCCGAAGGGCGTCCGCGTGCCGGGGGTTCGAGAGCTGTGCGATCACGCCCTCGACATAGCTGATGAAGTGCCGACTGTACTGGCCGTACTGCAGCGCGATGGTGCGCAGTACCTCCGGCATATCGGCGAAATCGCCCGCGGCGATCCGGCGGAGCAGCCGATGGTTTGAGGCCGGGTGGGCAAGCGCCTCCGCCTCGAGAGCATCGAGCCAGAGTTCGGTAGGAACCGCGTCCGCAAGGGCCGGGACAGATAGACCCATCTGCGACGCCTCAGAAACCATTTTGGTTCGCATGGCGTACACTCGTCTATGTTTCTGCTATGGCATTACCACTGTTTGCGGTATCCACGCCTTTCTTTCGTAGCATATCCGCTGCCGCTCCGCCAGTCTCGGCATCACGGGCCTGCCGGATCGCGTCATATTCGCCCATCAGCATGCCTTCCAGCCGGCGCATGAAGGCCGGACCGTCCATGGCTTCCGCATACATGCTGCGTCCGGCCTGCCCAAAGCGGGCGCGCTCGTCAGGCGAGCGGATCAGGTTGATCAAGGTCAGGGCGACCTGGTCCAACCGTTCCGCAGGTACGGTCAGGTCCTTGATGTAAGGCAGGGTCGCGTATGGGAAGTAATTGTAGCGTTTGTCGAACAGCCGCTTGAAGTCATGTGCCAGCATCACACAAGGGATGCCGTGCGCCATCGCTTCCAGCAGCGTGTGCCCGCCGCCCATGGGGAAGGTGTCCAGCAGGATGTCGGCGGCCGGAAGGATGCGGCTGAAGTCCGTTCGGAAGCCCAGGAACCGGCAGCGCGACAGGTCGAGCTTGTCTTTCACGCCGTCGGGCAGATCCTCCTCGGTGATGCCGACGAAGACGTAGAATCCCCTGCGCTCGATCCCCTGCGCCATGATGATCGTTCCCCAGAAACGGGGATTGGCGAATTTGTAGGTGGCGCCGCAGCAGATGACGACCGGCTGGTCCTCTGGGAAGCCGAGCTCCGCCCGCGCATAAGCTTCCGACCGGTCGGGCACGGCGCGAGGGAAATACAGGCCCAGCTCCTCCGCCCGGCACATGGACTCCATCTTGAAGTGCTCGAACCGGGTAAAGTTCACATCCATGGGAATGGCTGTGTATTGCTGCGGATCGCCGAAATCGATCGTGGCGACCAGAGGTGCTGGACGAAGACAGGCCAGGATGAAGTTGTTGTAGAGCCCGTAGTTCAGGAGGGCCGCATCAATGCCGTCTTTGCGCATGGCGGCGGCGACCGATGCGGCCCGGCTATAGGGGCCGGATGTGTCTCCGACATAGGTCAGCACCTGCCCCCTGGCCGCCAGTTCCGCCTCTATCCGCTCAAAGCCCGGATTGGTCTTCAGCACCTCTTCGCGGGTCAGGAACGAATAGAACCGTGCTTCCACCCGCTTCGGATCATGATGGCGGGCATAGTTCGGATAGATCGGCGGCAAGGTGCTCTTCGGGTCCTGCTCGCAATACAGCACATAGCCGACCCGGAAGATGCGCCCGTCGAGCGGCGTTGCGGGCGGCGGATCGCCAGCCGCCGCCTGGAAGGCTTCCGCCGCCATGCGGGACACGATGTGGTCCTGCTGCGGCCTGTCGCCATGGGTCGAATATTGCTGAAAGAACACCACCGCACGGCTAAGGACGTCCAGGCGTCCATTGCGGGCCGCGTCGAACGCCACCTCGCGCAGGCAGTCCAGAGCGTCACGCGGCCGCTTGGCCTGGAACAGAAGGTCGGGAAGCTGGAACTCGCACCCAACTGGCGGGCCTTCCAGCCGCCAGGCGCGCTCGTAATAAAGCGTCGCATCCCGCCCACGGCCGGATTGCAGCAGCGCTTCGCCGATCCTGCGATTCGCGGCGGCACGCTCCGATACCGTCGGAGCCGTGAGCCAGGGAAACAGCGCGGGGATGTCCACCGCTCCGCCCGCGGCCACCCGCTTCAGCTCCAGCTGAAACCCGTCGGACCCGGCCTGCACGGCGTCTGCCTGGTCAATCATGCTGCTCCCCTCGAACGGCGGAGTTGGCGCCGGAGCGATGCAGCATCTATCCGGCACGAATGGTTAAGCAGGCGTTGCCGCTCCATACAGGCGGCCTTCAGGCCGGCATGCGGAGCAGCGGCTATTCCGCCTGCTTTGGCGTTTGCGGGGAAGTGGAGGATGGCGCAGGCGTCGAAGTCGGCGCTTCCGGCTCTGCCGTGCCCGACTGTTCGCCGGTTCGATACATATCCGCCGGCACTCCCAGCCCTGGCGAGCCCGTCCGTGCGGCCCGCTTGTAGGCTTCCACCGTGCTCTTGGGCGGATAGGACTGCTCGACCTCGCCGTTCTGGATATCGCGTATTTCGATCACCAGCAGTTCGGTTTCGCGATCGAACCGGACGCGAGGGCTGACATAGCCGGCGACGGAAATGGCGGGAGCGACAGGTTCGGAAGAGTTGGAATCCCGGTCCGTCCCGACACGGCTCGGTGTCGGGGTGGTATAGCGCGGCACAGAGGAGACGGCGTCCACAGGGTTCATGGTACTCTCCCGAGACCAACATACCCAAATAGAAAGGAGTGTCAATCATTCCTTAACATCCGCGCCGGAGCCCGCACGCGATCCTTTCGGTCAGGTCAGGAAGTCCACCAGGGAGAAGCGGGACTGGTTGCCGATCATCGAGTAGGTGGCCTGCATCTGGGTCTCGATAAGCTTCAGCTTGGTCACGGCCTCGGCAATGTCGGCATCCTCGGCATTGATCAGACTACCGCGCAGCAGGGTCTCCACGCTTTCGTGCTTCTTCGAGATGGTCTCCATCCGGCTCCGCAGCGAACCCAGCATGCCGACTTCCTGATCCAGCTTGGAAGCGCCGGTGTCGAGCGCCTGGCGCGCACCGCGCACGACCTCCAGATACCGCGTCTGGCCAGCGGCATCCGCCGGGTACTCCACAGATGCGATGGCGGCGATGCCGTAGATGACCTGGCGGAATGCCTCCGCATCCGCCTTGATGCCGTAGCTGATATCAAAGCCCGAATCGACCCTGGTCGTGACCTTGTAATCGCCCTCCGCCAGGGGGCCGTTGAAAAGCCCGTTTGGGTTCGTGACCGGGTCCGAGTAGGAGGAGCCGGGTGAAAACACCTCGGCGAAGATCCCATCCAGCACCTCCTGGGCGGTGAGTGTCGTCGGCACCGTCTGGTCGAACAGGCCCTTGGCCCTGTCGGCAAGGTCATTCTCCGTGTTGACCGGCGGCGTCGTGCTGCTGCTTCCGCCGAACAGGTAGCGTCCGTCCACCTGCGTATTCAGCAACTGGCCGATGTCACGTAGCGCCTGCCGCGCCATATCGGTGACGACTTCCGGATTGCTGTTGCTGCTGTCATCCAGACGGATCATTTCCTTCTGAAGATTGCGCGCTATCTCTGAAATCTGGACCATCGCCGTGTCCATTACGCCCGTACGGGTGCGAACCTGGGCGATGTTGCTTTGATAGGTTTCGATTTCCGACAGTTTGGAGCGAATATCGAGGGATCGAACGGCATCCGTGCCGAGGCCGCTATAGACCGGCGCCTTCAGGCCCGTGCCGATCTGCTGTTCCAGGTCGAGCTGCCGCTGACGCAACAGGTTGCTGCTGTGCATGAGGCGCTGATACTGGCTGAGCGTCGATACGGTCATGGCTTACTCCTCGGAACCTCAGGCGGCGTTGAACAGGTCATTCGTCATGCGATCGATGCTGCGGAGCACCTGGGCGGATGCGGCATAGCTGCGCTGGAGGATCTGCAGGTACGCCATCTCGTCGTCCAGATTGACGCCGGTGGCATCCTGGTAGCGTTCCTGCAGGGACTGGAGCACGCCGCCGGCCTGCTCCTCCTCGGCGCCGACGCGCCCGCGCTCGCCGGAATGTTTGGCGACGAGCTGCGCTGCATAGTCGGTGAGCTTCGCCATGGCCGGCAACGTCGTCGTCAAGTTCGCCATCGGGTCGGGGCCGAGCCCACCCGTCGCGAACGCCCGGTGGGGCGTGACGCTGGACCCGGTCGAGCTTTCAAAGACCTGGTTGATGATCCGCTGCACCTGGGCCGAGCCAAGGGCAAGCGGGAAGGGCGGGTCCTGGACGCTGCCGGACGGCGCCGGCAGGATCGACAGGCCGGCGTCTCCCAGGGCGATCAGCCGCGGATCGTCGATCATTGCCTGCGCGACCCGAATCTCCGCCGCGAAGCCGGTGTGGGCCGACGGAAGATTGCCGGGGACCGTGATGCCGTCGGCCTTGGTATACAGCGTCATGCCGTTGGCCTGGAACCGGGCCGCCATCTGATAGGCCAGCTCGTCCAGCTCGGCCTGCATCCGCGGCAGCTCCGTATCCCGCAACGACAGCAGGCCGCCGATACGACCTCCGGTCAGGGTGGACGTCACATCCCGCTTTTCCGCGCCCGATCCGATCGTGATCGGGGTCACGGTTCCAGGCGGGGATGCCCGGTAGTAGGAAGTATGGTCGAGCTGAGCCCCCTGGAACTCCAGGGTCTGCGGCACGCGGTCGAACAGGGTCAGACCGTTGGTGGTGGAAATGAGCAGGGACCCGTCTGACCTCCGCAAGGTCCTGATCCCCACCAGTTCCGACAGCTCGGCAACGGCGGCGTCCCGCTTGTCCTCCAGGTCCGTGGCGCCGCCCGCACGTTGGATGTCCAGCGTGATCTGGGCATCCAGCTGCTCGATGCGCTTCAACAGGCTGTTGATGTTGGCCAGACCCTCGGTCAGTTCGTTCTGGGCGGCATTGCGGGTCGCCAGGATCGTCCTGGACACGTCGTTCATGGTCCGCGCGAAGTCGTCGGCGGCCATGAGAGCGTTGGTCTGGAGGATGGAGTCATCCGGCGTAGTGCCCAACTGCACGAAGGCGTCGCGCACGGCGGTCAGGCGGGCCGAGATGTTGATCCCGGCATCCGGCGCTCCCTGGACCTCCTCGATGCGGCGCAGATAGCTGTTGCGCACCTGCAATGCGGCCAAATCCCCAGTGCGCCTATGAAGTTCCGTCTGCAGTGACTGGTCGTACAGGCGCCGGACCGTACCGGCGAGCACCCCGGCGCCGACTCCGCCCGGAGCCAGCGACTGCTGCGTGGATATCTTGCGGGAATAGCCCGGCGTATCGACATTGGCGATGTTCTGCGCCGTCGTCGCCAGCGAACGCTGCGCGATGCGAAGGCCGCTCATGGCCGTATGTAGCGATATGTCCAGGGACATCGAAGCAGTTCCCGTTCACGACGACGGATGATCGGGATGCAAGGTCCGGGCCAAGCGGATTCCCCGGATCTGCTGAGGTTTCAGGGGCTTGCGGCGGGCACATCTTACCCCTGGGCGGCAATTTCTGCCGCCTGGACCGGCTCAGGGCCGATCTCGGCAACCAGCGGGTACGGCCTGCCCGCCCTCTACCCCGAATGGCTGAATCCCTACCCGTTTGCCCGTATGGGGATGCGACCTGGGGGGTCGCTAACTTCTGACTTCAAGTGTTGCGGTGCCGTCGGCTGCTGCGAACAGGCCGGCTTGACATAAGGGGGAAAGCGATGCGGAACAGGATCGTCACCGTCGGAGCAACCATTGCCATGCTCCTGGCCAATGCGCCGGTTCAGGCAGAGCCGGCCGGAATTCAGGTCGCGCAGGCACAGACTACTGGCGGCGGCGGCGCCGGCGCCGGGACGGGCACGGCCGCCGGTCCTGCCGGCGCGTCCCAGTTCGCGTCCGGAGCCCTGTCCGCGCTGCCCTATATCGGGTTCGCTGCCATAGCGGCGGGTGCGCTCGCCGTCGCTGCGACGGGGGCAGATGATGAGGATGTGCCTACCGTCACGACGCCGGGCACCTCGACGACGACGAGCACGACAACCGTGACTCGCTGATCTATCCTTATCGGCGCCGGTCCACCTTCCGGCGCCGATGCGAACCTGCAGGTCATGGGGGCGGATGCGGATTACTTCCGATCCGAGATGCCGGCCCGGTCAGCACAGGATCACGTCAGGCCGCATCTGAGCGGACCTGCAATCGTGCTTCAGTTGTCCACTTCCCCGAAACCCTTTGTCTCTGTCACACTGCGCTCCGGCCGGCGCGGCGATTACAGCCTGCGCCCCATGCGCATTGAACGGTTTGAAATCGGGGATCCGACCAGATGGCTCTTAAGATCCGCCTTGCCGCAGGCGAACGCATGATCATCAACGGTGCGCTGATCCGCGCCGAGACCAAGGCGGAAATCGTGCTGATGAACCGCACCAGCTTCATGGTGGACCGGCAGATCATGCGTCCGGAGGAGGCGAATACCCCGGCCCGGCGAATCTATTTCAGCCTCCAGAACGTCTACATCTCCGACGTGGAGGAGCAGCCGCAGATGATGCAGTTCTTCCACGACTACACGGACCAGTTCCGTGAGGCGACGAGCAACCCCTCCGTCAAGGCCAGCATCGGCGCAATGCGGGAGATGGTGGAGCGTGGAGAATTCTATGCGGCGCTTCAGGCTGCACGGGAACTGATCCAGTATGAGGATTCGGTGCTGAAAGCCACAGACGCGCTCGTCGATCTGCCCCAACCGCAGGAGCGCTGAGGCAGCGCGGTTTTCTATGCCGCCGTCAGGTCGAGCTTCGCGCCGATGTGCCCGCCGGGAACCGACGGGTCCTCAACCTCGGGAAAGGGCAGGGCGTCGAAAAGGGGATAGGCGCTGTCGTGGATGATGGCGCTGTCCTTCAGAACCGGCCAGACCCGTTCGGCCAGAAAATCCTGGTCGGCCCAACGGGGCCGCCCGGCGCCGATATAGGGCCGGTAAAGGGCACCGATATCGGCGATGACGCCGCCCCTCACGCCCCACATCCCGGCCAGCACCAACTCGCAATGGGCGATATGGTCCCGCATGACGTGCATGGCGCGACCACTCTCCTCCCACTGGCGAACAGCGGCCGCCTCCCGCCATGAGGGCAGGCTGTCGCAATCGCGGGCGACCATGAGCGCGACCCCCGGGTCCGATGCCGGCAAGAAGCGCCAGAACAGCCCCTCCGTCGCGATGGTCCTTCGCATCGGGATGATCCTGGCCCCGGTTCCGGCCAGCTCGTGCAGCACCTCGCGGGGCATCGCTTCGTCAACGTGAAACCAGGCTTCCCAGCCCGGATAGAACCGGGGCACGGCCTGGGCATTCGCGATGGCGCCGGTGATATAACGCCGATCCTCCCCCCACAGGCTGAAGCTGACCACCCTCACGCCCGTATCCCGGTATGGTGCCGGCGTCCAGATCCGGGAGCCGCGGCAGACGCTCCGATCCTTCAGCTCCAGTGCCCGCCGGCCATGACGCGCTGCATCCTCCAGACGCCCGATGGACAGCAGCGGCGCAACCAGATTGTGGTGCGCGTCCGCTGCGTCGGGGTCCAGAAGGATGCAACGTTCAAGGTCCAGAACGGCATCCGCCACCTCGCGAAGCCGAAGGCGCGCGGTGCCGCGGACGAGATAGGCTGCGGCGGATTTCCGGTCCCGTGCGATGACTTCCTCGGCCAGGCGCACCGCATCCGCCAACCGCTCCTGCATCAGTGCCGCACGCGCCAGCCCCAGGCGCGGCCGGGGCAAGGCCTCCGCCATACTGGCCGCCCGAGCGAACGCTTCCTCCGCCCGGACCGGCTCGCGGGCATTCAACAGCGCATCCCCCAATGCGCACCATCCCTCGGCGTCGGACGACCGGGCGGCGGCGGCGCGGGCGAACAGATCGATGGCCAGCACCTCTTGACCAATATCCAGATGGATGCCGGCGATCCTGCGTAGGCGCTCGGCGTTGTCGGGTTCCAGCTGTACCGCGCGCGCCAGCACCGTCAGCGCCGCCGGTATCCGCTTGGCACGCAGACAGGCCCGACCCAGCGCTTCCAACAGCACGGGATCGTCCGGGGTCTTCTGCGCCCTGGCGGCAAGCCGGGCCATCTCGACTTCCGGGGGAAGGGGCGGGGACGCGTTCACGACCCGGCTGCCTTTCCGCGTCGGCGGGGCGGGCGAGGCTGCACGGCCCGCGCATAGACAAGCCCACGGTCGACGGGAAGCACGCCGGCCACCTCCAGATAGTTCAGCTGCGCCCACTCGTCAGCAGCCTGCGCGCCCGCCTGTTCCAGCCCCTCGGTCATGAAGACCTCAGTGCCCGGTTGAAGCAGACCGCGCAGAAGCGGGACCGTGGCGAACCGGCTTTCAGAATTATCGGGTCCGGTCTGCGGCCCGTCGACGATGATCATGTCAGGCGCACGTCCGCGAAGAATACGAGCCGCCAGGGCCGGATACAGGCCATAGCTGCTGGAGGTGACGTGGTGCACCGACACGCCGTCCAGCGGCACCACATGCAAATCCGCGTGCCTGACTCCAACGGTGTTCAGCAACTGCCGCGTCTGACCGGCCCAATCCACCGACTGCTCGATGGAGATGTACACCACGTCCTCGCCGGGCCGCGCCGCCGCCTGCGCAGCCGCCAGAACGGCAGTGCTGAGACCGCTGCCGAATTCCACAATGGTCCTGGGCCTGCTCGCGGCGATCTCCTCCTTCAGCACGGCCAGCGTCGCCAGGGGCATGGTCGTCTGACGCGATTTCCGCGCGCCAGCGGCCACGACAGCCGGCTCCGCCGCCATTCCATCCGCCTTAGCCTGCAGCGCCGCCAGGGGAGCCGGAGGAGCGTCGGCTTCCAGAACCGCCGACAAAGGCAGCAGGTCCTGGCGGTTCCATGTGGGCGCCTCCGGCGTGCCATCCATGGTCCGCTCGGCGCACCACCGCCGCCATGCGTCCTGCATCGCCCGATCCAGATTGCGGGCGAACCGCGGGGCATCGACGAGCGGAGAACGCGCCACCGCATCGCGCAACCCCGCGCGGAGGGAAGCCAGCCGCTCCAGATCGCCAGCCCACGCCTTCGCCTTCGCGACAAAGGCATCGCTGCTGTCGGTCATCCAGTCCGCCAGTCCGACATTGCTCAGATGCGTAGCGGAATGGCGGCTGGCGAAGGTCCGGCCGGGCAGGGTCAGGACCGGAACGCCCATCCACAGGGACTCGCAGGTGGTCAGTCCCCCGGCATAGGGATGGGGGTCGAGCCCGATATCGATGCTGTTGTACTGCGCCAGCAACTCCTTGTGAGGGGAGAAAGGCTGGCACTCCAGTCGGCCCGGCTCCACCCCGTGGGTCGCGAAGCGTGCCTGCATCGCCCGGATGATGGCAGCGTCGTTGAAGGAGTAGCTTTTCAACACAAGTCGGCTGCGCGGCACCTCCCGCAGCACCCGGGCCCAGAGTTCGACGCTGAAATCATTCAGCTTGTTGGCATTGTTGAAGGACCCGAAGGTCACATAGCCGTTGGCCAGTGCTGGCAGAGGGCCGACTTCGGGCGCGTAGTCCGGCGGATCATAGACCACATAGCCGTCCGGCATGCGAATCAGCTCTTCCGCGAAATCCTCGTCATAGCCCGGCGGCGACTCGACGGCGTCGGACAGGTAATAGTCGATCTCCGGCAGCCCGCTGGAGCCGTACTGGTTCCCGACCCATTTTATAATGACGGGCGCCGGTTTGTACGCCATTGCCAGAAGCTTGCTGCCGCGCCCGCTGCCCGCCATCTCGAACAGGATGTCGATACGCTGGTCGGCGATGAAGTCGGCCAACTCACGCTCTGACAGCTTTCCGACATCGTGCCATTCGGCGCAGCATGCCCGGTACCGCTTGTTGTAGTCGTCAGTATCATTGGCGGCCGCCAGTCCGACCAGCTCGTACCGGGCCGGGTCCAGCGCCTCGAAGGCGCGCAGGGTCAGGTAACCCACCGGATGGCGGCGGAAGCTCCCGGAGAACAAGCCCACTCGCAGACGTCGTTCCGTATCCGGAACCACCTTGTGCTGGCGCGGGCGGTAGACGGAATGCCGCTCCCCGAATTCCCTCACTGCCCGCATGATCTCGCTTGGATCGTCGTGCATGGCGTAGTGCAGCATCATCAGCGATGCGAGATGAAGCTGCGCATTGTCCGGCGCGAATGCCAGGGACTCGCGGATGCTCTCCACCGCCCGGCGCGGCTGCCCGTTGTCGCCGTACAGACGCGCCATCAAACCGTGGAGGAGCGAGCGCTGCCAGGGCGTGGCATGGGGAATGGCCCGCGCGATCAGCTTCAGCGCCATGCTGAAGTTGGAATAGGTCTGCAGAAGCTGCCCCACCTCCAGCAGCACCGCCGCATCGTTGGGGTTGTTCCAGAGATACTGCTCATAGACCTTGGCGGCCAGTTCCGGCCGTCCCAGCCCGACATGGGTGCGGGCCAGCATCAGCCGCACCTGGGGCACGTCCGGGAACAGGGAAACAGCGCGCTGCAATGCCGGCTCGGCATCCGCCCAGCGCTCCGTCACGGCGGCCGCCATGCCAAGATTCAGAATGGCCTTGGTGTGGTCGGGGCTTCGACGCACGGCTTCCCGATACTGGCCCAGCGCCTCCTCCACCCGATTCGCACGCAGCAGCCAGTTGCCAAAATTGAACGCGAACTCCGCATGGCCGGGCCAGCGGGCAATGGCGTCAAGATAGGCGCCCTCCGTCGCGGATGACTTCATGGACGCCAGAAGGCTACACCGGGCCAGCCAAAGATCGGGATCATCCGACCAGTCCGCCTCTTCAAGAGCTTTCAGGGCTTCTGCATACGATCCGCCGCTTTCCAGCCGCTCGATCTTTTCCAGAAGACTGCCCTTTGACTCTGTCATCATGTCCCTGGCCCGGTATCTATCATATCGATTGGGTAAATCTGCGCTTGCCATACCCAAGTGGATGGGTATAAGCCTATCCTGTCAGGGTGAAAAAGCACACCCATTCCTTAAAATGAGGACTGATCCATGACCAACTCGATCAATACCAACTACGGCGCAATGGTGGCCCTGCAGGGCCTTAACCGCGTCAACGAGTCCCTGCAGACCGTGCAGAACCGTGTTTCGACCGGCCTGCGCGTTGCCAACGCGTTCGACGACGGTGCTGCGTTTGCGGTGGCCCAGGGCCTGCGGACCGACCTCAGCGGCCTTTCGGCCGTGAACGAGCGTCTGTCTGTCGGCCGCGGCGTCACTTCCACCGCGGTTGCCGCCGGCGAGAGCATCCAGTCCTCGATGCGCGAGCTCAAGAAGGTCATTACGAGCCTCGCCAGCGGCGGTCTGGATGATACCCAGCGCGTTCAGTATGGTGAGCAGTTCGACTCGCTGGTGGACGATATTTCCACGTTCATCCGCGATGCGGAGTTCGATGGTAAGAACCTGCTCACTGGCGACCATGTCACCGTGATCGCCAACCTCCAGGCTGACACGGTTACCATCCGCTCACAGAATCTGGCGGGCGCTGACTTCCTGGCCGTTCTGACCGGCCTGAAGGGCACCACGGCCGCGGCCAGGTTCGTCTCGTTCAACAGCGCTGGTGGTAGCTTCAATACGATCAGCCAGACTCTCGACAAGGCCCTGAACGTCATCGCGGCTGACGACCGTCGCGTCAACAACCTCGTGAAGTTCAATACGGACCTGTCGGACGCCATCACCCGCGGCCTTGGCGCCATCGTGGACGCGGATCTGGCGAAGGAGAGCGCGAATCTGCAGTCCTTGCAGACTCGTCAGCAGCTCGCGTCGCAGACGCTGGGCATTGCGAACCAGGCTCCGCAGATCCTGCTGGGTCTGTTCCGCTAAGCGGCTCGGTGCGGCGGGCATCCCCCGCCGCACCTCCTTTTTGTACTTCCGCGACTTTTCATACTTTATTGGGATTCGTTGGTGATAGTTCAGCATCGGGTCCGGCAGTCCGGATCGTTCGTCACAGGGTGAAGCGCAGATGTCCGGTGCGGGCGCCTACCAGAAAGTCATGCATGCGTCGCCACGCCATGCGGAAGCCAACATTTTCCGCCGTGTCGTGTTCGGCCTGAAGCATGCGCAGGCAAGCTCCAGTCTGAGCGACAGGATCAAAGCGGTCACCGCAACGCGCGTTCTCTGGACGACCCTGCTGGCCGATCTCTCCGGGGAGGGCAATGCGCTCCCTCTGGAACTCCGGCGCAGTCTCGCCATCGTCGGCCTCTCCATCGTCCGGGAGATCGACAGCAACGACTACAACGATGTGGATCTCGCATTCCTGATCGGCCTCAACCAGAACATCCTGGCCGGCCTCGAGGGGAATGCTGCCTGATAGAGGGGGCAATGACGGTTTTAACCGGGATCGCGGCATTCAAGCTCGCAGACCAGGCCGGCACGACCGGCCTGCAGCGATTCCGCGACCGGGCCGACATCAAGCAGGAAGTCGAGCGCTTCAAGGGTGCCCTGAAGAACGTCAAGACGCTCGACGATTTCTATCAGAACGACCGGGTTTACCGCTTCGTGCTGGAATCAGGGAATCTGGCCAGCGACATTCCCTATCGCGGCAAGGTTCGCCGGATTCTGGACCAGAATTCGTTCGACCCGGAAGCCTTGATGCACAAGCTGACCGACGACCGTTTCGCGAGGCTTGCCGGTAAGCTGCAGTTCCACAGCCGCGGCGTCGACCGCCTGAAGCTTTCCTTCGTCACGGACGAGATCGTCAATGACTTCGTCAAGGTCCGCTATGAGCAGTCGCTGGGCGATCAGAATCCCGGTGTTCCGCTGGCCCGGTACTTCCGTGACAAGATCGGCTCTGTGACTTCCGAATATGGCGTGCTGGGGGACCCCAAGCTGCGCGAGGTCATGCTGACCGCGCTTGGCCTTCCGAAGGAGATTGCCATCCAGCCGGTGGAGAGCCAGGCCGAGGCGATCAAGAGCCGCGTCAACCTCAGCGATTTCAAGAACCCGCAGTTCCTGGAGAAATTTCTTCAGAAATATCTGGTCTATAATGACCAGAAGATCGCACAGAGCAGCGGTTTGGGCGGGCAGGACAGCTATCTTCTCGCCATGTTCGGACGCTCCAGCAACCTCAATTTCCTCGTGTGACGATGAGCACTCTCCTGCCTTCCGAAAGCCGCGCTCCCACGTCGGCCATGGACGCCGATCATGCGCGCACCTATTACCGCGCCGCGGAGGCCCTGGCCACGGAAGGCGATGCGGCGGGTGCCATTGAGCATCTGATGCAGGCAATCGACACCGGGGTCATCCAGTCCGGCGCGATCCTGCGGACTACTCTACAGGCCGAGCGCCGCGGCCTTCGCGACGCCGCGCTGGATGCCGTTGCGGCTGCGCTGATGGCGCAACCGTCCGATATCGACCTGCTTGAAGGATTCGGTCAGCGTCTTATGCGGGCCGGTCGCCCGGATGAGGCTGCCCGTATCTTCACCAACGCCACCACCGCCTATGCCGCTGGCCTGGGGGAGATGGTTCTCACACCCGAGCAGGAGCGTCTTGCCGAGCTTCTGGGGCAGGTGGGCGCTGCTTTGGTGGCTGGCCGCCACCGTGAGGAGGCGATCGACGTTCTGCGCGAGGCGCAGAGCTTCGATCCGGCCAATCAGAAGGTCGCCCAGCACCTGTCCTCCGCCCTGCTGGCACTTGGACGCTTCCAGGAAGCGGAGAATGTCTGCCGGGACGCCATGGCCAACGGCGCCAGCTCTGCCGAAGTGCTGCTGAACCTTGCAAACGCCTGCACCCGGCTCGGCAAGCAGAAGGAGGCGGAGATCGCGTACGACCATGCCGCCCTTCTGAGCCCGGGCGACAGGACTCTCGAGCATCTTTCCGATGCCGCCCGCGGCGCCAACACCGCGGCGGCTCCTCTGGACTTCGTACGCAACCTCTATAATCAACGCGCCGGAAATTACGACAGCTTCGCATTGTTCGGCCTTCGCTATCGTGGGGCCGGGGTGGTCGGGCGGCTGGTAGACCAGCTCTATCCGAACCGGATCGGCCGTACTCTTGATCTGGGATGCGGGTCCGGCCTGATCGGCGCCATGGTCTTCGAGAAGTCCGATGCGCTGGTCGGCGTCGACATCTCCGCAGCCATGCTCGTCCAGGCGCGGGAGAAGGGCATCTATACCGACCTGGCGGAAACAGACATCCAGGAGTTCCTGAGCACGCATGACGGGCATTATGACCTGATCGTCGCAGCCGATAGCCTGATCTACACCGGAGATCTGGCCGAGATCGTCCGCCTCGCCAGGGAGCGGATGGTTGCTGGCGGGCGGCTCATCCTCGCCTTGGAGGCCAATGCGGCCGGCGCCGATTGGTCGCTCAGCCCCAGTGGCCGGTACGCCCATTCCCGCACCTATCTGGAGCGGTGCATGGATGCCACGGACCTCGTCGTGGAAGAGATCCTGGAGGAGGAACTGCGCCGCGACGGCGATCACTCCATCCCCGGCCTGTTCGTCATCGCCCGGCGGCCTGACTGAAGCTATCCGCCGTACCAGACCCGCAGTCCCCAGCCGCTCTGAACCGACAGAATGCGAACGGCCGCCGGACTTTTTCCGGCGGCCGTTTCGTTTCAGCCTTTTGCTGATGTCTGCGCCCGATCAGCGTCCCATGGACAAGGCTTCCTGAAGCATCTCGTTCGATGCGGTGACCACCCGGGTATTGCCGGAATAGGCCCGCTGGGTGATGATCAGCTTCGTGAACTCGTCCGCGAGGTCGACGTTCGATCCCTCGATCGAACTGGTGACGAAGTTGCCTGCCCCGCCTTCGCCGGCGGCCGTGGCGCGGACATTGCCGCTCTCCACCGTGTTGACATAGGCGTTGCCGTCGACCTTCTGCAGCGCTTCCGGGTTGCCGACCTGGAACAGCGGGATCTGCGCCAGCACCCGGCTCCGGCCATTGTCGTAGTTGGCGACCACCTCGCCGGACCCCATGATGGAGAGGTCCCGGAACGCGCCGCGGGTAAAGCCGTCCTGGTTCAGGCTGAACTCCTCATAAGCGGTGCCGGCGTACTGCGTCAGGCCGTTGTTCGCATCCTTGAAGTCGCCGAGGTTCAGGCGAATTTCCTGCGCGCCGTTTCCGAAATCCACCGTGAAGGTGATGAATGCATCGTCGCCGCTGTTCTGGATCGGTGAGACGGTAGCATTGCCCTCACCGACATTGGCGGAGGTTAGGCTCTCCAATATGCCCCCCTCGCCGAACCGTACCTCGATGTGCGCCGGTGTCCGTCCGTCGACGGTGACGGGCTCACCCACGCCGGAGTTTATTGCCGTCGGATTGGTGAAGGTCTTGCGTGTCAGGATCAGCCCGGCGCCACTCACCTGCGCGGAATAAGGCGCGCTGCTATTTTCGTTCACCAGGGCGGCCAAGCGGGTCGCGATGGTCTCCAGATCGGGCTCGGTGCCGTCCGTCGTGTAGCTCACCACCTCACCGGTGTCGCTGAACGGAATGGTGAACACATCCCCGACGTCGCCGACAGTGCCTGTGACCGGCAGGAAGACCTGCTGCTTCTGCCCCGGGACCCCGGCCGCCAGCGGAATCCCGAGCGGCGCCGAGGTCGCAGCGCTTACCGTATTGTCCGCGACACCCGCGGTCGGGGTCACGCCTTGGGCTGCGCCGGCAATGTCGAAGGTGGTCGTGAACGCGGACCCATTATTCGGCCCGGTTACGATGATGTCGACCGCAGTGTCAGACGTTGTCGTGTCGGCATCGTCGAGTTCGATGCTGTACCCTTCAAAGGCGGGATCGTTCGCGAATTTCGTGTTCGCGAGGTTCGCCAGACGGGTTGCGACCGTTTCGCTCGTATCGCCGGTCACGGCCGTATACCGGAACAGGGTGCCCGCGATGGTCAGATCATAGTTGTCGCCGGGCGTGGGCGCACCGGCCGGGATCGTGGTCTCGCGCTTCGCCGAACTGGGCGTGTTGTTCGGGCTCTGGTACGCCGTGAACACCTGCGATCCGCTGGTCGTGGCCGCCAGATTGAACGAACTCCCCGTCTTCGGGCCGGTGATCACCAGACCCACGCGGTCGTTGCTCCCGGGGACTGCGCCAAAGTCCTGGATGCTGAAGGCATAATCCGTGAAGTCGCCGCTGGCGTTGATCTGGTTCAGCAGCTGCCCCATGACGGATTCTGTCGTGTCGAAGGACTGCGCCCGATAGGTGAAGGTCTTTCCGTTCAGGGTGATCTTATAGTCTTCGCCACTTGTCGGAGCGCCGGCGTCCAACTCCACGAAGCTCACCTGCCGCTGTGGCGTCGTATTCGGAATGAGCTGGACCGGCGTCCCGAAGGACTGCGGCTGGCCCGGCAGGGTTCCGGCCGTGGGCTGGGTGCTGCTGCCCGGCGCATCGACGGACAAGCGCCACAGGTTCGTGCCCTGCTTGCGCCAGGTCATGTTCACGTTGCGCGTCTCACCGTTCAAATCGATGATGGGCACCGAAGTCGCGGGCAGGGTGGCGCCGTTAGCCGGGGTCAGGGGCAGATTGGCGGACAGGTTGATGTTCTGCGTCGGCGTCGGATTGTCGATGAGCTGCTGGACCCGGATCGGCTGCACGACGTTGCGGTCGACAGTGCTGCTCCCCGGACGCAGGCCCCAACCGTTCAGATAATAGCCTGCGCTATTCACCAGATAACCGTTGCGGTCGAGCTGGAAATCGCCAGCTCGGGTGAAGAAGCTCTGGCTTTGGAAATTGACATTGCCGCCCACCACCTCGCCGCGACTGACCTGGAAGAAGCCGGACCCGGAGATGGCCATGTTGGTCGTGGTCTGCGTCTGGGTAATCGGCCCCTGCGCGGCATTGGTGTAAAGCGGCTTCGCACGGACGCCGCCGGGGCTGTGCAGGGAGGAGTTCGACTGCGTCACTAGCGTCTGGAAGGACGTGTCGACGCGCTTGTAGCCGACCGTCTGCGAGTTGGCGATGTTGTCGGAGATGTGACCAAGCGCGCGGGACTGCGCGCCAAGGCCGGTTACGGCCGTCGTAAGGGCACCAAAAACGGTCATGGGGCAGGCTCCTGTGTGCAAGCTTGTTCTGCCCTTTCGATAAGCAACCGCCGTGCCAAAGAAGTCCGAAGCTGAAAACCCGCTGCTTTCGAGCTCCAGAGCCCACCCATGCGGCACAATTTACCGGGCACAAATCTGCATAGCCCCCGGGTCTCAGCGGCAAGCTTGGCCCGCTGGACTTCCGGGAGGCCGAAGGCGGATGAACCACGTATTCACAGCCCGATCGGGGGGTGCTATCGTATGTACCTCGTCTGTTTGGTTGTGCGGGCCTGTCGTTGCGTTCCGGTATATGTGGGCCTGCAACAGACGAGCGAGCGTCAATCGCGTAGGGGCATATGTCTCAGGGCAGAGGATCAATAGCGGACGCCGCCAGCGCATCCGCCGGTGCAGCCGTTTCTGCACCGGGATCGTCCTTTTTGCCCCTGTCCGCCCCGGCCCATGAACAGATGGCGGCCAGATCCGCGGCCATGAAGCCGGACCGGCGCGTGGTGACGGTGCTGTTTGCCGACATTGTCGGATCGACCCGGATGGTTGCCACCGCCGATCCGGAGGATGCCAGTGACCAGCTCTCCGGAATTCTTGATCTGCTGGAACATCAGGTCCGCCGCTTCGGCGGCACGCTGTGCCAGACCATGGGAGATGGCATCCTCGCCGTGTTCGGAGCCCCCGACGCGGTGGAGGATCATGGTGTTCGGGCCTGTCTGGCTGCGGATGCCATCGTACGCTCGTCGCGGCGCGACTCACGTATGAACTGTGCCGTCCGCGTCGGCGTCTGCTCGGGTGAAATCCTGTGGGATGCGTCCGCCATGTCGGGCAGCACCCGCCCGCCGGCAGTCGGCCGAACGGTTCATGCCGCCGCCAAGCTGCAGCAGTCGGCGCCCGCCAACAGTGTGCGCGTGGCGGACAGCACGGCCGCCCTGGCCCGCGCCTGGGTCCATCTGGAGCCCTGCGGCGAGATCAGCCTGTCGCCTGGGGATGTGGTGCGCACCCATTCGATTCTGGGAACGTTCAGCCGTCGCCGACGCCCGGACGATGAAACTCCTCTGGTCGGGCGCGACGCCGAAGTCTCTCTCCTCACGACGGCGATCGACGTGACCTGGGTAGGCAGGGGGCGGACCATCATCCTGTCGGGTCCCCCTGGGATCGGCAAGACCCACATGGCCCAACGCCTTGTCTCTATTGCCCAGCGGCGCGGCCTGCGCGTGATGGAATGGCAGATGCACAGCGTCCGTCCCGTGGGCGCGCCGGACGCGCTGACCGAATTGGTCGAAACGGTATTCGAGCGCGACATTCCGGAGGATCGGTCCATCCTGGTGACGATGCTTGTGGCTGGCGGCATTTCGACAAACCGTGCCGAAGCCATGGCCGACATGCTTCTCCCCGCGCAGAGACGTCCAGGCAGAGACCCGCAAGGACTGCTGAACCTGTCCGCCGAGGGTGTGGGCGAAATGCTGGGCGCGGCAGCGGCTGACGAACCGCTGATGCTTCTGATCGAGGATTTGCACTGGGCAGGGTCCGACGACTGCGTCATCCTCAACCGTATCGCGGGAATAGTGGCACAGACTTCCCTGTTGATCCTGGCGACAAGCCGGTCCGAGCAGACCGATCTGCCTCATACTATGGTTCATAGGCTTGATGCCATGGAACCGCCTGCCGTGCAGCGGTTGCTGGAAATGCTTGTCGGGAGCCGCCCGGAACTTGATGAACTGAAGGCATCGATCTCCGCACGGGCGCAGGGTAACCCGTATTTTCTCACAGAATGCGTCCGTGCCTTGCGGGCGGATGGCATTCTGGTCGGAACGGCCGGTGACGATCAATTGGGCAGGGACGGGATGGGGCGGCTGCCGGAAACGGTCCAGGCGCTGCTCACATCGCGCATCGACTCCCTGGCCAGGCCGCAACGGGAGCTCCTGCTGGCGGCAGCCGTGATTGGAAAGACGTTCGATGCCGGCCTTCTTGCTGCTGCCGTTGGCCGGTCGCTACAGGATGTGACGGAACTGCTGGCCGATATCGCAATCCGCGGCCTGATCGATCCGACCCGCCTTCTGCCGCGCCTCGAATACACCTTCCGTCATGCGCTTCTACAGGAAGCCGCCTATGCAACCCTGACCCGGAAGGACCGGAAGGCGCTTCACACGGCACTCGCCCGTACCTTGGACGCGAATCCCGCGTTCGTAGACATGCACAACCGCCTGGGGGCCCTGGCCGAGCATGCGTTCCGGGCGGAATGGTGGAGCAAGGCCGTCGAAGCCGGGATTTCGGCCGGCTCGGCCGCTCTTCAGCAGTCCCGTGCATCGGAAGCGGCGGTTGCGCTCAACACCGCGCTGCGCGCTGAACTGCTGGACCACGGCTCCATTACCGATCCGGAGAAAAGGATCGACCTTCGTCTCACGACCGCCCGTGCCTTCATGGCGCTGGGCCGTATCCATGCCGCCGACAAGCTGCTTTCGGACGCGGCGGTTCTGGCGGTCAGGGCTCAGGATCTGAGGCGTGAAATCGCCGCTCTTCTCATGCAGTGTTCGTTCGAATGGGTCTATGGCCGGCTCGACAGGTCGATCGAGCTTGGCCAGCAGGCTTTGACCAAATCCGCAAAAATCGAGGAGTCCGGCGAACCGCATTTCGAACTGATGGATCTGGTCACGGGGCCGCTGCTGGAGCGAGGCCGGGTCGATGCTGCGCTGAAACTTCTGGAGCGGGCGGCGAGGATTTCAGCAAAAGGCCTTCAGGAACACGGCCGCTACATGATCCTCAGGGCGGAACCGGTCATCCAGGCCAAGCTTGCCGTAGCCAAGGCCCTGAAAGGTGATCCCACTTGGCGGGTCCATATCGATCAGGCCATCGCGGAAGGGGATTCCAGCTCCAGCCTGTCTGACAGGGTACTTTGCCGGCTGTTTAGCAGCGAAGCTCTGGTGCTGGTCGGCGCTTATCCGGAGGCGGAACGCCTCTGCGAGGAGGCAAAGGCCCTTGTCGATATAACGGGCTTCCATGTTCCGATGCCAATCATCCTGGCGCGGCTTGGATTCTGCAAAATTCGGCGAAAGCAGAAAAAGGCTGGCTTCGACCTGATCAATGATGCCTTGAGGTTTGCCGAGAAAAGAAACGCGCCTCTCTATCTTGCCCGTGTTCTTTATTACAAGGCCGCCGGATACTATCAGACTGGGGAACGGTCGGAGGCAGTATCGCTGGCGCGTCAGGCGCTGGCCCTGTCGGAGTCCTGCGGCAACGTGCCCAGGACCATCAGCCTGCTGATGCTTCTGTCCTCCTGCTCCACGGGCACCGACCGGGACGCCTACTATGCCAGGGCGAAAGAGCAGGCCCGCCAATATGGGCTGTCAGGCCTGCCGCGGGTGGAACAGATTCCGGAGAAACTGTCGATCACGCCCTGAACATCGCCCGTTCGAGTATTTCGATCAGGCTCATATTTTCATCCGTGAGCTTTCCTTCATCACGCAGCATCACGATCGCCCGGTAATACGCCACCAGGAAGGCCCGGACCGTGGCCGTCAAAGATGCGTTGGGATGCCGACGACGGGCAATCAACGTGATCAGTTGGTGGACATTCAGGCTTTCCCGGCCGCTGATCTCATTCAAGGCCTTCCACATCACCGCTTCCAGCCGGACACTGGTCCGATGCCCCTCGACCCACACATTGTGGGAGATCAGCTGCCCGTCCACTTCGAGCGGGCTCGGAACATAGACTTCCGTCTTCTTCTCGTTCTCATTGTCCGAACCGTTCATGGCGGGTCTCCTGTCAGGGCTGCAATCGAAACTCGGCTGAAGCGTACAGGAGTGTGCGCAGAACGCTGTGTGAAGTACTTCACACGATGTCGCGCCGTGCTGCGCGTACGGTGGTATGCGCACACCAGCCACCACTCAGCACAGGAGCTTGAGATCATGAGCATGAAGATCCGCGCCGCCGATGGCCGTCTCTATACCCTTGGCGCCGCCCTGGTGACGACCCTCGGCGTACCCGCCGCAGTCGCTGCCACGGTTGCAGACGCACCGTCCCCCGCTGAGCAGGTCCAGCAAGCCCCTGAAACGGCCGCGACCGACCTCCTTGCCGGCGGGTTCCAGTACATTCCCGTCTAAGTCCCTGGATTGCGGCGGGCTTCCATGCCCGCCGCACCCCACTATGGCGTGGGGAAATATGTCAAGCCCACATATTTCTCTGGGAGATAAGTCTAATGGAACAGGCGCTTGTCGGCGATCTCGACCGCGCGCTAACCAGCACCGCCTGGCGCCGGATTGTTCCGGCCGAACAGACGGTGGCCCGTCTGAAGCCGCTCCTGCCTGTCTTCGGGATTACGCGGCTGGCCAATGTCACCGGGCTCGATACGATCGGCATCCCGGTGGTCATGTGCAACCGGCCCAACAGCCGGGCGCTCGCCGTCAGCCAGGGTAAAGGCGTCACGCTGGCCGCTGCCAAAGCTTCTGCCCTGATGGAATCCGTCGAGAGCTGGCATGCGGAGCGGGTCACCCTGCCGCTCAAATTCGGTGCCTTCGAAGATCTCTGCTACAGCCACCATATGGTGGACCCGGACAAGCTGCCCCGCTACGTGGACAGCAACTGGACACCCTACGCCCAAACGCTCTGGGTAGAGGGCAGGAGCCTCGCGCACCAGCGGGGAATTTGGGTCCCGTTCGAGATGGTGCACACCAACTATACTGTTCCGCTTCCGACGGGACATGGCGGCTTCCAGGCCTCCTCCAACGGTCTCGCGTCCGGCAACCACGTTCTCGAGGCGGTGATCCACGGCCTCAGCGAGGTGATCGAGCGCGATGCCCTGACGCTCTGGCATCTGAAGAGCGATGAAGAGCAGGAGCAGACGCGTCTCGACCTGGAAACCGTCGCGGATCCCATCTGCCGCGACCTGATTGCCCGGTTCCACCGCGCCGGCGTTGAGGTCGGCGTCTGGGACATCACCTCCAATATCGGCGTTCCTGTCTTCCTCTGCCGCATCGTCCAGGCCAATGGCGATCACGCCGCCACCATCCGCCCGGCGATCGGCTGCGGCGCCAGTCTGGTGCGTGAAATCGCCCTCGCCCGCGCCTTGACGGAAGCGGCCCAGAGCCGTCTCACTTTCATCGCCGGCACCCGCGACGATATCCGACGCGAGGATTATGAGCGCTTCCTTTCGGGCGAAGAGCAGGGCCGCTGGCTGGCCCGGCTACGGGACGAAGCGCCGACGCGCGACTTCAATGCGATCCCCAACTGGACTGGGCTGTCCCTGCGCCAAGACCTGGATGAGCTGGCAAACCGCTTGGCCCGTGTCGGCATCGACGACGTGATCGTCGTCGACCTCAGCCGGCCGGAATTCAACATCCCGGTGGTCCGCGTGATCGTCCCCGGACTGGAGGGGGTCGATCATCCCGGCTACGCCCTCGGCCGCCGCGCCCGCGCCGCCAAAGGCATCTGATCCGCTCCTGCCCCCAGTCGTCCGCTATCGAGGTGCATCATGCATGACGCCATTATCTTCCTGGGCCCCACGCTGGCCAAAGCCGATGCCGCCGCCATCCTGGATGCGGACTATCGCATGCCCGTGGCACAGGGCGACGTGCTGAAGGCAGTGCTGGAGAAGCCGAAGGCGATCGGTATCATCGACGGCTACTTCGAGAATGTGCCGTCCGTCTGGCACAAGGAAATCCTCTTCGCCATGAAGGAGGGCATCCGGGTGTTCGGCGCATCCAGCATGGGCGCGCTCCGGGCGGCGGAGCTGCATCCCTTCGGGATGGAAGGCGTCGGCGCGATCTTCGAGGCCTATGTGGACGGGCGCCTGGAGGATGACGACGAGGTGGCGGTCACCCATGGCCCGGCGGAGATCGGGTTCCCGATCCTGTCGGAGGCGATGGTGAATATCCGCCGCACCCTGTCCGACGCCTTCGCCGCCCGCGTGATCACGGAACCGGTACGCCGCGCCCTGGAGGAGGGAGCGAAGGACCTCCCCTATAAGGAGCGGACCTATGCGCGCGTTCTCAGGATCGCGGAGGAACAGGGCCTTTCATCGCGCGAGATCGCGGCATTCCGGTCGTGGCTGCCCACAGGCCGCGCCGACCAGAAGCGCGAGGATGCAGTTGCCATGTTGAGGACGATGCGGGCCGCACTGGCTGGAACCTGGATGCCCGCCCAGCCCATCTTCCCGTTCGAACGCACGACCATGTGGGAGAAGGTATCCCGCCCAGTACTGCAGGCCGGCTGACTCCGCTCCGCCCTGTCCCACATGGAACCCGATGCCCGATCAAAGGGCTTGCAACGGGCCTCATGGACCATGATCAATGCCGGGGGACGAGCCATCGGGTCCGTCGCCCCGGAGTTGTGCCAAATTGCCGACCGACCCAAGTATCGACATTGCCCTGCTTCGCCGCAATCGGCTGTTCGGTATCCTGCAGCCGGCGGAAATGGATGCCGTCCTGGCCTTTGCCCGCAGGCAGAGGATCAGTGCGGAGGCACGTATCTTTGCCAAGGGCGATCCAGGCGACAGCATGTATGCCGTGCTGCGGGGCCAGTTGGCAGTGCAGACAGAATCAGCCGAGGCCAAGCTGATGCTGCTTAACATTCTCCGCGAAGGCGACGTCTTCGGGGAGATTGCCATGCTGGATGGCGGGGAGCGTACGGCGACGGTCGTGGCGACCGAAACCTGCGAACTGCTGCGTGTCGACCGCTCTGACTTCCTGCCTTTCCTAGAGGCACGGCCGGATCTGTGCATCCGCCTGATGGGCGTGCTCTGCGAGCGCGTTCGATGGACCAGCTCCATTATCGAGGACACGGTCTTCCTCAATGTCACCCGCCGGCTTGCCAAGCGCATCCTGATGCTGGCGCAATCCTACGGGCGGAAGACGGAAGACGGCGTGCGGATCGCCACATTCCTGTCCCAGGAGGATGTGGCGAACATGCTTGGCGTCAGCCGGGAAATCGTGAACAAGACCATCCGCAGCTTCCAGTCCAGCGGTGCAATCTCCTACCGCAACGGCTACATGGTCGTGCACGACCAGGAGTTCCTGGAGCGCATCGCAAGCTGATTTCACCACGGCCCAGGCTGCATCGCGGCTGGTCATGCCTGCCCAAAGGAGGTAGCGTTCCGAGATGGCGTCATCACGCCGTCCGCTGCTGCCTCAGACAAATCCGCCCAGCATGGTCCGATTCCCCAGTACTCCCGGCCCGTCCGTTCCGCAGGCGAACTCGCCCTCCCCAACCACCCCACCTGACATAAGCGGTTCGGAAGAAGGAGCGCGCCCGGCTATGACGGGAACTACCCGGCACAGGACCGCGCTGGCCATCCTCACGGCCGGCCTTCTCACAGCCCTGATGCCGCGGCCCGGCACGGCCCAGTATGCCGTCGATCCTGGGGAGGCCATCGCGGCCGGACCGCTGCAGATCATGTCCACCCCGTCGGCAGGAGCCGCGAAGGTGATGGAGCTGGAGGCAGGGCGCACCGTGACGGTGCTGGGCTATCCCCGCGGAACCGGCATGGCCTGGATCGCGGTCAACGGGCGGGAGCTGGGCTATGTAAGCGCCGCTTCCCTGGCTCCGATCGACCGGGAACGCCCGATCCTGTACCGCGCGGCCGTGATCGCACAGGGACGGACCGGTGCGGCCAAACTCGGCCTCAACGGTCAGCTCGACGCTGCAGGAGAGGTCGTGGATGTGGTCCGGGTGGTGAACGGGAAGGCCAGCCTGGACGGTTCCCGAGCCCGCGAGGTGCCGGCGGACCAGCTGGTACCAATCCTTGGCACCTATGGTCCGTTGGATGGCCTGTCCCCAGGTGTGCCCGGCTTCTTCGCCGCGCGGCTGGGCCGCTTCGCTACCCCGGCGGAAGCCCAGGCACGCTGGGCCGAAATCCAACAGTACTTGCCCGAGTTGGCCGACTTGGCCCCCTATCTCTTCCGGCGAGCAACCACGCGGGACATGGCCATCGAGCTTGCTGCCGGGCCGTTCAATCGCATGCGGGTCGAGGAGGTCTGCACCCTGTTGGCCCGCCGCGGCCAGGATTGCTGGCCGATAGCGGTGGATGTGCGCTGATCCGAATGGAGTAGGCAGCCCCCCCCGAAAGGGGGCGTTAACCTTATTCAATCAGGCTCTGCCTGCAAGAGAGCCGGCATGGCGCCAGCTCCGGACCAGTGCCTTAACCATGACCACCGCCCGTTCGGCCGCCAAGCTCTACGCCCGCGCCTTCCGTGAGGCGCGCGACTATCGCTCCCACCTCCTCCTGGTTCTGCTCTCCGGCCTTGCCGGCCTGCCGCTCGCCCTTCTGCTGCCGTTGCCGGTCAAGCTGGTTGTGGATCATGCGCTGGGCGGGCAAGCGTTGCCGGACTGGCTCGCCGCTTTCCTTCCCGGTACGCCGGATGCCGGCATGTTGCTCACCCTGTCCCTGATTCTCGGCACGGTCTTGGCGCTGCTGGCCGCGGCGCACCATTATGCCGACTGGATGCTGCGCGATCAGGTGGCGGAGCGCATGGTGCTGGATTTCCGCGGTCGACTGCTGGAGCGTGGACTGTCCATGCCCGTGCTTGCCCATGATAGGGGAAGCCAGGACCCCGCCTGCCGGATTCAGCATGACGCGCCGGCCCTGCAATGGACGGCGCTCTACGGCATCATCCCGCTGGTCGTGGCGGGCATCTCGCTCTGCGGCGTGCTTGCAGTGACTGCCCGGCTTGACGCCGTGCTGTCGCTGGTCGCCCTTGCCACGGCGGTGCCGGTGATCGCTCTAATCCACCTCAGCCAGACGGAGTTGCGCAGCCGCTGGGCCACAGCCAAGGAGCAGGAAGCCGCCGCCTTCGGCGTGGTGCAGGAAGCCCTGTCCGCCGCCCGGCTGGTCAGCATTTTCGGACAAGAGGCGCGGGAGTCGGGACGGTTCCTCGCGGCCGCCCGCCTGGCCCACGCGACCCGTCGGCGGGTGATCCGGGTTGAAGGCCTCCTCACCGTTCTGCTCGGCCTGTCATCGGCGCTGGGCTCCGTGGCAATCCTGTATTTCGGCGCGCGCTCGGTGCAATCCGGCAGCCTGACGCTGGGGGAACTGCTGCTGGTTCTGGGCTATCTCGCCCAGCTTTTTGCGCCGCTCCAGACCATCGGGACGCATGTGACCGGACAGCAGCGGGCACTGGTCAGCGCCGAACGGGCTTTTTCGCTGATGGATGCGCCCCCTGCCGTCCAGGACCTGCCGTCTGCCCGGCCCCTGGCACGGGCACACGGCCATATTACGCTGGACGGAATGGGCTTCGCCTATGACAGCCGTCTGCCCGCGTTGCAGGGCGTCAGCCTGGATATTCCGGCAGGCACCTGCGTTGGCATCGTGGGCCGCACCGGTGCTGGCAAATCCACCCTGGTCAACCTGATCATGCGCCAGCTCGACCCGACGGAAGGCCGCATCCTCCTGGACGGGCGCAACCTCCGCGACATCCGCTTGGCGGACTTGCGTCGGCAGTTTGCAGTGGTGCCGCAGGATGCTGGCCTTTTCTCCACCACTATTGCGGAGAACATCGCCTATGGCGACCCCGGCGCCTCCATGGAGCGGATCGTCGAGGCTGCCAAGCGCGCCGCCGCCCACGATTTCATCAGCAGACTGCCCGAGGGTTATGCCACGCGGGTGGGAGAGCGCGGGGCGCGCTTATCCGGTGGGGAGCGCCAGCGGATCGCCATCGCCCGCGCCTTCCTGGTGGACGCTCCGATTCTGATCCTGGACGAGCCGACGAGCGCGATCGACGCCGCGACGGAGGAGGAAATCCTGGAAAGCCTGGAGCGGTTGATGCAGGGGCGCACCGCCTTCGTCATCGCCCACCGTCTCGCCACCCTGCGCCGGGCGGATATGGTGATCCGCGTTGCCGACGGGCAGGTAACCATGGACCGGGACCTCACCGCCCCGTTGCGGCTGGCGTCCTGATTATCTAGTTCATGGGTGCTCAGCTGTTCAGCCAGATCCAACCGGCGACGAATCCCGACAGCGAAGCCAGAAGCAGGAGCACCAGGGCAAGCGCCTTCAGAAACTTGTCCAGCTCCCCCTGAATCCAGGCGCTCCGTGCCATCAGGACAAGACCTGCCGTCAAAAACGCGCCGATCAGATACCAATTCATGCAGGTTCCAACGGTTCCGCCCGGTACCGAGCCATCCAGGCCGGCATCAGGCGCGGGCGGATGCCGGACGCACCGTTCTCCGGCTCTTCGACTGTCCGGCGGCGTCCTCCATGTAGATGACCAGGTTCAGCGAGCCAGCGATCAGCTCCACGAACTTCCGGCCGCTGCTCGGCAGCCGGATGCGCCGTTCCAGGCAGTAGTTGATGAGCGAGGCCGCCAGTTCCGCCGAACTGCGGTGGACGACCTTGCGGGCGCCGAAATCATCCTCGACCGTCAGTTCCGCCCGCACCGGATTCGGCTTCAACTCGATGCCGATGATCTGCCCGCTGGGCAGGGGCTGGCGCAGCTTCCGGGTCAGATCGACCACCGCCGTGATGACCTCCCGCTCGGTGAAGCCCAGGCTTCGCATCTCGCGCATCTCAATCTTCTCCACGGCGGGCCGTCGGAAGCGGCAGCCTGCGATCTCGCCGAAATAATGAGGCAAGTGCCACCCACCATGCAATATGGCGGCGGCAGGCGCACCACCGCTCAGGAGAAAGAAACGCGGACGCTGCCGATCCCCTCGAACATGCCGTCCGCCACATCCCCTGGCTTCACAACCTGGATTCCCGTGCAGGTTCCGGTGCTGATCCAGTCGCCGGCCAGAAGACCGCGATCGTGGAAGGAGAGGGCATTCGCCAGCCAGGTCAGGGCCACAAGCGGGCTGCCCAGCACGGCCGCCCCGCTGCCTGCCGCCCTTTCAGCACCGTTGACCACGGCGTGAACGGTCAGTCCCGCCAGATCGAGTTGGCGCCAGTCCGTCACGCCGGCCCCGGCGATGAGGGCGACGTCGAGGCCATGGTCGGCGATGCACCAGCGGACATCCCTGAATGCCGCGGACGGCAGGCACAGGCCGACCAGTTCGATGGCCGGATGGACGCTGCCCACCGCCTCCACCACCTCATCCGTTCCGTAGGGCTCCGGACGCGGAGGCAGGTCCTTGGCAAGACGAAAGGCGAATTCGCATTCGATACCCAACGCCCCTTCCGGCACGGGGACGGCCGCACCGGAGCCGTGGCAGCGCGGCGCGTAGAGTGGACCGTAAAAAGGCTCCCGCGTTCCGATCGCCTCCTGGACCGTGCGGCTGGTTGCGCCGATCTTCCAGCCACAGACAGGCTCGGCCATGGCGGCCTGCACCGCGCGCTGAAGACGGTACGCCTCCCCGATATCCGCCGGCGCCGGTCCGGGAAAGTCAGGCAATGCGCGGCCTTCCTTGCGAAAACGCGCCAATGCTTCGGCTTGTGGGAAAAGGGACGCCGCCATTGCCGCCTCCTGTCTGTATGGGCCGGTCAGCCCAGGGACTTTTCGACTTCCATTCCGGCAATGTCATGCATACGGACCAGCCCGACCACCCTATGGTCCGCATCGACCACCGGCAGCACATAGACCTGGGAGGCCGTCTCCATGATCTCCAACGCCTGGATGGCGCTCGCCTCCGGTCTGCAGGAACGGGGCGAAATCGTCATGCAGGACCGTGTTTCGGTATCCAGGAAGCCCTTGCCATTGGCGGCCAGACCGCGGCGCAGGTCGCCATCGGTCACGATGCCAAGAAGCCGCCGATCGCCGTCCGTGACAATGGCGGCGCCATTGGGATGGCGCGTCATGGCCAGCAGCGTCTCGAACACCGGCTGGTCCGGAGCGACCAGCGCGACGCCCTCCGGCGCCGGCACCATCAGGTCGCCCACCCGCGATCCCAGCACGATGCCCAGCGTCCCGCCGGGATGGTTGCGGCCGAAATCCTCCGCCGTGAAACCGCGCTGTGCTGCGACGCCCACCACCAGCGCATCCGCCAGGGCCAGCATGGCGGTGGTGCTGGCGGTGGGGAGCTTGGTTTCCGTCGCCTCCCGTTCGATACGGGCCTGGAGCGTGAAATCGGCGATGCGGGAGAGAGAGGAGGGGACGCGGCTCACCATGGCCGCTACCTTGACGCCCCGCTGCACAGCCGCCTTTGCCACATCCAGCAGCTCCTGCGTCTGGCCGCTGTTGGACAGGAGAATGAGCAGATCGCCGCGACGTAACCCGCCCAGCTCCCCGTGCAGCGCGTCCAGCGCGCTGTAATAGAAGGCCCGGGCGCCGACGGAGGACAGTTTGCTGGCCAGCAGCCGGGCGATAAGGCCGGACTTGCCGACCCCCGCCACCAGGGTATTGCCCTGTTCCGCCGCGATCATGCGCACGACCCCGACGAAATCCTCATCCAGGGCCTGTTCCTGCATCAGCACGGCCTTGGCTTCGATGCGCAGCAGCTCGCGGGCGGCAGAAAGAATCTTATCGGTGTCGGGCATGGCAGTCCACGCAAGGCTCGGCGCGACCCGCCGGGATGCGGGTCCGTCGGGGCTGACGCCTACACGACGCGCCCTGGGCAGGCAAGCCGGGTCTCATCCGAGCCGCTATGCCCTAAGTGGTACGGACCTGACCTGTTGCGGGAATGGGAAACCCTTTCTTGGCGCAATATATCTAAAATACAGGCTATCGTTCCCTGGAACCGTGGCCGGCATCGACGACGGGGGAGCAGCCTGTGAGCACGCCAGAATCCAGTCAGGTCTGTACCCGCTGTGCGCCCCCTGTAGGCAAAATGCGCGTCGATGGCGGGGTCGTGTATGTCTGGCCGCCCGTCGGCCACGTTGCGGCTAAACTCCAGTCCGCGCTGAAACGGCTTGGCCTTTCCTGGGCGCGCAGCGCCTGCGGCAGCTACATGACGGTTCCGGGTGCGGATTCCAACCGCTTCCTGGTGGAAGCCGGTGAATCGCTGACGCGGCAGGAGAGGGAAGATACCAAGATCCTCGTTTCCGATACGGCCGACATTCCGCCGAGCGTCGCCGATTTCGGCCGTGTCATGTCCCTTACTGCCGCCACGGCGCGGGCCCGGAACGGGTGGCTGGCCAACGTGATCGCGGAGCAGCGGCTGACCAGCCTGTTCCAGCCCATCGTCTCCGCCGCCGCTCCGCACCGGACGATCGGACATGAATGCCTGCTGCGCGGCGTGGATGAGGATGGCGCGCTGATTCCGGCCGGCCGGCTTCTGGACGCGGCGCGTGACGGCGATCTGTTGTTTCCGCTGGACCGCTTGGCGCGGGAAACGGCCGTTCATCGAGCTGGTCAGGTCAGGGCCGGCGGCTCCATCTTCATCAATTTCACGCCGACCTCCATCTACGATCCGACGGCCTGTCTGCGCACCACCATCGACGCGGTGGACCGCGCCGGAATCCCACGAAGCGAAATCGTGTTCGAGGTAACGGAAACCGACCGCATCGACGACCCTGGACATCTGGCCGGGATTCTGTCCCACTATCGCGGGGTGGGCTTCCGCGTGGCGCTGGATGATGTCGGGGCCGGTTATTCCTCCTTGGATCTCCTCGCCCGGCTGCGGCCGGACTTCCTGAAGATCGACATGCACCTGATCCAGGGCGTCGCCGATGACCGGTTCAAGTCGGCCATCGTGCGCCGCCTGATCGAAATCGGAACGGAGCTGGACATCCGCGTCATTGCCGAGGGCGTCGAGACGGAGCAGGAGCGCGATTGGCTGACCGCCACGGGCGTGGATTACCTACAGGGCTATCTGTTCGGCCGACCGGCGCCGCACCCGCTTCCCGTCTGATCTGCGGCGGACTTGAATCCGGCCATCCGGACCGGGATAGTGCGCCCGATGGAAACGGGAGCGCTATGATGTCAGACGGCGGAACAGGCGACCAAGGAACGGGGCCGGCACTGCCAGCGCTGCCGCCGGCTGACATGCCCTGGCCCTTCGACGGACCGGCCTTCCGGATGAGCATGGGCCTGCGGGCTCTGGCTCCCGCCGCCTGGATACAGCCCGACGCGGAATGGCCCCGGCTGCTGGCTGGGCGCAGGGAGCTGTTGCGCACCCGCCGGGGGGAAGTACTGGCCCTGATGCCTGAGGCCACGCCGGCAGCGCGGGAACTCCTCGAGCTTCTGGCCGATCACCTGACCGGCCGGTTCCCGGACCTGTTCACCGCGGCGGATGGATGGATCGAAAGCCGGATTACCGGTGAACGGCTGCCGCTGGACGGGTCCGATCCGCTCGCGGTCATGGGCGCGCTGGTCGCGGATGATCTCTGCATCATGACGCGTACGCACGGCGGCTGGCGGCTCACAGGGGCGGTCCTGTGCTTTCCCAACCGCTGGCGCCTGGCGGACAAGCTCGGCAAGCCGATGCCGGGCATACACCGGCCGGTCCCCGACTATGACCGTACGCTGGCGGTGCCGGTGGACCGGTTCTTCGACGCACTCGCCGATGGAAAAGCGGTCTGGCGCACCAACTGGGCGCTGAACGACGACCCCGCCCTGTTCCAGCCGGTGGAAACTGCACACACCAGCCCCGACCGCACCATCACGGCAGAAAATGCTGGGGAACGGCTCTTTCTGAGGGTTGAACGCCAGACGCTCCGCCATCTTCCGGGCAGCGGCGCCGTAATCTTCGGTATCCGGACATATCAGCGCGCCATCCGCCAGCTCTCGCCGGATCACGCCGCCGATCTCGCCGGCGTGATCCGGACGGCTCCCGAGGACACCGCCCGCTACAAGGGCCTTATCCGTACAGCCGGTCCGGCGCTGGCCGTGCTGGACCGCATCGCCGCCGGGGGGCAGGGTCGGCCATGACCGCGGCGGAAAATGCCGTGCTGGTGGTTGGCGGCGACGGCTATGTTGCCCGCACGCTGGTTCCCCATCTGCGCAGCCGGGGCCTGCGGGTCGCGGCTTCCACGCGCCGCGCCGACATGGCGGGGCCGGACCGCCCTCTGCTCGACCTCGCAAGCGGGGAGGGGTTCGGGATCGCCGAAGCCGGCTATGCCGCCGCGGTTCTATGCGCCGCACGCGCCCGGCTAGCAGACTGCCGAGCCGATCCGGTGGGAACAGCGCAGACGAACGTTGCCGGCACGTTGGAACTCGCTGGCCGATTGGCCCGTGCGGGGACACGCATCCTGCTGCTCTCGACCGACAAGGTCTATGACGGGTCCATCCCCCATCGGCGCTGGTCCGACCGGCCGTGCCCGGCCAGCGAATATGGCCGCCAGAAGGCCGCGGCGGAAGCAGGCGTACTGGCTCTACCCGGTGCTTCAGTGCTGCGCCTCTCCAAAGTCGTGGGGCCGGAGGCTGGCCCCTTCGCCGGCTGGGTGCGCAGCTTGCGTGCCGGCAGCGCGATCCAGCCTTTCTCCGATTTCCCCCTGGCAGCCGTTCCAGTCGGGTTGGTGGCCGAGGCGGCAGCACGGATACTGGACCGTTCCGGCACCGGAATTTTCCAGCTCACGGCGAGCGAGGACATCAACTATGCCCGTGCAGCCTTCCACCTCGCCCGGCGGATCGGAGCAGATGATAGGCTTGTTCAGCCGGTGACGGGCCGAATGGGTGAGGTGCTGGGCGGGGAGCCTGCATCCGCCTTCACCAGCCTGGACTGCAGCCGCCTCCGCGACATGATGGGCTTGGCCGCGCCGGACCCGTACACAGCGCTGGACAGCATTCTCGCCGCCGCAGCTTCGTACCCCTCTTGATCCTGGCGTAGACGTGATCCGTCGACGGCTGGACAACAGAAAGCCCGCAGCCTGAAGGCTGCGGGCCTGTCGAAACCTGGACCTGACGCGATATTACTGCGTAACAGTCGCCGTAGAGGTCGTGGTGCCGGTACCCGGCCCCGGAGCGGCGGTCTCGTCATCGTCGTCATTGCCGGAAGCGGCAATCGCGACAGCGCCAGCCGCAAGGGCGAGGGCGCCGGCGACGGGCAGCAGCGACAAGGCTCCGGAGGCGGCGCCCGAAGCGCCGGTCGCGCCGGCTGCAGTCCCCGTGCCGGCTCCGGTGCCGCCACCGGCCTGATCCTGGGCGACCTGGGTCTGCTGAGCGTGAGCTGGCATCTGGGCGAGCACCAGGGCAAGGGCGGTGCCGTAGGCAGCAATGGATTTGCGCATGGCTATCTCTTCTTTTCTGTTGCGAGCAACCGCGATTGCCAGCGGACCTGCTCTCCGACGGAAACAGAAGGTAATGCCCAGCTGCGCCGCTTTCCGAGACGGGAATGGGGGTAGGGACCACCTCATTCGGAGATGGCAGGCCTGTCAGCTGGCGCAAAGGGGAGGCGCTGCCGTACTGAAAAGCGAGACAAGCCATGCGATGACCAATATCTTTGGAGGCAGCCGTCTTTTCCTGAAAGGGAAGGATGATGGCTCGCGCACCGCGGGAGAGCAGGGTTGGCAAGGGTTCTGGTAACAGGCGGCGCCGGGTTCATCGGCTCCTGCGTCGTCCGGCAGTTCGTCGTTGCGGGCGATGAGGTGTGCAATCTCGACAAACTGACCTATGCCGCCAGCCTGGATGCGCTGGCATCAGTGGTCTCCAGCCCTCGTTACCGTTTCGAACGACTGGATATCTGCGATGCCGCAGGCGTGGCGTCCGTTCTGACCAGCTTCCAGCCCGACGCGGTCCTGCACCTTGCAGCGGAAAGCCATGTGGATCGCTCTATCGACGCGCCATCGGCCTTCGTCATGACCAATGTGGTCGGCACCTGCACGCTGCTGGATGCCGTGACCGCCTACTGGCGCGCGCTGCCCGATGGGCGCAGGGCCGGCTTCCGCTTCGTCCATGTCTCAACGGATGAAGTCTTTGGAAGTATCAGCAAGGGCCGCTTCAATGAGGCGACAGCCTACGCGCCGAACAGCCCTTATTCCGCCAGCAAGGCCGGATCGGATCACTTGGCCCGGGCCTGGTTCCACACCTATGGCCTGCCGGTCATTGTCGGGAACTGCTCGAACAATTACGGGCCATACCAGTTTCCCGAAAGCTGATCCCGCTGATGATCCTGAACGGGTTGGAAGGCAAGTCGCTTCCGGTCTACGGCCGGGGGCAGATTGTGCGCGACTGGCTGCATGTGGAAGACCATGCCCGCGCCCTGCGCCTGATCCTGGAACAGGGCCGGCCCGGTAAAAGCTACTGCATCGGCGGCGGTTCGGAACTGCCGAATATCGAGGTGGTAAAGCGGATCTGCAATCTGCTGGACCAGTCCGTACCCGATCCTGCCGGGCCGCGTTGCCGTCTGATCCGCCATGTCGCCGACCGGCCCGGCCACGACCTCCGCTATGCGATCGACACGACGAAAATCCGCGCCGAGCTTGGCTGGGCGCCGCAGGAGACCTTCGCCACAGAGCTGGAGGCGACCGTGCAATGGTACCTGAAGAATGAGAGCTGGTAGCGTCCCATCCGGGAGGAACGCTATGCCGGCGAAAGATTGGGGGAGGCGAGGCGATGAAAGGCATCATTCTTGCGGGGGGGAACGGGCACGCGCCTCAACCCCGTGACTAAAGTCGTCTCGAAGCAGTTGCTGCCGGTCTATGACAAGCCCCTGATCTACTATTCGCTGACGACGCTAATGCTGGCCGGCATCACCGAGATGCTGATCATCACCACGCCGCAGGACGCACATCTCTTCAAGGCGCTGCTGGGTGACGGCGCTCAATGGGGTCTGTCCTTCTCCTATGCCGAACAGGCCAGGCCCGAGGGCGTGCCCCAGGCGCTTACAATCGGCCGGGATTTCATTGGCGACAGCAACGTCGCCCTTATCCTGGGCGACAACATGTTCTTCGGCCATGGGTTGGGCGCGATGCTTGAACGTTGCGCCCAGCTGGAAGAGGGTGGCCTCGTCTTCGGCTATCGCGTCAAGGACCCGCAACGGTACGGCGTGGTAGAGTTCGCTGGCGACGGTCGGGTGCGCTCCATCATGGAAAAGCCGGCCAAGCCCCGTTCCAACTTCGCTGTAACCGGCCTCTATTTCTTCGACCGGCAGGCGCCGGAGATCGCGGCAGGGCTGAAACCGTCCGCCCGGGGCGAGACGGAGATCGTCGACGTCATCAACACCAATCACCGCGCCGGCACGCTCAGGGTGGAAGCATTGGCTACAGGCTATGCTTGGCTGGATACGGGAACGCCGGAAAGCCTGATCGATGCCGGCCAGTTCGTGCGCGCGGTGGAGCAGCGGCAGGGGTATAAGATCGCCTGTCCGGAACGGATCGCATTCCAGCGGGGCCTGATCACCGTCAAGGATCTGCGGCGGCTGGCCGCGCCACTGGCGAAGAGCGAGTATGGAGATTATCTTCTGCGCCTCGCAGACGGGCTGGTCTGACGCGCGACCGGCTCTCCAGCAGGGATCGAAATGCCGAACACACCCACAGACCTCATCCGGCGGAGCCTGCTCCAATCGGCAGAGAATTTCACAGCGCTTGCCGAACAGGCGGGCCTTGTTGCCGATCTGGCCGCCCGCATGTCAGCCGCCATCCGCGCTGGCGACAAGATCATGTTTTGCGGCAACGGCGGTTCGGCTGCCGACGCGCAGCATCTGGCGGCCGAGCTTCTGGGCCGCTATCTCGTGAACCGCAGGGCCCTCCCAGCGATAGCGCTGACTACCGATAGCTCGGCCCTGACCGCCATAGCCAATGACTTTGGGTTCGACGAGGTATTCTCCCGGCAGGTCCAGGGGTTGGGCCGTCCGGGCGACGTGCTGGTCACCATCTCCACCAGCGGGAACAGCCCCAATATTCTGCAGGCGGTGCAGGCGGCGCGTGAGATCGGCATTGTTACGATCGGATTGACCGGCTCTTCCGGCGGGCGGATGGCGGACCTCTGCGATGTCTGCCTGCGCGTTCCCTCCGCCCACACGCCGCGCATTCAGGAAATGCACATCGCCGTCGGGCACATGCTCTGCGAACTGGTCGAAGCGGACCTCGCATGAGCGGCGGTACGGTCCTAAAGCCCGCGGCTTTCCTGGACCGGGACGGCGTGCTGATACAGGACACGGGCTATCCGCACCGGCCGGACCAGGTCGCCTGGATTCCCGGTGCCGCGGAAGCGGTTCGGCGCCTGAACGGGGCCGGCGTTTTCGTCTTCGTCGTCACCAACCAGTCCGGCGTCGGGCGGGGTTACTTTCCGGAAACGGACGTCGTTTCCCTGCACCGCTGGATGGAGACTGAACTCGCCAGCCAGGAGGCACGGGTGGATGACTGGCGCTACTGCCCGCACCACCCAGAAGCTGCTCTGTCCCGCTATCGTTTGGACTGCTCCTGCCGCAAGCCGAAGCCTGGAATGCTGCTCGACCTGATGCGGCGCTGGCCGGTGGACCTTGGACGAAGTTTCCTGATTGGCGATAAGCCGTCCGACCTCGCGGCGGCGGAGGCCGCCGGCATTCCCGGACATCTCTTCAGGGGCGGAAACCTCGACACGACCGTTCGAATGCTGCTTGGGACCGGCGTTTGATGCCACCACTTTCGGGAGTTGCTGGCAGCGTCCGGACTAGCCGTCCGGCACGCTGCACTGCCAGAAACACCATCGACGCACCGGGGGCTAGCCGCTAATAGTGGCTCCGATCCTCTACACGGCCGTTCCCTGCCGCGGAAATCGGAAATGTGCGATGCCTCTCCAATCCAGTCCCGTACTCGTCACCGGCGTTGCAGGCTTTATCGGTTACCATGTCGCCCAACGGCTTCTTGATCGGGGCTGCCAGGTCGTCGGCATCGACAATATCAATGACTATTACAGCGTGGCGCTGAAGCAGGCCCGGCTCGCCCTGCTGGAGGGGCAGGACGGCTTCGAGTTCCAGCGCGTGGACCTGGCCGACCGTGAGAGCATGGCCGCCCTGTTCGGGAGGGTCCGCCCAGGGAAGGTGATCCATCTGGCTGCACAGGCCGGCGTTCGCTATTCCCTCATCAATCCCCATGCCTATGCGGATGCCAACCTCACCGGCTTCCTGAACATTCTCGAGGGCTGCCGCCATCACGCGGTCCAGCATCTCGTCTATGCTTCATCCAGCTCCGTCTACGGTGCCAATACGGAGATGCCCTTCTCCGTCCACCACAATGTCGACCACCCCGTCAGCCTGTACGCCGCCAGTAAGAAGGCGAACGAACTGATGGCACACAGCTACAGCCACATCTTCCGCCTACCGACGACGGGGCTCCGCTTCTTCACGGTATATGGCCCCTGGGGCCGGCCGGACATGGCGATGTTCCTGTTCACCAAGGCTATTCTGGAAGGTGAGCCGATCCAGGTGTTCAACGAAGGCCGCATGCGGCGCGATTTCACCTATATCGACGACATCACGGAAGGTGTGGTGCGGGTGGCGGACCATGTAGCGCAGCCCGATCCGGACTGGTCAGGCGGCCGTCCCGATCCTGGCGCCAGCAGCGCGCCTTACCGCATCTACAACATCGGCAATAACCAGCCGGTGGAACTCATGCATCTGATTGAATTGATTGAGCGCTGCGTCGGACGCAAGGCGAAGAAGGTGATGCTTCCGATGCAGCTAGGCGACGTTCCCGCCACCTATGCCGATATCAGCGATCTTGCCCGCGATGTCGGCTTTTCACCCTCGACGCCGATCGAGCTCGGCGTCGAACGGTTCGTGCGCTGGTACCGCGACCACTACAAGGTCTGAGCTGCTACGACAGCGCAGACCCGCCCCTCAGTCCTCCAGCATCTCAAAACGACCGACATCGTATTCCCGCCAGCGGTCCAAACGCCAGAAGACCACCATGATCTTCTTCAGCACGGTGCGCTGCCCCTTCACCGCTCCATCGCTGTTAGGATCGTTGACCAGCTTGAAGCCGTATTCCGGCAGCGGGTTCTTCTTCTCGGCGATCTTGGCCAGCTTGTAGCGGAACTGCCGCAGATCCGTTTCGGCCCCCACGCGCAGGCGCAGCTTCTCCAGATTGATTTTGAAGCCCGGCTGGTTGCCGCAATGGGCGCGGGCCATCTCATAGAGCCGCTTTTCCATGGGGGGCAGATCGAAATATGCCGGGTCATAGGTCAGCATCCTGTTGTCCTTCAGGATGGCACGGTAAAGCCAGTCGCACAGCTCCACCGTAATGCGCTTCAGGACCCGCTCACCTTTGGCGTTCTTCCGGTACTCGGCCTTGGCGGACTTCAGCCAGCTGAACCACTCGTCCGTGCCCTCGCCTCCGGTCTCGATGTTGGTCTTGATCTGCGTACCCTGCAGACGCTCCAGCGCCCCGGATATCCGGTCATAGCTCTTTCCGCCGGCCGAGACCCGGCAGACCCGGAAGAAATCATGGCCGGAGAAGCTGAACACCTGACTGACCGGCTCCCCCCGGTTCATCTTGTCGACCATCAGCGAGGCGACATAGATCAGGAATTCCTTATCGTAGATCGTGGCGATGCCGGCATCCGTGCCCTTCACCTCGATCGCGACCTTGCCATCGCTATAGCGGATCGGGTCCACCCGCTTCTCCTTCGTCAGAGCGAAGAAGTTGTAGACCATGATCGAGCGCTCATTCTTCACGCTCCCGATCAGGGGGCTGTCGAGGAGCGATAACTGATGCGCCTGTTCCACGGCTCTGCTCATGTCACCCATCCAACGAAGTCCCGACCACATGGCGCCGACGCCTGGACCATGCGTGACGGCATGGTCGGAACGCCGGGTCGATACGGCCCAGAAGCAGCCAGGGATGGTGCCTCGCAGCTGGGCCGGATCAGCAGTCCGCACAGAGCCAGAAGGAGCAGGGCCGCGAACGTCACCGTTCCAACGACCAGAGCATTCCGCCGACGCTGTGCTGAAGGGCATTAGGCGGGAGCTTCCCAGGTGAGTCCACAAGCGATTGTGCCGATGTCACCGTAACAACGAAGATTTGGGGGTCGGATTACGGCGGCAAGCGGCATTCCAGGCCGAGGATTCGGGGGAACGGTGACATGGCATTGGGGGAACAGCGACCGGATTTCGTTGGAACGGTGACGTCGCTCGACCGAGGGCCCGGATTCAGCGGTTCTTCGAGGGACTCCGCCAGAATCGTTGGAACGGCGACGTAGATTCCTGCCTTGTTGGATCAGGGACAGCGATCCGTTCCATCAGCCACCTCAGTTCGGGGTTTCAGGCACGCTGCCTCGTTGGATCAAGGACGAAAGCGCGTTGGATTGGAAACGCAAATCGCTTCAAGCTACTGATTTAGAACGTCTTTTCGGACCTATAACGGTAAAACCCGTTAATTCTCTAACTGCTCCTAACAGGGATTCAGGCCGGACTCTACGCGTGAGTCTAAGTCCGCGCAGGGATTGGACCGAACCGAACACACTCAAGAACTTCGCGTGATTCCAATAGTTTATGGTGCATTTTGCTTCATAGGGCCTGTCCCGCACTGTGGAACGCTCTCCCCTGACCGCATGTCACCGAAACCCCGAACAGGTCCTCGACAAGCTTCGCGGAAGGCGATTGGGTGACGGTCGCATGTCCCTGTTCCACCCCTCTCGACTCGACAGCTTTCCGCTGGTGCGAATCGGTCTGCTCACATTCAGGGCAAAGGCTCCCTGACTCCGGGGGCACCGTCCGATGGACATTATTGTGATTGGACCTGACCGTTGTGATTCGGACCTCACGATGCCAAGCCAGCTCACCAGACCGATTCCGAATCGGCACTATATGAATATGAGTGCCAGCCGCTTGTCCGATTAAACTTGGCTCAACGCCACGGGGCTGTTCCTCACTGTCGGATCGAGCCGGAGGGGGAACGTTGACATTCCTGCTGGCGTGTTTTCAGCGCATTGCCCTGCACAGCAGCAAGGCAGGGAGTCCTGAATAGGCCCCCCATCCTACTGCCCCTCCGATCTGTCTCTTAGACACAGCTAGCACAGGTATTCCAACCCAGAAAAATGCTTCTGGATCCGATATTTGCCTGTGTCACCATTCCAACGCCACCACTGAGCATCACCACCCCGCATGTCACTGAATCACCCCATCCGCAACCCTTTCGGCTGTACCGGCAGCAGCAAGCCGCGGGTACAGAGTAGGCATGGGGTGGAACAGTGACATCGCTGGACGGAGTCACCTCACGGCCACACCGTGAGAAGACCCAAACATCTGCAATAAAAGAGAGCTTTGCTCCTTGTGCAGGTGGTAGTATAGATGGAGGGCCTAACCCTGACGGGCGCGCTAGGGCTTGGCTGAGATGCGCCGTTGTCCACCTGCGGCAACGCTACCCTGATTGGACGTTACGAAGGAAAATCGCAATGAAATCCACGACCCTGTTTGTTGCGCTCGCGCTGGCCATTGCGCCTGCCATGGCGTCTGCCCAGACCGCGCAGGGCGCCGGTGCTGGCGCCGGAACCGGCCAGCCGGCTGGAAGCGGTTCTGCTGCCGGGCTCGGCGCTGGCACCCTTTCCACCGTTGCCGTTGTCGGCGGCGTCGCGCTTGCGGCCGGTATTGCCGCCGCCATTGCCGCTGGTGGTGACAGCGACGACGATGTGGGGCCTGTAACGCCGCCCACTACGCCGGGCACCAGCACCAGCACCAGCACCAGCACGGCTACCAGCACCCGCTGACCGTAATACTCGATTGAGTTCGAAAGGGCCGGCGGATCGCCGGCCCTTTTTTGTGGTTGGTCGATGGAAATGCCGACCACGCCCGCGTACCCCGATTTATCCGAGGCCACAGGCTGGATTTATAGCTTAGGACCGGATAAACGCATGCTTCGTCGCATCAGCCGAAGGGCTTCAGAATTTCAATATTCAGCGGCGCCATTCCGGGGAGGAGAACCTGCTGCGACTTCCAGATGAGTCCTGTCTGGGGATCTCCCCAGTAGGTGTTCTCGATCGGCTTCCCCTCGGTTTGCTGGCAGGTTTCCCGCACCTTCGACAGTTCCATTGGCCGCTCGAGAATAACTACGTTCTCCCGGCCAGCGCTGCTGTAGGTGCACCGCAACTCCCAGGCGAACCGCCCTTCGCCTCGAGCATCGAGGCTCCGCTGTCTTTCCTGCCCAATCAGATTGAGCGGGCTTTCCACACTGCCCTTAGTGAATTGTACAGCGGTCAGGTCTCGACCAAGCCCGGCGGTCTGAATCACATACGGCCCTCTGGTTACGATGACCTGCTGACCTGCCGAATACCAGAAAAGACGCCCGTTCTGAACCTGACCAAGTACGATGAACGATGGCTTCGTATCGTCGAACCACGCGAGCATGGATGCATAGGGCAGATTGTCCACATGTGCTCGGTCCACAGGCGGGCTGGTGTCGCTGCCGCCACGGATCGCGGCAACCGTTGCCCAGAAGGGCGATTCGGTGTTAACCAGTCCGCATCCGGACAGTGCCAAAGTCACCAGGCACAGCACGGCGGCGCGCCCACGTGCAATTGGTCTGCGTAGGTGTGAGTTTTCAATCATGGGGATTTTGATGCCGATTATCCGTCGTCCAGCCGCGCTTGTTCAGACGGCTGCCGGGGTTCGTATAGCATGCGTTCTCCTGGCTGTCAGCGTTGGCCCGGCGGCGGCTCAGACGGTAACGCTTCCAACGGGGAACATGGATCTCAACGCGATCCCCGACGTGCTGAGAAGCCAGCTCCAACAGGTTGGACGAACAGACCAGAACGCCTTGGACAATGCCCGCCGGAATTTGCATCCCAGTGAGCAGCAGGATAATGCTTCTGAGCAGGAGGTCTGGGATGCTGCTAACTCGCGGATCGAGCTGTCTTCCATCGAACGCGACTACACCGCACGGATCGGCATGGAAGTCCGGCAGTTCGGCTATTCCTTCACGGGTTCCGCAATTCCAACCGGTTCCGACCTCCAGGACCGCAATCTGCTTGTGAACGGCGCTGTTCCAGCGGATTATGTCCTTGGCATCGGGGATGAACTCATCATCACACTGCGCGGGCAGGTGAACCGATCGACCCCGGTCCGGGTTGACCGGGAAGGCCGCGTTCTGCTTGAAGATATGCCGCCGATCCCCGCTGCGGGCCGCTCCTTCGGTGATTTCGAGGCTGACTTGCGGGCTCGCGTTGCCTCGGCCTATGTGGGGACGGATGTTTTTGCATCCATCGGGTCGATCCGGAGTATCAGCGTTATTGTCGGCGGCGAGGTCAGAGATCCTGGCCTGATCCGGTTGACGAGTTTCTCGTCTCTGATGGAGGCGCTTCACCGGGCGCGCGGCATTCTTCCGAGTGGAACGCTCCGCAATATCTCGATCATTCGCAATGGACAGCGGATACGGGTCGATCTTTACGATCTTCTGATCAACGCGCGACCGCTTGGCGACGTGCGCCTTCAGGACGGCGATCAGATCATCGTCAATACCATCGGGCAAACAATGGCTGTGACCGGCGATGTCGTGCGTGGCGGCGTGTTCGAACTGCCCCCCGGCACCGATGAGATAACTCTGGCTGAGGCGATGAAGATTGCCGGCGGTCCCATCCGCACCGTTGGCAATCAGGTTAAGGCCTTCAGGCTCGACCAGGCTGGCCGCAACCGCCCTCTGCTTCTCCCGGACCAGAATGCAGCCGTCAAGGCAGGCGACATTCTCGTTGTAGCTCAGGAACCTTCCGCACTTTCGACCCTAGGCAATGTAGAAATCGAGGGCGAGCGGTCGGTCGCTAGCTATCCGAGCCTGTCAACGTTGCTTCGCTCCCCGGACTTCCTGCAGTCAAATCCCTATCTCCCACTGGCGGTCCTGATTTCCGAAGATCCGGTGACGCGCCAGACCCGGAAGTCCGCCGTCGACCTCAATCGCGTCTACCGCGGTGAGATCGATGTCCAACTGCATCCTCGGGACACGCTGGTGGTCTTCAGCCACAATGACATTCGTTACCTATCGTCGGCCGACGTGCAGGCTGTTCTGAACGGCGTTACGCCAACAAGCGTCGATGTGGCTGCAGCGGAGCAGAGGACGCGTATCCAGACAATCCAGGCGAACCCTTCTGTTTCGCCCGACCAAGTTGGAAGGGGAAACTCTACGGGCCTGTCGGAGGGAACACAGCGTAAGCCTGGGGCGCAACGGTCCGGTGCCTCTCTGGCCCAGCCAAGCGGCCTGATCAGTATTGAGGATGGCATGCCGATTCGGACCGACTTCGCGTGCGAGGGTCTTCGCGCCTTGGCTGAAGTCAATGCTCTGTCCGGCGGGCGCTTCGCCTCAAGCGTCGTCTTCCAGACCATGTCCCGACGGCGCAATGCGATAGCCCTACCTGATCTTTCCGGCGAGCGTGAAACGACGACCCTGCCTGGTCTTGCCAGCGAGCGGGAATTGGCCAACGTCCAACCCTGTCCGACGATTTTCGACCAACATCCAGACCTTTTGCCATTCCTTCTTGAATACGCCGTCTCAGTCCAGGGCGAAGCACGGGTTCCAGGCGTTTATCCGGTGACCCCCGGGACGGACCTCAACAATCTTCTTCAGGCCGCGGGTGGTTTATCTGTCAGTGCCGACTTGACCAACATCGAACTGATGGACGTGAAGGGTCAGCGCCGTAGCGGATATGCAGTGGACCAGACTGCCGCCGTGACGATCGGTCCCGGAGAGTCGGTTCGGGTGGGCGCGCGCATCTCCGAGCGTGAGCGTGGTTTTGTCGAGTTGGCAGGTGAGGTCGCCCTTCCGGGGCGGTATGAGATCAGGCGCGGCGAGCGACTGTCGGATTTGATTCAGCGCGCCGGCGGTCTGACGACCCAGGCCTACGCCTATGGCGCCGTCTTCACCCGCGAGAGCGTGCGCCTTACGGAAGAGGAGGGCTTCCGACGCGTTGCCCAGGAGATCGAGGTCGGGTTGCCTGCGATGATCGCGACTTCAGGCAGCACAGCCGCCTCGATCACGGCGGCGATGCCGTTCTTCCAGACATTGGTTCAGCGCCTTCGTACGCAGCCTGCCGTTGGTCGGCTGGTGGTCGAGGCCGATCCTGTTGTGCTGGCCGCCCGTCCTGAAGCCGATATCATCTTGCAAGCGGGTGACCGCCTGACGGTTCCGAAGCGGCCCAGCCATGTCACCATCAGCGGAGCTGTGTTGAATCCAGGCGCTGTGATGTTCCGTTCGGGCCAGAAGGCGACCGACTACCTGAAGCTCGCGGGAGGTCCATCGGATCAGGCTGACAGGAGCAACGCGTTCATCATCTTCCCGAACGGCGAGTCGCAGCCGCTGCAGTTGGGGGCATGGTTTGAACGGTCGGTGCTCATTCCGCCTGGCTCCACCATCGTGGTTCCCCAAGACGTCAGCCCGTTCAGCTTCCTTAATACCACCCGGGATATCGTCAGCATCGTGAGTGACATCGCGCTGGCTGCCGCCTCGCTGGCAGTGATCAATAACAACTGATGGCTCCCAAGATGTTTCGGCTGGGCGGATTAAAGGCTCGGCGGGGGCTCCTGGCCACCGCCTCCGCCGTAATCGCACTTTCCGCCCAGGCTGCCGTGGCAGCCGAAGAGGTTGGGGCGCCGGTTCTGGTCAACGACTTCGGCGGGGTCGGACTGATTCAGACGCCGACTGCCCGGACCGGGCGTGACGGCGACTTCTTCGCCGGTAGTTCCCTGGTCTGGCCTTATCTCCGCTACTACCTGACCTTCCAGCCCTTCCCCTGGCTGGAAGGAACGTTCCGCTACACCGATATCCGCAATCGGCTGTACAGTCCTTTTCCAACATTCAGCGGAAATCAGAGCTTCAAAGATCGTGGCGTTGACCTGAAAATCCGCCTCGTCCAGGAAAGCCTCAACCTGCCGCAAATCGCAATCGGTGCGCGTGATATTGGCGGAACAGGGCTGTTCGCGTCGGAATATGTCGTGGCGAACAAGCGTTTCGGTGACATCGACCTGTCCTTCGGCATGGGATGGGGTAACCTGTCAACGCGGAACCATGTAAGCAACCCGTTCAGAATTTTCGGCAGCCGGTTCGATCAGCGCCAAGCATTCACCCCCGGCGGCGGAACGGTCGAACTCGACTTCTTCACTGGCCGACAGGCTGCCTTCTTCGGCGGCATCTCCTATAAAATGCCGATCGATGGTCTCACCCTGAAGGCCGAATACGATCCGAACAGCTATCAGTTCGAGCCGCTGGGCAACCGCTTCGATGTCGACAGTCCGGTGAATGTCGCGGTCGAGTACCAGCCTTTCGACTGGTTGCACACCGCTGTTGGCTTGGAGCGTGGCAATCGCGCCATGTTCCGCCTCACAGCGACGACAAACTTTCACGAGCGCTCCCGCGTTCCCAAGATTGATCCGCCGGCGCCACTGATGCAGCCGCGGCCCGCCGCTATCCTGCCGGCTCCGGGTCGACTGCTTGTGGCCGAACCGTCCGGTACAGTACCCGGCGCTGTGGCATCGCGGATAGATGCCGTGCAGATCCGGTCCATTGCCGGACCGGTGGCTGCGCAGCATGGCTACTTCGTTCATGATGCATCGGTCGACGGTAGCCGTGCATGGATCGGACTGGCTGGAGAACCGCTGAAGGACGAAGTGGCGGCTGCCATCGCGATCGGTCGCCACCTGCTTTCACAATCGAGCGGCACCTTGGACATCGTTGACGTGGCGACGCAGTCTGGAGGGCATGAGCGCTTCCGTATCACAGTAAGGCCGGATCCGGCTCTACCGGACCAGATGGCGGAATCCCCCGCCTCTGGCGAAGCGGAGATCGGAGTGCCTGTCGGCCAGACGGGGATCAGCGACGAGCTTTGGGAAAAGCTGACAAAGGATCTGCGTCAGCAGGGCATTTTCGCGTTCGCAGGCGATTTCTCGGCGCCGAAGGCCCAGATATTCATGTCGCAGAACCGCTATCGCGAAACCGCCCGCGGAATCGGTCGGGCAGTCCGCGTCGCCGCAAACCTCCTTCCGCCGGAATATGAGGAGCTTTCCCTGGTCCTGATCGAGCGGGGCATGGAAGTGGCCGAGGTGTCGCTGCTGCGTAGCGACCTGGAAGGGGCGCTTACACTGGACGGGAGAGGGTCCGTCGAAGAGATCTGGTCGCACACGCGGATCATGCCGCCACCCCTGACGCTTCGCGACGCCCCGGTCCGCAACGATGTTTATCCGACCTTCAGCTGGACCCTTCGGCCGGGTTTCCGTCAGTCCATTGGGCGGCCTGAAGCCTTCTTCCTCTACCAAGTTTGGGCGCGTGCCGGTGCCGCCGTCCAGTTCGGTCGGGGATTGAGCTTGTCCGGAAGCGTCGGCGTCGACATCTACAACAACTTCGATAAGATGCGGGTCCCGTCGGACAGTGTCCTGCCGCATGTCCGCTCCGATATCGCCGCCTATCTCCGGGAAGGAGATACAGCTCTAATCAATCTGCAGGGCGAGTACGCGTTCAACGTCACGCCTGAATTGTTCGGGCGCGTGTACGGCGGACTGCTGGAGGAAATGTTCGGCGGTGTCGGCGGCGAGTTGATGTACCGCCCCATCAACGCGAATTGGGCCATCGGCGCCGATCTGAACTGGGTCAAGCAGCGCGATTACGATCAGAGATTCGACTTCCGCGACTACGATGTCGTGACCGGTCATGTCAGCGGCTTCTACTATTACGAACCGCTGGACGTGAATATCGGTGTGCGCGCGGGGCGTTACCTTGCGGGCGACGTCGGCGCTACGTTCGAGCTTTCCCGCACGTTCGACAGCGGCATCACCATCGGTGCCTTCGCCACTTTCACTGATGTCCCGCCCGAGGAATTCGGCGAAGGCCGCTTCGACAAGGGCTTTTATATTACTGTCCCGTTGGACCAGTTGCTCGTCAGATCAGTACGTGGCTCGCTTTCATGGTTGTACCGCCCCCTGACCCGGGATGGCGGCCAGATCCTCGCGACGCGTGGCTCCCTCCTGGGCGCTGCATGGGCGGGCGGCGAAACATATATCCGACAGGACTGGGAGAGGTTGCTGGACTGAGCATCAGGCCGAAGCGCTTTGTCGAAGAGGTGCGGCCATGCATTTGAAGCTGAAATGATAGCTGCTTTGTCATCAGCTACCGAAAAGGCCGCGGGGTGGGGCTAACACGTTCGGTTGGGTGGCGCTGCTCTTCGGATAGGTTTTCAAGCTGCTGCCCGTTGCTATTGGCCGCCTGCCGCGGTAGTGATTGCGTCCGAAAGGCGTGAGATTCACGTTTCAGCATCAGCACTTTCTGAGTTGCCGCGTTCAGCCCGGAGTTCCAAATGCTACGAACTGGAGCCGTGCCTGCTATCTCCGGCGTAATCAGCCCGTTTTCTCTTGCGGGTCGGCGGGTCTGGGTTGCAGGCGAAGGCGGCATGGTCGGCTCCGCTATCGTCCGGCGACTGGCTAAAGAGTGCTACTCCATCGCCAAGGTCGCGGGGATCAAGCTCTGCCAAGCCTACCGGCGGCAATATGGCTGCGAGATCATTTCAGCCATGCCGACGAACCTGTATGGCTCGAACGATAATTTCGATCGAGAGACCGGCCATGTTCTTCCGTCCTTACTGCGCAGGATTCATTTCGCCAAGCAAGACAGGTTAAAGGACGTCGAACTCTGGGGTAAGGGAACGCCGCGCCGGGAGTTCCTGCATGTCGACAACTTGGCAGGTGCCTGCAGCCATCTGCCGAAAACCAACTCCGAGGAAGACACGATCAATGTTGGGGTCCGCGAGGACGTATCCATCGCCAAACTGGCCCGCATCATTGCCGGCACGGTGGGCTGGGACGGCACATTCCACTTCGACATCAGCAGGCCGGGCGGTACGCCTCGCGAGCTCCTGCGTCAGCCGCATCAATGCCCGGGGCTGGAAGGCTAGGATCGACTTGCAAAAGGGCATCGCCGACACCTATGCATGCTGCCTCGAGCACGCTGAATCGCTGCGGGCCGCGTAACGAACAATCAAGCATATTCACATAAAATCTAGGCAAGTTCGGGTCATCTCATCTGCCTGAATGGTTCGTTCCGGGTTCGCCGGCTTGCCATTCATCAATCGGAGAGCGCGTAATGTCCGCAAAAGTGGCACTGATCACGGGTATCACTGGCCAAGACGGGGCCTATCTGGCCCACTTTCTTCTGAACAAGGGCTACACCGTTCACGGTGTGAAGCGCCGCTCTTCATCGTTCAATTCTGAGCGGATCAACGGCCTGTACCGTGATCCGCATGAGGCGTCCAGCAGCTTCCACCTGCATTACGGCGATCTGACGGACTCCACGAATCTGATCCGCCTCATCCAGGAAACACAGCCGGACGAGATCTACAATCTCGGTGCCCAGAGCCACGTCCAGGTCAGCTTTGATACGCCGGAATACACGGCCAATGCCGATGGCATCGGCACTCTACGCCTGCTCGAAGCGATTCGTATCCTGAAGCTCCAGGACCGAACCCGCTTCTACCAGGCGTCCACCTCGGAACTCTATGGCTTGGTCCAGGAGACGCCGCAACGTGAGACCACGCCTTTCTACCCGCGCAGCCCCTATGCGGCGGCGAAGCTCTATGCTTACTGGATCACGGTCAATTACCGCGAAGCTTACGGGATGCATGCCTCCAACGGCATCCTGTTCAACCATGAGAGCCCGCTGCGTGGCTCTACGTTCGTGACCCGCAAGATTTCGCGCGCCGTGGCAGCCATCCATGCTGGCGTCCAGGAAAAGCTCTTCCTGGGAAATCTGGATGCCCGTCGCGACTGGGGCCATGCCCGCGACTATGTTGAAGGCATGTGGATGATCTTGCAGCAGCCCAAGCCTGACGATTTCGTGCTGGCAACGGGCGAAACCCACCCGGTCCGCGAATTTGTCGAGCTGGCATTCAGCCATACCGGCCGCACTATCGAATGGACCGGCAGCGGCGTGGAGGAGAAGGGGATCGACACGGCGACTGGAAAGGTCCTGGTGGAGATCGATCCACGCTACTTCCGTCCGACGGAAGTCGATCTGCTGCTGGGCGATGCGACGAAGGCGAAGGAAAAGCTCGGCTGGACGCCGCGCACCTCCTTCAGCGAACTGGTGGCGGAAATGATGCGGGCCGACATGGAGCTGATGGCCGATCCGACCCTGCGGGACGCGCACGAGCACGCGCCGGGCGCCATTCCCAAACAGTGACCTTAAGACGCTATGCATCCAAGGCCAGGGCGACACATGCAACTCGTGCCCCTATCCCGGATGCATAGCGGCCCACAGCCGGATTCATCAGGGCCCTTGTTCCGCGTGAGTGGAAAATTGGCGATATAGAGGGAGCCGCCCTTGGGCGGTCAGGAGGAGCGGTGGACAGAAATACGGTCGTTGTTACGGGAGGAGCCGGCTTCATCGGCTCAGCCACCGTGCGCCATCTGCTCGACGCCGATCTGCGTGTCGTCAATGTCGACGCTCTAACCTATGCCGCCGATCTCGCGACATTGTCGGAGGTGTCCAACCATCCGCGCTACACCTTCGAGAAAGTCGATATCTGTGATGCGCCATCCATCGTTTCGCTGATGGACCGCTACCGGCCCTGTGCAGTTCTGCACCTAGCCGCCGAAACGCACGTCGACCGCTCCATCGATGGTCCTGTCGCCTTCATTCGGACCAATGTGGTTGGTACCTCGGTCCTTCTTCAGGCGGCGACCGCCTACTGGCGAGGTCTTGCGGATCGGGACCGCGCGGACTTCCGCTTCCTGCATATCTCCACTGACGAGGTCTTCGGCAGCCTGGGCGCTGAGGGGTATTTCACCGAGGATACACCCTACCGGCCCAATTCCCCCTACTCGGCCAGCAAGGCCGCCTCGGATCATCTGGTGCGCGCCTGGCATCACACCTACGGCCTACCCACGCTGATCTCGAACTGCTCGAACAACTACGGTCCCCGGCAATTTCCAGAAAAGCTCATTCCCCTCGTGATCCTGAGCGCCCTGCACAAGAAGCCGCTGCCGGTTTATGGCAAGGGGGAGAACATCCGCGACTGGCTGTTCGTCGAAGACCATGCGCGGGCCCTGCATAGGATCCTGACCCACGGCCGTCCGGGTGAGAGCTACAACATCGGCGGCCGGAGCGAGCGGCGCAACATTGACGTGGTGAGGACGATCTGCGCATTGCTGGACGAGCGTGATCCACGCGGCGACGGCTTCCGCCACGCCGAACTGATCACCTACGTCGCCGACCGGCCCGGCCATGATCTGCGCTACGCCATTGATGACGCGAAGGCGAGCAGGGAACTGGGCATCGCACCGACCGTGACCTTCGAGGAAGGTCTCGCGCGCACGGTCGACTGGTACTTTGCGAACGAGGCCTGGTGGAGGCCGCTCTGGGAACGATCCGGCGCCGGCCAGCGGCTCGGCCTCGGCGCTGCCAAGGCGAAGGCCTGATTCGGGAAGGCCGCTGGACACAGTACACTGCGTAATTACCTGTCGTACGGCGTCCGCGGACGTCCGAGCTTGAGGAGCCTAAGTTCAGATGAAGGGCATCATTCTCGCGGGAGGCTCGGGGTCCCGTCTGCATCCCATCACGCACACCGTTAGCAAGCAGCTCTTGCCGATCTACGATAAGCCGATGATCTATTATCCGCTATCGATGCTGATGCTTGCCGGTATCCGGGAGATCCTGATCATCACGACACCGCGGGACAGCGCGGCGTTCAAGGACCTTCTGGGCGATGGCGCTCAATGGGGCGTCTCCCTGTCCTATGCGGAGCAGCCCTCTCCCGACGGATTGGCCCAGGCCTTCCTGATTGCGGAGGCGTTTCTGGCAGGGTCGCCCTCCTGCCTGATCCTCGGCGATAACGTGTTCTTCGGCGACGGGTTGATCGACGTACTTCAGCGGGCGACCAAAATCGAGCGCGGCGCAAAGGTGTTCGGCTATCAGGTTGCCGATCCCGAGCGCTACGGCGTCGTCGAATTCGACCGCGACGGCAGCGTGCTGTCGCTTGAGGAAAAGCCGGTCCGGCCCAAATCGCGCTATGCCGTCACGGGCCTCTATTTCTACGACCACACCGCTGTCCAAAAGGCAAAGAGCCTAAAGCCGTCCCCGCGCGGGGAGCTGGAGATCACCGACCTCAACAAGCTGTATCTTGCGGAGCAGTCCCTGACGGTGGAGTTGCTCGGCCGCGGCATAGCGTGGCTGGATACTGGCACGCCCGACGCGCTGCTCGACGCCAACAACTTCGTCGCATCCGTGGAGCGCCGCCAGAACCTGAAGATCGCCTGCCTTGAGGAGGTGGCCTACCGGGCCAAATTCATCGACCGGGAGCAGCTTGCCAAATTGGCGGAGCGCTATGCCAAGTCTGAATATGGACGGTATCTCAGGACTGTTGCCGAGGGATGACCCTCTCCAAACCGCCCGCAGACAGATGGTTCCATGAGCCCGTCACATCCGCCCCGTAGCGCACCCGGGTCGATCCGGGGCTGGCGCGGGGCCATAGCGCACCTCGTACCGATGTTGCAGCAGCGCACGCAACTGGTGAAGGCCCTTTCGAACATTAGCTGGTTGCTCAGCGGTCAAGTTCTGCGCCTGGGGCTGGGCGTGGTCGTCGGCATTTGGATCGCCCGTCATCTCGGTCCACGCGACTTCGGCCTGTTCAGCTACCTTCAGGCCATCGTTACCCTCGCGGGCGCCCTGGCGAGCATGGGGCTGTACGAAGTCGTTGTGCGAAATCTGGTGCGGTCTCCAGATCAAAGAGACCAGACCCTTGGCACGGCATTCATGCTGCAACTGGCCGGCGGCTTCTTCGCGGCCGCGGTGGTCAACATTTCCGTGCTCATGACGGAGCCGAATGACACCCTGGCCCAGTCCATCGCCGCAATTCTCAGCATCACCCTGGTACTCAGGGCATCCGAAGCGGTGAAGTACTGGTTTGAAGCCCAGGTCAACTCGAAATACGTCGTCTGGGCCGAAACAGGGGCCGTGGCCGCGGTCGCCGGTATCCGGCTCACCCTGATTTTCCTCGACGCCGGCGTCACAGCCTTCGCATATGCTGCGCTCGCCGAAGCAACCTTCACCAGCGCGGCCCTGCTGATTGTTTATTCCCGAAAGCAGAACCGGCTCCGGGACTGGGAGTTTGGCTGGGCTCGGGCGCGGGCTCTGCTCCACGACGCCTGGCCCCTGATTCTGGCCAATGTCGCTGTGCTCGTCTACATCAAGACGGACCAGATCATGCTCGGTCGGATGATCGGGGAAGAGGCCGTGGGCGTCTATTCCGCGGCGGTTCGACTCAGCGAATCATGGTATTTCCTGGCGACAGCCGTCATAAACTCGGTCTTCCCCGCCATCATCGCCGCCCGGGCCGTGTCCGAACAGGCCTACCGGGACAGGCTACAAGCTTTGTACCGCCTGATGGTGGGAATCTCGTTCGCCGTCGCGGTCCCCGTAACGTTTCTGTCCGGCTGGGTAACGGTGCTGTTGTTCGGTCCGGCATATGCGGCGGCGGGCCCGGTCCTGGCCACCCACATCTGGGGCTCGTTGTTCGTGTTCCTGGGCGTCGCCAGTGGGAAGGCGCTGATCCTCGATAATCGTTCGGATCTCAGCTTGCAGAGAACACTTGCCGGCGCATTCATGAACGTCGTGCTGAACCTCTTGCTGATACCTTCCTACGGGATCATGGGTGCTGCCTACGCGACCATCATGTCCCAGGCGGCGGCGGCATTGTTCTATGACCTCGTTCATAATGCCACGCGCGACATGTTCGCGATGAAGCTCAGGGCTTTCAGCCCTTTGGGAGCCGCGCGACAGGTTGCCGACCTGTACCGATCGCTGAAGGCCGACCGCACGGCCTGAACGACCAGCACCTACAAAGCCATTCACAGCCAGCCCCGCCACATCCTTGCAGATCGAGGAATACAAATGAGCAAGTCCATCAAAGTTCACGTCAGTGGCTGGCTACAGAGGAGCTGGGCGCGCGCCATGGCGCGCCCGTCGACGCAGAAGCTGAACACGTTCATCCATCTCCTCTCCCTGAGAGGGCTCGGCGTGATGAACTACGAGTCCGAAGAGCTGTCCGGCGAGGAAGCCTGGAGCGTGGCATACGTAAAGCATGTGCCGGATGCCGTCGTGTTCGACGTCGGCGCAAATGTCGGCAGGTATGCGCAATTCCTCACCAAGGAGGTTCCGGGCGTAAGGATTCATGCCTTCGAGCCCCACCCGAAGAATTTCAGCCGCCTGTCCGATGGGCTGAGATCCTCATCGGTCACCTGCATCCAGGCTGCCGTCGGTGAATGCAGGGGTGAACTGTCGCTCTACGACTACAGTGACCAGGAGGGTAGCTCGCACGCGTCCCTCTACAAGGAGGCCATTTCGGATCTGCGCAACAGCGAGGTGAAGGCACTGAGCGTGCCAGTCCTCACCCTGGACGAATACTGCCGGAAGAATGGGGTGGAACGGATATCCTTGCTGAAGATCGATACCGAGGGCAATGAACTGAAATGCCTCTTGGGCGCGGGAGAAATGCTGAAACAAGGCCGGATCGATGCGGTTCTCTTCGAGTTCAACGAAATGAATGTCTTCAGTGGCGCCACTTTCAAAAAGTTCTGGGATTTGCTCCAGGGATACAAAATCTACCGGCTGCTTCCTGGCGGGAAGCTGCTGGAAGTAAAGCAGTATGTGCCCGCAACCTGCGAAATATATGCGTATCAGAACATCGTCGCCTTGCGCCGGCGCTGAGGGCGCGGGCATGAACATGTAGGAAAGAACGTGAGCGTCACGAGCGCCACCTTCCATTCTCCATTTCCGTGGGTGAGCTTTCCGGTTTCACAGTGTTGACCCCTTCCCGGAAAATTCCTCCAGTCGGACTGAGAGTCGTTCGGCAAGATCACTGACCTGAGAAAGGAGAGTGCCGATCGATGAGGAAGTCGAAGTTTACCGAGGAGCAGATCGCCTTTGCGCTCCGCCAGGCGGAGTTGGGAACGGGGGTGGACGAGGTCTGCCGCAAGATGGGCGTCAGCCAAGCCACGTTCTTCCGCTGGAAGCAGAAGTACGGCGGCCTGGGCCCGTCGGAGCTCAGGAAGCTGCGCCAGCTGGAGGAGGAGAACCTCAAGCTCAAGCGGCTGGTGGCCGATCTCAGCCTGGACAAGGCCATGCTCCAGGAGGTGCTGGCAAAAAAGGTCTGACGCCTGCTCGGCGGCGGGAGATTGTCCGATGGCTTCAGGATCGCTATCGGGTGAGTGAACGCCGAATCTCGAGCTGTGATGCGGTTCTGCCGACGGAGTCACCGCTACCGCAGCCGCCGTCCCGATCAGGCTCCCTTGCGGCTCCGGATCAAGGAGATCGCCGCCGTGCGTCAGCGCTACGGGTATCGCCGCATCCACATCCTGCTGCGGCGGGAGGGCTGGGCGATCAACCACAAGCGGGTTCTCCGGCTGTACCGGCAGGAGGGGCTGAACCTGCGGTCCAAACGGCCGCGGCGGCATGTCGCCGCGGCGCACCGGCTGGACCGTCTGCCGGCCGTGCGGCCCAATCAGATCTGGGCCATGGACTTCGTGTCCGACGCCCTGTTCGACGGCCGACGATTTCGGGCGCTGACCGTGGTCGACGCCTTCACCCGGGAATGCTTGGCCATCCACGTCGACCAGGGCATCCGCGGGGATGATGTGGTGGCCGTGATGGAGCGGCTCCAGTTCCAGCGGGGCGCCGCTCCGGAGAATGTGCGGGTCGACAACGGCCCGGAGTTCGTCTCCAAGGTGCTGGACCACTGGGCATACCGGAACAGCGTCGTCCTGGACTTCTCCCGGCCCGGCAAGCCGACGGACAACGCCTACGTGGAGAGCTTCAACGGGCGCTTTCGGGACGAGTGCCTGAACACGCATTGGTTCTTGAGCCTGGAGGACGCCCGGGCCAAGATCGAGACGCGGCGACGGGACTACAACGAGACCCGTCCTCACACATCCCTGGGGTACCAGACACCCGCCGAATTCGCTTCATCGGCCGGGGTTCACCCCGGCCGATGAAGCCGCCCGGCTCTCAATCCGGGTGGAGGAAAATCCGGGTCAGGCTCAGAAACCGCCGGACTCTCGTCCTGGCTGGAGGAAAATCCGGGTCAAGGTCAAGGTCACCCGCCAAAAGGCCCCGCAGTCCGTCTGGGAGTCTCGCGACGGTCACTGCTTCGTCCGCCGGATGCGTACCTAAACTTCTCCTCGGCATATAACTCTATGATAGAGATGCAGGTGGGCGGACGCCCATGATCCAAAGCGATAGTAGCGGCGGATCATCCGCGCGCGTTGCAACCTTGTGCTTGGCTGTTCGCATCCCTCTGCTATCGATTCCTGCAGGAGCACTGCAAGTGCGCGGCTATCCCCGACAGGGAAATAACTTGCCGCACCCTGTGAGACCTCACGCAAAACAGGTAGATCAGAGCACAATACACGAGCCCCCTGTCCTAGCGCCTCTACGACGGTCAATCCAAAGGTCTCGTCATAGGATGGAGATACATATAAATCGCAGGCGGCCATCAGCATCTCCATACGGCCTGCATCCGTTTGCCCGTGGAAGGTGACACCGTTGCCGACCAAGCGTCTGGACGCCTGATCTCGCCCGCCTGCAACGTGGAGGGAAAAGGAGTTCTCCCGTATCGGACGAATTGCTTCCGCCAAGCAGCGGAATCCTTTGATGGGGTGGTCCACTTGGGCCGCGGCAAACAGCACCATGAAGTCGTCGGCCGGGATGCCGAGCGCGTGCCTCGCCGCATCACGGTCCCAAGCAGGTTCCGGCTGCGAATCCGGGAAAATGCCGTGTGGGATAACGGTGACGTCCAGACCTTCCAGCCCCAGCTCACCCAGCCGGCGCAACATATCGGCTGTCGGAACGATCAGGGCTGGCCGATGGCGGCCGACCAGTGCACGTAGGCGGGCGCCGCGCCAAGCCGAACGATCAACGAATTCCACCGGGTAGCCGCGCCCATAGAATGGAGCCATGCGGGACACCCAGGAAGCCTTACTGGTGGATGACCGAGGAGGGTAGCACTCCCTGCCCGTGCCTAGCCAATAGTCATGGAGAGTCCACACGCAAGGACGCTCAAGTATTCTTTCCAGAGCCCCCATCGGTAGATAATAGCCGTGTGCATTGTGTAGGTGGATCAAATCGTACTTTTGCAGTTCAGGAAGGTAAAGTTCCCACCGCGAGCGTGATAGCGGAGCTTCACTGCCCAAAAGTCGGAAGGCAAAGACATTCAGAATGGTCGCGATGCGGCCGGGATCAAGTGATTGCACCGAACGCAGTTCGTCTGAACGACCGCGGCCAATGATGACATCACACTTCGCCCTGTGTGATCTGTTCAGGACATCCGCCAACAGCGCGACAGTCCGGGCAGCCCCGCCCGTATACACAGTGGTATTGACATGAGCAATGAAAGGCATTGCCATCAACTTTTCCTCTCGCCGGAATCATGTTCCTAAGTTCACAGCGACTCACCGGAATTTTACATCCCCGTCTCAGCTTGTTGTCGCAATTCGAGGCGTAAGTACCATGGAGCTTGCGCTGCTTGCCTGCTGCCTATTCGCACGCCATATAAGCAACCCGAGGATTCCGCCTACCAGAGGATGGTTCAGTGGAATGGCGGTGAAGAGAACGCCGCCAAATGCGGCAAAAACAAAGCAACGCCACCGCAGTTCAATCGTTGATCGGCGAAATAAGTAGAGCATTAAAAAAACAAATAAAAACGCAGCGGCACCGATCTCGAAGAACATTCTGCCTATGCCTGACATGATCGTGGTGGTGGGCGGGGCAAACCATAGAAGTTCGGGAAACAGAATTTTCATTTCAACGAATTTTGACTGGAATACCGATCCACTCAGGCCGTGCGGAAGAAGTGCATTCTGGTACGCCGACATCAACGAGACAAAGATGCTCGCGAATCGATCATTTCCGGACTGGTCCACAAGGACAAGTGCCGTTGGATCTTCGAGCAGCAACGTTGCAAGGCTTACCAGGCGCGACCCCTCAAGTAGATCGACCGCCAGGGCTGCCCCCGCTGCCATGACCAGCAAAAGCACAAATGCAGCCTTGCGACCTGATCTGCTCGTCAAAAGCGTCGGAAACACGATGCAAAGAGCAATGACGATGACGAGCAGTATCTGGCTTGAAGCTGCGAAGGCGACAATGCTGACAGCACATGCAGTGATCTGCCATAGCCGTGGGCGCACAATTATCTGCATGATCATAAAGAACAGGGCCTGGGTGCCATAAAATGTCGGCTCAGGCGCCAACGACGTCACGCCGCGTTGGTCGGTAGTTCGCCAGTCGGAAATCGTCCAGGTCAGAAAGTCGCGGGCAAAAAGCGTCTGAATCAGCCCTACACTGAGCCATACGACAATAGCGAAATTCAGCAGAGACTGGAACCGGTCCAGATCATCCCGGGCCGATAGGTAAAAAATGTAGGCCGTAAATAAAATCGTTAAATACCCAAGGAGGCTACGGATGGAGCTAAAGTCAACTCCTGAAAATAACATCAGAAATGCGGCACATGCGAAAAGTACCAGCAGGAGGTAAATGGCTGCGGGTAGTTTATGATGTGGTTGAAAGAGAAACGCCAGAGCTGAAAACACCAGTGCAGTCGGCTGCGTATCGATCGCCAAAGGAACTAAACGCATATAGGGGAATAGCGAGAAGAAAATAGCCAAAGAGAAGAGAATGCTGAACCGACGTCTCTGGCTAATGATTAAATCAGCCATGCAATCGCCTCCGGATCAGGTGCGGGGCAAGGATGATGGTGGCTGCAAATGCAGACGTAATTACGACTAGGCCTGCGAATACGAGTAGGAGGGATGGCCTATTTCGCTGCGACCATACAGAAGGAGAATCGATAATAGTGAAAGCGAACGGAACAAGCGACTGATCAGCCGCTAGGGATGATGAGAGGCGGTTATGAAGGGTAATCAAGCTCTGCCGGTCCGGTTCGCTCCCTACGTTCGCCAGCATTTGCTCAAGTCGGATGAGCCTTTGGCGCTTCTCATCAAGTTTGATGATTTTCATCAGTTCGTCGCTCTCCTCCAGAATTTTGGAAAGGAGCGTCGACGAGACTTCCGGGTCTGCATTGCTAAAGGAGATTTTTACTATGCCTGATTTCGTGTCCAGCTGGACGCCGGACTTGACGGTGGAATGGACAGATTCCGCCGAGGTCGGCAGGCTAGAACTTGGCAAGCCAGCAAATTCCGAAAGGTTGTTCTCGACTCTTTGCGTCAAAGGTAGCTTTACTGCTGGTAATCCCAAGAGAGCCAGCAGGCTTTCGTCACGAGCAAGCCGCTCGGCCAAGCTCCTGCTGTTTACTACTGCGACAAAGGTGGAGTCTCCTCCTGAATTCTGGAATCCGGGAATTATGCTGAGGGGAGAACTGTTCTCCTGTTCCCGGATGACAATAGTCGCTTCCGCCCTGTATCCACGGTCCAGCATATTCATGAAAACCGGGGTCAGGAGGGCTGACAGGAGAATAATGCCCGGCCAGATGTACCACTTCTGCGCAAAGGAGGTCGCGACTTCGCTGAGGTCTAGTTGGCCGTATGTGTCAATTTGCAAAGCAAACTCCTGTTCCCCGATGGCGCTAGTGTCGGTACCACGGATATGGGTATCCTTAATTGGCAAAATCATGTCAAGTCGGTAGCTCCCGGACTTTGGCCAGCCGCTTGGTTTTCACGTCCTTCTAGGAAAGGCAATTGGTTGCGATTTGCTTGTTGGTCCGGTCACGTCTTTCCCAGGGGGCGTCCGTTCCTGTTAACTGCCGGGTTGAGGTGGTTCAATAGGGCAGAACAGGAAACAGCTGTCTGGCCTGACCGCCGCCGTGATGCTGGTCTCAATGTTGGATGCTTTTCCCGTAGCGTAGTTGGCGCCCCGCGTACAGCACGCGAATGGGCAAGCAGGCGCGTGCCAATTTGACCATTACCGTGCGCGCCTGATGGTAGGCATAGAAGAGGCCGAGTTGAGCATTCAGAAGATCGTGGCGTTTCAGGACTCTTACATAATGGCGTAGCACCGCCTGTCGTTTCAGGTCGCTGATCCCACCGGCCTCTACTCTGGCGATGGCTTGGTCTAGCTTGCAGAACTGTTCGCCGGCCTTGTAGACCGTGACCAAAAAGTCGAAATCGCAGGCTGGTGCGCTAAGAACAGGTGCCACCGTGAAAGGATGCGCGATGTTCAGCTTTCGTCTGCTGAAGATCGCTTGGTGGGAACAGATCATGCCGTATGGAAGCCTGCTCTGTGTTGCTGCTGGGCGATAGCGTTCGGCACCGTCAGCATAACGCAGGATGGAATCTCCATAGACAATACCGGCGTTGCCCTCCCGCAGAACGGACGAACTCGCAGCCAGAACGGTATCATCCGCGAACAGGTCGCCGGCGTTCATAAAGATGATCCACTCTCCGCGCGCCATCCTCACGCCTTTGTTCATGGCGTCATATATGCCCTTGTCCGGCTCGCTGACGGCCTGATGGACAAGCGGGCGCAGGCGATCCAGCAGCTCCCGTGTTCCATCGGTGGAGCCGCCATCGACAACAATCAGTTCGTAATCCCGGAAGGTCTGGTCGGCCACACTCCTGATCGTGCGGTTCAGACCATCAAGATTGTTGAACGAGACGGTGACAATTGATATCAGCGGGTTGGCAGGACTGGTTTCGGCCGCATCGGTCATGATTGTCTTGCACATTGCTAGGGCTGATTTTTCAGTGATGCGCTTCTGCTTGAGCGGCATGGAGCTATTACGTCGGCATGAGCCTTTTCGTCATCTTCGCAGCTCGACAACATCGCCGGCGCGCTGGCGGTAGATTTGAAGGAGGTTCAGATAAACTTCCTTCAGCGGGCTCATGATCCTGGCCCTCAAATCCGGCGCCTGTGCCTGGACGACAGAGAAGCCGATCCGGTCCGTCGCACGCCGCAGCTCCGTCACATAGGGTCCGTACACATGCCGGCGCACACATTCCGGCAGCCTGTATCCGCGCTGAAGGCGAACCTTGTCCGGCCCCAGAAGGCGCAAATCATGGAAGTGCCAGGCGATCGCCCCCGAATAGGGGAAGCGCCGGGCGTTCCACGGCGCCATGAAGGCATCGAGCTTCCCCAACACATGCACCTGGTCGGCGAAGCGCACGGGCCAGTCGTCCAGGTACTTCTGATCACCGAATTTCCCGTCCTCGCTGCGGGCGAAGCACCATTCCATGCAGCGCTCCTCCCACCAGCGTCGGACCGGCTCGCCGCCAACACGGTCGAAAACCATGAACTGGACGCAGAAGCGGCCGGACTCCTCCGACTTGTCGAATTCCGCGTCGTAGGCATGCTCCGTGATGAGCACCGACTTCCCGGAGGCCTCGAGCTCGGCGAACACCGGCGACGGGCTCTTCATCAGGAATAGATCCGCATCTACGTAAGTGGCCCGCTGCGCCGTCGGGTCCCGTTCGAACACCCATTTGGGCGCGTGCGGCGTCAGGGTCCAGCAATACTCCGCCCGGCTCCGCCCGGCCTTCACAGCCAGCAGTTCGGGCGTTTCCACCTCGGCCAGCGGAATCGGCCGGATCTCCGGGTGAGCCAAGCCGGTCAGGACATCCGCCGCACGCTGGTCCATGCACACGACCCAGAGCGTGAAGGGGCCTGCATGCCTCTTCAGCGAACTGTGGAGCGCCAGTCCTTGCGGCAGGAAGTTGGAGTCGAAAATGGTGATGTAATGTTCCATGGCCATCGCTCAGAAGGAGTTCACCGCGGCAATGACCTGGTGGACCGCCTCGTCGGAAAGGCCCGGGTGGCAGGGCAGGGACAGGCAGGTGGCGGCGTGCCGTTCGGCGTTAGGCAAGCCCTTCGGGTCCCGCGGCAGATGCCGGCAGGGATCCTGCTGGTGGACGGGAACCGGATAATGGATCAGGGATGATACGCCCCGGTCGCGCAGATGCGCCTGAAGCGCTTCACGCTCGTCCGTCGTGACGACGAACAGATGGTGGACATGGCGCTCCGGCTTGGCCGGCCTTGCCAGGAGCCTCACGCGCGGGGACTCGATCCGCTCGTGGTAGGCCGCGGCGATTTCCCGGCGACGGGCGGTCCAGCCCTCGAGATAGGGAAGGCGCACCCTCAACAGCGCAGCCTGCAACTCGTCGAGCCGGCTGTTCATGCCCAGCATGGGATGGTAGTAGCGCACGCTCTGGCCATAGTTGCGCACCATTGCCGCCGTCTCGGCCAACTCCGCCGATGAGGTGGTCAGGGCGCCGGCATCCCCCATGGCCCCGAGATTCTTGGTGGGGTAGAAGCTCCAGGCGGCGAAGGCGCCGAAGGTGCCCGCCGGCTTCCCGTCAAATGCGGCCAGATGGGACTGGGCGCAATCCTCGATCAGATGGATGCCGCGGTCCCGGGCGACGTCCAACAGCGTATCGACCGGCCCGACCTGACCATAGAGATGGACGACCGCGATCGCCTTGGTCCGCGGCGACAGGCAGCGGATGACGCTCTCCGGATCCAGGATGGCATTTGCCGGGTCGATGTCGGCCAGCACCGGCGTCGCACCGGCCCGGAGTACGGCCAGCACGGTGGCGAAGGCTGTCATCGGGGTGGTGATGACCTCGTCGCCGGGGCCGATCCCCAGCGCGCGCATCCCGATTTCCAGAGCGTCGAGGCCGTTGGCCACGCCCACGCAGTGGTCGGCTCCGCAAACCCCGGCCCATTCCTGTTCGAAGCTCTCGACCTGCTTGCCAAGAACGTACCAGCCGGACTCGAACACGCTTCGGGATGCCGCAACCATCTCTTCGCGGAGCTGCGCAGGCTCGCTCCCGAAATCGTTCATCTGGATCATTCAGAAGCACTCCAATAATGCGAATGGTGCGCCTGATAATAGGCGACGGTGCGGCGCAGGCCCTCATTCAGACCGACCTGCGGCTCCCATCCGGTCTGGCCGGAAAATTTGGAAAACTCGCTGTAATAATCTCCGATATCGATGGCCTTCCGCTCAGGCGGGAAGGGAATCAGCTCGTATCGGCCTCCCGGCACCATGGCGGCCAACCGCTCGGCCAGGTTCTTCAGGCCGATCACCTCGCGGCTGCCCAGATTATAGACGCTGCCGAAGGTTCGATCGCTGCTGGCGGCCAGCAGCAGCGCCTCGACGCAGTCATCCACATAGTTGAAGTCCCGCAGTTGCAGCCCGTCACCGAACACCTTGATCGGCTTACCTTCCAGCAGCAGTCGGATCCAGATACCCAGGAAGGTCTGCCGGGCATCCTTGACCCGCATGCCTGGGCCGTATGTGTTCGTCAGACGCAGTGCGCAGGCGCGCAGGCCGTACACATTGTTGTACAGCAGGTGGTACCATTCGCCGGCCAGCTTGTTGATCCCGTTCACATCCACTGGCCTGATCGGGTGCTGCTCGTCGACGGGCAGATAATCCGGCTTTCCGTAGATCTGGCGCGTACTGGCGAAAACGATCCTGACGCCGGGATTGTGCTGCCGGCACGCTTCCACGATGGACAACTGGGCGGCCGCATTGATGTCCAGATCGGTGCGCGGATCGGTCATGGAGTCCATGTGGCTGGTCTGACCCGCGAGATTGAACAGGAAGTCCTGCCCCTGGATCAGATAGCCCATGGCGTGCGGATCCCGCACATCGCAGACATTCACGGAGACTTGGCTTCGGATGTCGTCGATGTTGAAGAGATTACCCCCGTAAAGCGGGATCAGGCTGTCGGCAAGCGTCACGCGCGCGCCAAGTGCCACCAGCCTGCGGGCCAGGTTGGACCCGATGAAACCCAGGCCGCCGGTGATCAGGACGCGTCTGTCCTCGAATGCAGCGGCAACTTCCCGCCTCATGTTCAGACCTTCCGTGCGAGGACCAGTTGGTCCAGATAGAGATCGGGATTTTTCGGCAGCGCCTTTGTCAGCAGCGTGCCAAGGGCCGTGATCGGGGCCATCAACGCCAGTGTGGCAAACAGCCTGACACGTGCGTTTTCCGGAAGCACTTTGAAGATGTACGCATTGACGAGCTGGACAATCACTGAAAAGTCGGTACCGATCTTTTCTTGCCGCTCGACTTCAAAGCCGTGACGTTCAAGTAGAGACTTCAAGCCGAAGCTTGAATATCTCGCGAAGTCGAACGGCTGCTCATGTTCGTCCCAGACAAAGGGAATGGTCAGCAGCAGCCGCCCACCCGGCCTCAGAACACGCCCGATTTCCGACAGGAAGTTCTGCGGATCGAAGACGTGTTCGAGCACCTGATTGCACAGGATCGAATCGAACGAAGCATCGTCGAACGGAAACTGCTTGCCATCATAGTAGAAATCCGCATTTCCAGCGCGTCGGGATGAGGGCGATTCGATCTCGAGCCCGACATATTCGGAGACGCTGAAGAGCTTACGGTAGGGCTTCGATCCGCAGCCGACATCAAGGAGCCTGCCGTCCAGGGCCTTTGCGTTCTCCCCCATGGAACGTCGTAAGCCCCGGCGCGCGATCCAGAATGGATTCAGGAAAATACCTGCGAGCGTTGGATGGAACTGCTGTCTGACATAATAGGATTTGAACCGGGTAATCATATGCTTCGCTCCAGGACCATACTATGGAAGCTGAATGTCAGATCGCCTTGTCGATACGTTCCGTCGCCCGACGTTTCTTCACCGATCAGGTCCCAATCCGCCCCGAGTTCAAGCTTGAGGCGTTGCTCGGAAAAGAGCCAGAACGGATAGGATGCCGGGTATATGGTCGGCGGAACATGTTGGACCAGAACAGTGTCGCTACTGCTTGCAGCATACGGCGTTCTCGCAATGATCAGCGTGCAAGCAGGGGTCCCAGCCAAGTCCTTCAGTACGCTGTATGGTGCGGGAAGGTACTGGAGCACGCTTCCTAATAAGATCACATTGGGGTTTATCGCTTTTGCGCACTCGTCAATGCTGCCGAAGAACTGCAGATTCTCATCCGCGATTTCCTGCTGGCCAGAGGCAACGAAATGTGGCTGCTCGACAACGCCCCATTTCACATTGCGCAGCCTTTTGAGAAATCGCCGATGCTGAAAATAGCTACTGCCGAGCGAACCGCCAAAGTCCAGAACTCTGAGCGACCCACCGTCCCGGGCTGCCGACCACATCAATGCTGAGACGACCGGCCATGCATAGTCGGGGTGATCGAACAGGACGGAATCCCGTTCAAATGCAGCGGCTCCGGTTTGGACCGCCCTCGTGGCAGCAAGAACCTTCTCAAGTATATGCGTTTGGGAGTAGCCGGTGGAATTGCGCTCGGCTTCGGACCATGTGGGAAATGGGCCGGAAAAGCTCGTCGAGCGGCCAGGGAGCAATTGGCGTGCCACACGGCTCAATGCCGGCGGTGCCCAGTCCTTGATCGCGGCACGCAGACGTCCGGCTTTTCTGGATTGCGGCTGCTTGAAAAAGTCGCTGAAAGCCTGCCTCGCCAAAGCAGACTCCTCAACCGGGATGCCGCCGACCTGGACGGGCGCCTCGGCTGGGACAACATCGAACTGGGCTGTCACGCCACAATGCGTGCCGCTCTGATCGTTCCCGATATTATGAACCAACGAACGGCCAGGATAGAGGGTCAGCTTTTCCTGGAGGAACGCCGACGCGTGCCAGCGCACAGCCCAGGAATTATTCCGCCCCGCGATCTGAGCCTCGAGCATTGCAGTGTAGCCCATCGCACCATCGAGGTCGAACCGACGGGTCAGATTGCGATCCTTCAATTCCTTGAGCAGGGCTGCGCCGTCCGGATTGAACAGCTTCCAAGCTCGAGCCCAGGTTGCCCAGCCCCAGCAGTCCGCTCCTCTCAGAAAGAACGTCTCAGGCAAATCCCGTACCGGATAACAGTACCCATGTATGGAGGCGACCCGGTCGTCGGCCTCGTAACAGGTAAGGCCATTATTCATGAAGCGCAGGAAGTTCGGAGACGTGACGAGATCATCTTCGACCACGATCACCCGTCCATGCTGCTCAACAACCTTGGTCACTCCTTCTATGATGTTGTGTGCCAGACCGCGGTTTCGCTCGTGCTCCACCAAGGTGACGGACTGGAATCCCCGAGCTGTCCGAACCACCTCCCGGACAGCCGCCACCGCGGAAGCATCTTGAGGCCCACGCGGGCCATCCGAAAAGACGATCAGATCGGTCTGGTCAGCGAACGCATTGGCTTGAAGCGCGCGCAGCGTGCGAGCGGCATGTAGCGGCCGGGCGTAGACAAACAGAGCTACAGGAGAGGGCATGATAGGCGAACCTGGGTGAGCATAGCCGGACATCGGACTGTCGGAATTTTCCCTGACCCACAATGCATGCCGGATATACCGCGTCAAGGCGGGGACCAATTTGTAACAGCCATCATGCACCGACCCACCGGTACGGCGCTCGGAGGCCTGCTGTGCGGTCACGCTTCACGCATACCGCCGATATTGTTAAGAAACCATCGATAGGTGCTGGCGATGCCCTCATTCAACGGGATTTTCGCCGTCCAGCCGGTGGAGTTTATGCGCGAGACATCCAGGAGCTTGCGCGGCGTGCCATCCGGTTTGCTGGTGTCAAAGGAGAAACGTCCGTGCCAGCCGACGGCGTCCGCGATGGTTGAGGCCAGCTCGGCGATGGTCACATCCTCGCCGGTTCCGACATTGATCGTGTCGTCCTGGGAATAATGCCTGAGCAGGTGGATGCAGGCATCCGCCAAATCATCCACATGTAGGAACTCGCGCCGGGGCGTCCCCGTGCCCCAGAGAACGACCTCGTCCACCCCGTCGATCCCGGCCTCGTGGATGCGCCGGAGCAGCGCCGGGAGCACATGGCTGTTTTGGGGATGAAAATTGTCGTTGGGACCATAAAGATTGGTCGGCATGGCTGAAATGAAGTCGCAGCCGTACTGCCGCCGGTAAGCCTGGCACAGTTTGATGCCGGCGATCTTGGCGATCGCGTACCACTCGTTCGTCGGCTCCAGCGGGCCGGTCAACAAGGAGGATTCCTGGATCGGCTGCGGCGCCAGCTTCGGATAGATGCAGGAGGAACCCAGGAACAGCAGCTTGGCAACGCCGGTCCGCCAAGCGCTGTCGATGACATTGTCGGCAATGGCCAGGTTCTCATGCAGGAACTCGGCAGGATAGGTGTTGTTCGCAAGGATTCCGCCGACCTTTGCGGCCGCGAGGATGACAACGTCCGGCCGGGCATCCTCCATCCAGGTCTGGACCGACACCTTGTCCCGGAGGTCGACCCGGCTGCGGTCCACGGTCAGGATTGTGCAGTCTTCCGGCTGAAGCCGGCGCACAATGGCCGAGCCGACCATGCCGCGGTGTCCGGCGACCCAGACCCGCCGGCCGGCCAAAGAAAAATCTACCAACGTTGCGGCGGCATCTGGGGCAGGGGAAATCTGAGTCATGTGATTATCCGGTCGGATTAGCCAAGCCGCATCTCGCGGCGCTCAACTTATAGCGAGAGTGGGATTTCTGTCCACCCGCCATCACTGTGCTGCCGTTGGATTATATTCCCGCACCGCGAGCGCCAAGCCGTCGGCCACTGACAGCGGCGGGATCCAGTCCAGCCGGCTCCGAGCCAGCGAACTGTCCACCTGCAACGACCCGACGAGGCGTTCCACCTCCGCCGTCCGTCCGGCCAGCCTCCCGAGACTGCGCAGGAGCGCCGTCGGCACGGGGACGAGCCGAGGCGAGCGACCGAGCGCGCGTGCGATCATGCGGACAAGCTGCGGAGTGGAGAGATCCTGCCCATCGTTGGCCAGATAAATCTGCCCGGGTGCCTGGGGATGCGTGACGGTCAGAAGCAGCAGGTCGGCGAGGTTCTGGACCGAGATCATGCTCCGCCGGTTCTGAACCGACCCGAGAGGCAGCGGAACCCCCTTGCCGATGAGCTTGACGAGCCGGGCGAAGTTGCCGGCGGCCCCTGGCCCGTAGACGAGTGGAGGCCGGACGATGACCAGTTCGAGACCGGTCGCCGTGGCGAATTCGCTCAGCTTCCGCTCGGCTTCCAGCTTCGATATGCCGTACGGATCGACGGGGCAGGGGGGGCTATCCGGCCCGAACGGCCGTCCGCCCTCCGCCGGACTCCATGGCGTCTCCTCACCATTCGCCTTGACCGTGCTCACATAGACGAATCGCTTGACGCCGTGGCGCGCTGCGGCGGCGACCATGTGCACGGCCGCTTCGGTGTTGACCTTGCGATAGGCGGCCAGCGGATTGCTTACGGTTTCGGTCATCACATGGACTCGCGAGGCGAGATAGATGATGGCGTCGAGACCGGCCAGATGATCATTCCAATCCGTCTCGGGCCCAAGGTCGCCGACGGCAACCGCGGCAACGCGCGGGTCCAGCGCGCCGGCAGGCTGGCGGCGGACAAAGGCGGTCAATCGATGGCCTCTTTCGAGCGCGTCGGCGACAAGGTGGCGCCCTACGAAACCCGTCGCACCCGTGATTCCGATATTGAGGCTTGGCATCGCCGCGTCACCCCTCTGGATGCGTCTATATCTCGATAGGGGCGCATAACTAGCCGCGCTCCGCCCTATTGGCAATCTCCTGTCACGGCCGGCCTCGCTTTGGAGACAATAAGCGGCTGCCGCCCAGCCATGTTGCACCTGCGGTCACGCCAGTGATATTAGACCTTTCGTTAGTTGGGCGTGGCATCCTACGACCGCCGGAGAAGCCCGCCAATCATTCCTCTCAGGACGGTTGCGATCAAAATGACGTCCAAGCGCACACTCAAGCGCGTGATGCTGTCCGAATTCCTGCCGCCCGATTATGGAGCCGTGGGACAGTACTGCAACATATTCTGTCGGAGAGACGCCCGGGACGGGTTGGATGTTGTCCTTGTCGGTTTCACCTCCGGTGAGGCCCGGACGGACGTGGAAGAGTTCGGGCCCGGCCGCTTGACGACGGTGCGGCTTCACAATCCGGCAGTGAGCCGGCAGAGCCTTCGTGCACGGGCCTTCTGGACGCTTAAGGCCAACATTCGGCTGATCCGCGCGGCGCTGCCGTATATGCGGGACGCGGACGAGGTGCACTTCACCGGCAGCCCGCCCTTCCTGATCCAGTTCATGGTTCCGCTGAATGCGCTGCTCGGGAAAAAGCTGGTCTATCTGCTTACGGATTTCTATCCGGAATTCGTGATGGCGCACCTGAAGCGCGTTCCCCTACCGTTGCGCCTGCTCTTCAAGTTCACAGTCTTCCTGCGGCATCGGGTCAGCCATTTTGAAGTTCTCGGCTTCGACCAGCGGGACCGGCTGCTGGAGGTCGGCATTCCTGAGGAGCGCATCAGTATCCGCCGTGACTTTATCCCGGTCGCCATTGAGGCCGATCAGGAGCCGCTGCCTCGTCCGTCGGGTAGCGAAGGGAAGGCGCTGTTGCTCTATTCCGGCAATCTGGGCGCCGCACATGATGTGGATACTTTCGTCAAAGCGTATGTCCGACACCATAAGGAGGGAAGCGGCCGGGTCGTTCTCTGGCTGAACGCCGTCGGTGAGAACGCAGCCCTCATGCGCGACAGTCTGGAGCAGGCGGGCGTTCCCGTCATCTCATCCAAGCCGGTCCCCATCGAAAAGCTTGCGGCCCTGCTGGTGACTCCCGACGCCCACCTCATCACGCTCAGGGATGAGTATGTCGGCTACGTGCTGCCTTCAAAGACATATGGTTGTATCGAGTCCAGCAAGCCGGTCCTGTATATCGGATCGCAGAAATCCGACGTCCATTATCTCTGCAGCACGCGGATAAAGTCGTCCGGCGATTACCACCATGCCGCGGTGGGCGATGTCGGGCGTGTAATGGAGAGTCTGGAGCAGATTGCCGAAGGGGCCTGCCCACGGAGCGGCGCTTCCAGCCTGTCCGTTGGCGCTGGCTCTGTATAGCAGGGCGGGCCGTTTGATGACTTCTGTGATGCTCAGCCAAGCAGTCCTTCCGTTCTGCGTCTCCGCCGTTGCCACCGTGATCCTGACAGGGTTGGCGCTCCACTATCTCCGTAGGAAGCAGATTCTGGACCGTCCCAACGACCGCTCCAGCCATACTGTACCCACCCCGCGCGGCGGCGGGTGGGGCGTGCTGGGCGGCATCGTCCTGTCCTGGGGCTTGATCCTGGCCGACAGTGCAGCGGGCGACGCCGTGGGACGCATGTTCTGGCTTGCGCCCGGAATCGTCCTTCTGGTCGGAATATCCTGGCTCGACGACCTCAGCGACATGCCAGCATTGGCGCGCTTCGCCAGCCAGTTCCTGGCGGCCGGGGCCGGCCTCATGGCGCTGCCCGATGGCGCTCTGCTGTTCCAGGGATACCTACCGATGCCGCTCGACCGCATCCTGGCGGCGGTGGGTTGGGTCTGGTTCATGAACCTCTACAACTTCATGGACGGAATAGACGGCATCACCGGGGTGGAAACCTCCTCCATCGGTATAGGCGTGGCCGCGGTGCTGCTGTCTGCAGGTCAGTTCGTTCCGCAGGTAGGTCTTGCCATGGCCTTGGCCGGAGCGGGCGCCGGCTTCCTCGTCTGGAACTGGCATCCAGCCCGGGTCTTCATGGGCGATGTCGGCAGCGTGCCTCTCGGCTTCCTGGCCGGTTGGCTTCTGATCGATATCGCCTCGGCCGGCTTCTGGATCGCCGCGCTGCTCGTTCCTGCCTATTATCTCGCAGATGCGACATTGACCCTGGTGCGCCGGGCTGCCAGGGGTGAGAAGATATGGCAGGCGCATCGGCAGCATTTTTACCAGCAGGCTGCACGGCGCCGCCCACACGACCAAGTCGTCCTCCTCATTCTTTCAGTCAATACGTTGCTTATTGGTCTGGCGGTCTGGTCTCCATCAGGAGGGGTTGCCAGTCTGATGCTCGGTGCTGTCCTGGTGAGTCTAATGCTGCTTGTGTTTGCGAGAGGTGCTAGCCTTCAGGACGCATGTAAACGGACCGTAAATAGATAGGATATATTGTCAAGTTTTACTTACCCCGCTTGCGCTGCCGATAACTTTCAGGCAGTTTGCGGTGCAAGATGATAGACGCTGCGTGATGACCGAAGCCATTGGAGTGGGACGGATATGACTATCTCTGTTGACTCGTTGCGAGGACAGGGAGGGCCCGATATGACCGGTTCGGTTACTCCCGTCATCCTTTCCGGCGGTGTTGGTTCCCGTCTTTGGCCCCTGTCGCGGGAGCGGTTGCCGAAGCAGCTCCTGGCGCTGAATGGCCGGCGCACCATGGTCCAGGAAACGGCATTGCGCCTTCAGGACACTGCATTGTTTGCAGCGCCCCTGGTAGTCTGCAATCAGGAACACCGGTTCGCCATCGCCGAGCAGATGTACGGCGTCGGCGTAGCGCCGGCGCACCTAGTGCTGGAGCCGTTCGGGCGGAATACGGCGCCGGCGGCCGCGGTCGCGGCCGAGTTGGCGCTGGCGGAAAACCCGGACGCGCTGATCCTGCTGCTGCCGGCGGACCATGTGGTCCTCAATCCGAAGGCTTTTGGTGAGGCGGTCCGCCGCGCCGTTCCGGCAGCCAGGGGCGGCCGTCTCGTTACATTCGGAATAACCCCGACCGCGCCGGAAACCGGGTACGGCTACATCGAGGCTGGCGCACCGTTGGACGGTGCGCCCGGCGTCAGTGCCGTCGCGAGCTTCACGGAAAAGCCGAAGGCGGATGTCGCGGAAGCCTATGTCAAAGGTGGCCGGCACCTTTGGAACAGCGGTATGTTCCTTTTCCCCGCTCAGCTCTATCTGAAGGAGCTGGGTCGATTGGCGCCCGACGTGCTGGAGATTGCGCGGGCTTCCCTAGCCGCAGCCAAACGGGATCTTGGCTTCCTGCGCCTGGATGCGAATGCGTTCCAGCAGGCTCCGAACATCTCCATCGACTACGCCGTCATGGAAAAGACCGCTCTGGCAGCGGTCGTGGCCTGCGATATCGGCTGGACTGACGTAGGCTCCTGGTCAGCGCTCTGGGAGATCGGAGACAAGGATCAGGACGGAAACGTCGTCCAGGGCGACACGCTGCTGGTCGATACCGAAGACAGCTATGTGCGCTCCGAGCATGGGTTGGCGGCCGTGGTGGGCCTGAAGGACGTGGTGGTCGTTGCGACCGAAGACGCCGTCATGGTGTCGCACAAGGACCGCGCCCAGGACGTCAAACTGGTGGTGGACCGGCTGAAATCCTCGGGCCGTACGGAACACACGGAACACAAGCGTGTGGACAGGCCCTGGGGCTTCTACCAGTCCGTCCATACGGGGGAGCGCTTCCAGGTGAAGCGCCTGTGTGTGAAGCCGGGCCAGAAGCTTTCCTTGCAGAAGCACTTTCATCGGGCCGAGCACTGGATCGTGGTGAATGGCACGGCCCTGGTCACGATAGATGACCGCCAAGTGCTCGTAACCGAGAATGAGTCAGTGTACCTGCCTTTGGGGTGCGTCCACCGCCTCGAGAACCCGGGCAAGGTGATGCTGAACCTCATCGAGGTGCAGACGGGCTCCTACCTCGGCGAGGATGACATCGTGCGGTTCGAGGACACCTACGGGCGCACTTGAGCAATGGGCGGCGCGCTCCGTTCGGCTTGGCCGGCGGGAACCGCAGTCCTGAGTTTATGACCTCGCCGAGGTTGGCGTGATGCCGGCTCACTCGAAGTGAAGGGGCAACTGGAAACATCTATACATCGGCGGCGCACTGTTGCATTGCTGCACGACTCTCAAGATTTGTGCGTGGAACGGTGCCCTTGGGAGCGGACGGCCCTCTGCAAGCTGCTCTAGAATAGATGCTTCCAGCTAGGATGTCTGTCTAACCAGCACACAACTGGTTCACGGAGTCTGGATCTGCTGGGCCGGCCTGCTTCAACTGGCGTATCGAGCCAGCCTCTTGCTGCGGCGCGGGCGGCGGGCGGATTGGGGAGATTGGGGACGAATGAATCGTAATCTGGCGAGTGTCTTCGGACGGCGGGTCCAGGCCTACATTCACGACGTGCTGATGACCGGCCTGGCCTTCATGCTGGCGGTCGAGCTGGTCGTTGGGCCAGGGGCAGTGGCGGATGCCGGAACCTTCTACTGGAAGGCAGGACTGGCCGTTCTGCTGGGCAGCGCCGCATTCCTCCTGAAACTCGGCCTGTACCAGGGAATGTGGCGCTTCGCGTCTTCGCCCGACCTCGTCCGGGTCGTGCGGGCATCCAGCCTCTTGGCGCTCAGCCTTTTTGCCGGTTCCCAGTTGGCAGGCCTTTCGGATCGCCTGCCCGCATCTGTTGCTGCCGTTTTCTGGCTGGCCCACATCGTCCTTCTGGGCGGGGCGCGGTTCATCTATCGGATGGCGAAGGACCGGAAATTCTTCCCCCCGTCGACGATGGCGTCCTGCGAGCAGACGGCCGTTCTGATCTGCGGAACGGACCATTCCGCTGCGAACTTCATCCGGGCCAATCAGGCCCGGCAGCAACAGGCCTACTCCGTCGCGGGTATTCTCGATCGTGGGAGCAGGGAAAAAGGCAGGAGCCTTCTCGGCGTGCCGGTACTCGGTTCCATCCACGAGCTGCCGGAGGTCATGACGCGGCTCGCAGGTCAGAACGTCGTGCCCGAGACTCTGGCGTTGTCCCCTTCCTGGGCTGATGGGAACGAGCTTCCGCTGGCGGATATTCTGGCGTTGGCCGAGCGGTCCGGGCTTCCCGTCGCAAGGCTCCCCGACCCCACGCGGCTGGATATCGGCGCAACTCCGTCCGACCAGTTGAAGCTGAAGCCCATTCCGGTGGAGGCTCTTCTCGGTCGCCCGCAGACCACCCTGGACCGCGCGGCCATCGTGAGCTTGGCCAAGGGCAGATGCGTGCTGGTGACCGGAGCAGGCGGGACCATCGGCGGCGAGCTGACCCGGCAGTTGGCGGCCCTGTCGCCGCGCAAGCTGGTAATGCTTGAGAACGGTGAGTTCAATCTCTACCGCATCGATCATGAAATCCGGAATGCCGCGCCCGACCTCGAGGTGGAAACCATCCTCTGCGACGTGCGTGATCGGGATGCCGTCTTCCGTGTCTTCAAGCGGGTCCGTCCGGAACTGGTCCTGCATGCCGCTGCCCTGAAGCATGTGCCGCTGGTGGAGGCCAACCCGTCCGAGGGGGTGCTGACCAATGTGGTCGGCACCCGGAACGTCGCCGATGCCTGTCGTGCGGTGGGTGTCCGGACAATGGTCATGATCTCGACCGACAAGGCGATCCGGCCGACGAATGTCATGGGGGCGACCAAGCGCGTGGCCGAACTGTACTGCCAGGCGGTTGATCTGCTGGGTGCGAACGCGGCGGCCGAAGGAACGCGGTACGTCGCCGTACGCTTTGGCAACGTACTTGGCAGCAGTGGCTCCGTCGTTCCCCTCTTCGAGCGCCAACTCCAGGCGGGCGGCCCGCTGACGGTTACGCATCCGGACATGCAGCGTTATTTCATGACCGTCCCGGAAGCCGTTGAGCTGGTACTTCAGGCGGCCGCTTACGGTACGGCGCGTACAGAAGACCGCGGGCGCATTTTTGTTCTCGACATGGGCAAGCCCATGCGGATCGTCGATCTGGCCCGGCAGATGATCCGTCTAGCAGGTCTTCGGCCCGATGTCGACGTCCAGATCCAGTTCACCGGATTGCGCCCCGGCGAGAAGCTCTTCGAGGAGATTTTCGATCCTGAAGAGATGCCGACCAAGACCGAGGCGGATGGCGTATTCATCGCTTCGCCGCGCGTGATGGACCCCCAGTTGCTCGCCCGCGCCCTGGACGAGTTGGAAACCGCGGCCGCCAGCAACGACACAGCCCGTATCCGTGTCATTCTTGGTAATCTCGTTCCCGGCTTCGAAAACGGCACCCCCGCGCAGGCTGCTCGCCTGAAGGATCAGGTTGGCGCCGACTAGCGGCAGAACCGCTAACCGCCATCGGCCCAGTCGGCAGAAGGCCATATCAAATCGGAATGCGACCGCAACGGCGCCTCTCCCTGGGAGGCGCCGTTCGGCTATCCCAAGGTGCGAATTTCTCGAACTCCGGTTTGGGCTACGGAGTCAAACCGCCGCCGAACACCTCCATGGCGGCCAATTGGCGCGGAAGCCTGTTAAAGCGCTCATAGCAAGTCCGGCTGCCATTACTTCTACGGGGTGGCATCTTTCGGATATTCGCCGCCGGTTTCGCGCAATATGGCTAAGACGCCGGAATTTGGAACCCGACCGAATTAGGCCGGCAGGGCTGCGGACGCATCACCTTAAACTCGGCCCGACCTGTTGAAGCTTCGGTGACTGCCAGCCATGACTTAGTTTTGTCACGCCGCCTGTCGCGTAGTGTCGCCGTCTGGCAACACTCCATTAACCAAATTCCGTTGCCATTCGACCACAGAGCCGGCAGCCCAAAACGGGTTGCCGCACATTGAACCGCCATGGACGAAAGGTCACCATGAAGACCGTTGCGAAGGGGGAACTGCGGCAAGCCGTTTCGGCATGCCAACCCGGATTCATCGCGGCGGCTGGCTTCAGCTTCTTCATCAATATCCTGATGCTGGTCAGTCCGCTCTACATGCTCCAGGTCTATGACCGCGTCCTGGGCAGTCGCAGCGAGAGCACCCTGCTGATGCTTACGGTGCTGCTGGTCGGGCTGCTGGCTGTCTATGGCGGTCTGGAATATCTGCGTTCCCGTGTCCTGGTCCGCGTCAGCAACCGGATCGACACGGCCGTGACGCCGCGCCTGTTCGATGCGGTCTATGAGCGGTCGCTGCGGGTACCGCAGGCAAGCCGCACCCAGCCGCTGGGCGACATGCTGGCCGTGCGCCAGTTCCTCACCGGGCCTGGGCTTTTTGCTTTCTTCGATGCGCCCTGGACGCCGCTGTTCCTGGTGGTGATCTTTATTTTCCACCCCTTGTTGGGCATGCTGGCCCTGTTCGGCGCCATCGTCCTGTTCTCGCTGGCCCTGGTCACCGAGACCATGACCCGCCAGCCTCTCAGCAACGCCAACCGCGAGCAGATGGCTGCCGGCCAGTTCGCCGAGACCAACCTTCGGAACGCCGAAGTGGTCGAGGCCATGGGCATGCTCCCCTCCATCCGCGAGCGTTGGCTTGCCCGCCACAATCGCATGCTGGCCTTTCAGGCCGACGCCAGCGACCGGGCCGGCGGCATCACGGCGGTGACCAAGTTCTTCCGCATGACGCTCCAGAGCCTGATGCTCGGCGCCGGCGCCTGGCTGTCGATTCAGGGCGAGGTGTCTCCCGGTGTGATGATCGCCTCCTCCATCATGCTCGGCCGTGCTCTGGCGCCGGTCGAACAGGCCATCGGCACCTGGAAGATGCTGCTGGGCGCACGCAGCGCCTGGGGCCGGCTTGAGGAGCTGTTCGCCAAGCTGCCGCCGCGGCTCCAGCCCATGCCGCTGCCGGACCCCCGCGGCGACCTTTCGGTAGAGGGGCTGGTCGCCCTTCCGCCGGGCGGCAGCCAGCCCACCCTGCGCGGCGTCAGCTTTGGCGTGAGGGCCGGGGAAAGCGTCGGCATCGTCGGTCCGTCGGCCGCCGGCAAGTCCACCCTGGTCCGCACCATCTGCGGCGTCTGGCCGGTCTATGCCGGCAAGGTCCGCCTGGATGGGGCCGACATGTCCCAGTATGAGCGTGAGCGCATCGGTCCGCGCATCGGCTACCTGCCCCAGGATGTGGAGCTCTTCTCCGGCACCATCGCCGAGAATATCGCCCGCTTCGGCAAGGTGGATGCCGAGAAGGTGGTGGAGGCGGCCCGGCATGCCGGCGTGCATGAGATGATCCTGCGTCTGGCCCAGGGCTACGACACCCAGATCGGTGAAGGCGGTTCCGTTCTCTCCGCCGGTCAGCGCCAGCGCGTGGCGCTTGCCCGGGCTCTTTACGGCAATCCGTCGCTGGTCGTACTAGACGAACCCAACTCCAACCTCGACGACGAGGGTGAGGCCGCACTGGCCGGAGCCCTCTCCTATCTGCGCGAGATCGGCAGCACCGTGCTGATCGTGGCGCACCGCCCCAGCGTCCTCATGGGGGTCGACAGCATCCTCGTCCTGGGTGAAGGACAGGTCCAGGCCTATGGACCGCGCCAGGAGATCATGAGCCGGTTCGCCCGTCCGGTGCCGGCCGCCGCGGTTGCCCAGGCGGCCCGTGTCGCCGCCCAGCAGTCCGCGCAACAGCCTACCCAGCAGACGGGAGCCGCCTGATGAGCATCCTCGACCTCAAGGCAGCCGACATGATCGGCGAGCCGAAGGTGGACACCTCCTTCCGCAGCACCATCATGGCTGGCACCATCCTGCTCGGCGGCACGCTGGGCGCATTCGGCCTGTGGGCCGGCCTGGCGCCCCTGTCCAGCGCCGCCATCGCCCCCGGCGTGGTCGCGGTGTCCGGCAGCAACAAGCAGATCCAGCATCTGGAAGGCGGGCTTGTGAAGGCTCTCCATGTGCGGGAGGGCGACCGGGTCGCCGCCGGCCAGGTGCTGCTCGAACTGGACCCCACCAAGGCCGCCAGCCAGGTGGAGATCCTGCGCGGGCAGCTGGACAGCACGCTCGCCCTGGAGGCCCGCCTCCTGGCGGAGCGCGACGGTTCCGAACAGGTGGAGTTCCCGGCCTATCTGCTGGACCGTGCGGCGAATGCCGACGTGGCCGCCATCCTGAACGGCCAGCGCACTCTGTTCGAGGCGCGCCGCAATGCCCAGGAAGGCCAGATCACCATCCTGCAGCAGCGCCGCGCCCAGGCGCTGGAGCAGATCGGCGGGCTGAAGTCGCAGGCGGAAAGCCAGGAAGAGCAGCTCATCCTCATCAAGGATGAGCTGAAGGGCCTGAAGGAGCTGCTGTCGAAGGGCTATGCGCCCAAGACCCGCATCCTGGCGCTGGAGCGCGAGGCATCGCGCCTGACCGGCGAGCGCGGCAAGCTTCTGGGCGAGATCGCGCAGACCCAGCAGGTGCTGGGCGAGACCGACCTGCAGATGATCCAGGTGAAGAAGACCTTCCAGGAGCAGGTGGCCACCGAACTGCGCGAGGCGCAGATCGAGCTTTACGATCTGCGCGAACGCATGCGGGCGGCGGAGGACGTGCTGAACCGCACCACGGTGGTGGCGCCGAACAGCGGGCTTGTGGTCGATATGAAGGTTCATACGCTGGGAGGCGTCATCCCGGCCGGCGAGCCCTTGATGCAGATCGTACCCGACCAGGATGAGCTGGTGGTGGAAGCCCACCTTCAGGTCACCGATGTGGACCAGGTCAAGATCGGCATGCCGGCGGATATCAAGTTCTCCGCCTTCCGCCAGGCCACTACGCCGGTGATCCACGGGGAGGTCACCACGGTTTCGGCCGACCGGCTCACCGACCAGCGGACCGGTCAGCCCTATTACGCCGTGCGCATCACCGTGCCGGAGGAGGAGCTGCGGCGGCTGGAAGGGTTGCAGATCATGCCCGGAATGCCGGCCGACGCCTTCATCAGGACCGGCGAGCAGACCCTCTTTACCTACCTGCTCCAGCCCTTCACCCAGGTGGTGGAGCGCTCCTTCCGCGAGCATTGAGGTTGGCCGGGGCGATGCTGTCGCAGCGTCGCCCCGCTCAGGGATCGATGGTCAGAAGCCGGGTGGTCGTCCGGGTGAAGGCATCGGCGGGAAGGAGGGCGCGGCCAGCCCGCCAGTCCTGAAGGTGTGGGGCCGCATGGTGAGCCTCGACCGCCGCCTCGTCGGTATATTCCTCCCAGAGGACCAGGACGTTGGAATCGGCTTCCTCCTGCGTGACGTCGTAGCGCAGGCAGCCCGGCTCGCGTCGGGAATGACGAGCCACGTCGAGCAGCAGGCGGAGCACCGCATCCCGGTGCTCCGCCCGCACGGCGAAGCGGACATGCTGGACAATGCGCGGCACGGCGTCAGCTCAGCGTGCTCATGATCGAGAAACAGAGCGCATCGCCCTGCGCGTGCAGGGTCTTCAGCGCATCCTTGGGCAGCGGGATCTTCCTGTTCCGGCAGTAGCCCACGATCATCCGCGCCAACTGATAGGATTCGACCTCCAGCATTGGAGCCCCTTCGCTGTGGACCTGCACCATGGGCGGGGGACCTTCGACCACCTGTATCCGGGTGATCCGCCGCTGCGGATCGAACCCGTCCGGCGGCATGGTCTGGAAGACCTGCTTCATTTCATCGTTGGAAAAGATGATGTGCCGGATTTCGGTGATCATGGCGTGGTCTCACACTTCTTTCTCAAGCCTGCGCGCGTCTGCGCTGGCGGCGGCGGTAGATGGTGCAGGGATTGATCTCCAGCAGGGAGGCGGCGCGGGTGATATTGCCGCCACACAGGCGGATCGCGGCATCGATCGCTTCCTCTTCCACCTGCCAAAGCGGTTTGATCCGCCGCTCGGCGTCATCGCCCGTCCCGTTCGCCCGGGAAGGGGCAGGCTGGTCCGGTACGCTCACCGGCGTTCCGGGGAGTGCGGCCCCTGCGGCGGGCGGCACGCCAAGCGTGGCGAAGGGGCCCGCGCTGCCGGCCGGCGCTGCCCGCGCGACAGGCTGTGCCGTTGGCGGGGTGGCAACGGGGAGAGCGAACGGGAAGGGCAGGGCCCCCGCCATGGACGCCCAGCGTGGGTCTGCCAGCATGGGGGGAACGATCATTCCCGGCTTGTTCAGCGGCGGCGGCAGCATGAAGGGCTGCACCAGGGTCCCGTCATTCAGAACGACCACGTTGCGCACCACGTTCAGAAGCTGGCGCACATTGCCCGGCCATGCATAGCCGCGCAGGATGTCCTCCGCCTCCGTGCTGAAGCCGGTGAAGTTCTTTCCCTCCTCGCGCGTGAAGGTGTCCAGCAGGGACCGCGCGATCAGCAGCACATCGTCCCCGCGCTCCCGCAAGGGCGGCAGCTCTATGGAGATCACCTGGAGCCGGTAGAACAGATCCTCGCGGAAGCGCCCGGCCTGCACCTCGGCGAACGGATCGCGGTTGGTGGCGCAGACGATGCGTACATCCACCGCCTCCAGCTTCTCACTGCCGACCTTCTTGACCATGCCTGTCTGCAGGAACCGCAGCAGCTTGGCCTGCAGGGCCAGATCCATTTCACAGATCTCGTCCAGGAACAGCGTACCGCCGCTGGCCTGCAGCGCGGCGCCCGCGTGATTGGAGGTGGCACCGGTGAAGGCGCCCTTCACATGGCCGAAAATCTCCGATTCCATCAGGTCCTTCGGGATCGCGGCGCAGTTGATCGCGACAAAAGGCCCCTTGGCCCGCGGGCTGCGGCAATGGATCGCCTCGGCGCAGACTTCCTTACCGGTCCCGCTTTCCCCGGTAATGAAGACGGTGGCCTTGCTCGGCGCCGCATTGTCGATCAGCCGGTAGACCGCCTGCATCTGCGGGGCTGCGCCGATGAAGCCGAAATAGCGGCCCGGCTGCACCGCCTCCGCCGGCGGCAGATGGCCTGCGGGTTCGGGGCTGGCCACCGGTTCCGCCAGCGCGGCGCCGACCGCGGTGCGCAGCCGGTCCGTGCCGACCGGAAGCAGGATCATGTCCAGCGCGCCGGCCCGCATCACCTCCACAGCCAGCTGGACAGAGCCTTGGGCGGTCAGAGCGATCACACGCGGGGCTCCCGCAGCGCGCAGGCTGCGCACCGCCTCCACGCCCGACCGATCCGCGGGCTGGAGGTTCAGCAGGACAAGATCGGCGGAACGCTCCCGCAACGCAGCCGCAGCGGACGGCGCGTCCGGGACCACGGCCACGTCATGTCCGTCCCGGCGCAGGGCCGAGACATAGGCCTGCGCCAGCGACGCGACCGGTTCGACGACCAGCAGGTGGGAGATTTCGGATATCATCCAATGGAGTATGTCCGGCCGGCACCCTGGCTGCAAGCGGCAACACCATTGGAAATAGCAAGGGATGGCTGTGCAGAATGCAGTGCCCGTGCGTCTTCAGGCCGCTTCCTTCAGCTCCCAGTCAAGTGCGGTGCGGACGATGAAATCCAAGTCGTCATGTTTCGGCGTCCAGCCCAGAACTTCGCGGATGCGACGATTATCGGCCACAAGCGCTACCGGGTCGCCGGGCCGCCGGTCCCCGGCCGCGGCATGGATGGATCGCCCGGAGCCTCGTTCCACCGCCGCCACGACCTCCCGCACCGAATAGCCCCGGCCGTAACCGCAGTTCATGATGATGCTTTCGCCGCCGGCCATCAGCCGTTCCAATGCCTGGACGTGGGCGGCGGCCAGATCGGCGACATGGATGTAGTCGCGCACGCAGGTTCCGTCGGGCGTGTCGTAATCGGTGCCGAAGATATCAAAGCCAGTCCGTTTGCCGGCCGCCACCTCGCAAGCCACCTTGATCAGGTGGGTTGCGTTGGGCGTCGCCTGGCCCGAACGCCCCTCCGGGTCGGCGCCGGCAACATTGAAGTAGCGCAGGGCCGTGAATCGGAAGGGATGTGCCCGCGCCACATCCTCCAGCATCCATTCGCTCATTAGCTTGGACCGCCCATAGGGGCTGATGGGGCGTGTCGGTGCGCCCTCATCCACCATCCGCGTATCGGGCGTGCCATAGACGGCGGCGGTGGAGGAAAAGATCATCCGCTCCACGCCGGCCTCTACGCAGCAACCGATAAGGCTGCGGGTCGCGGACGTGTTGTTGGCATAATATTTAAGCGGGTCGGCGACCGACTCCGGCACCACCACCGATCCGGCGAAATGCATCACCGCATCGATGCGGCGACCGGTCAGCAGGCTGGAGACGAGATTCTGGTCTGCGACATCGCCTTCGACGAAGCTGGCGCGGTCGGGAACCAGATGCCGACGGCCGGTGCAGAGATTATCCAGGACCACCACGTTCCAGCCGCCATCCAGCAGGGCCAGGGCGGCATGGCTGCCGATGTAACCCGCCCCGCCCGTGACCAGGACCGTTCCATTTTCCATGGTCGCCCTTCCGGTCTGCCTTTTCCAAAACCAGATCGGGTTTTGACATGCGGGCTCCAGGCCGGCAAGGAAGCGGCGGTGGCAGTCAATTCAGGCTATTTGGCACTGATCGAGACCGTCACCGTATCGCTGTAGTTACCTGCATTGGCCTGGGGCGATGCAGGCAGGGTCGCCGACAGGACGGATTGCCGTGCCGCACCGGTTGGCGCCCGCTCCGCGACCAGCCCGCCACCTGAACCGACGGCGGCAGTGTCGTAGGACAGGCTGTAGGCGATGCCCACCCCCCCCAGGTCCGGCATCATGCGACCGCCATTTGCGGATTCGACGCTGACCTTGTAGCCGCTGACAGCATTGCACAGTTCGGTCACCGTCGCGATCTGCGTCCCCGACTCGCCCTGAACGATGTTCAGGTTCGAGGACGCATTGCTGACGCTGACCGTGCAGACCGCCGGGACGACGCCGCGCAGGCGGATTTCCACCTGAGACGCGGCCATGCCAGGCGTGCCCGCCGTCAGTATGGAAAGCGCCAGCAGGAGCGCTGGTCCGTGACCGGGCGCCACACAGGCCCCAACCACCGCAGGCAGGGCATGAACGCTGCTGAACATGCCGCGCAGTTTCGCGTCCCGCATGCCCGTCTCCCTGGTCGGAGCGCCTGCACGCCGGTTTTCAGCGGGCTTCGACGCTCAGATACAGATTGTCCCCGTAGGTGCCGGCGATCGCCTGGTCAACCCGCTGGGACGATACCACTAAAGAGTAGCGCCTCTGCCCGTCACCGTCCAGCATCAGCGTACGGCTGGAGCGAAGGTCAACCGTCTGTCCGTCCACATTGATGCGGTAGGGGATGCCGGGGCCACTGCCGGCACGGCGCAGCTCCCCGCCATTCTCCGAACTCAGATACAGGTCGAACTCGCCGTTCCCGCTCACCTCCAGTTCGAAATGCCCTTCGCCGCCATCGGTCAACTCACCTAGTTCGACCGTGCCGACGGTGCCAGCCAGGGCGCGGGGGACTCCGCCGATGATGACGGTAGCCTGCACCACCTCGCGCACCCGCGCACGGACCTGGGTGTTGCTGGTGTCCAGGAGCTGGGTCGGAACGCCGTCCTCCAACTCGTAGATCTCGAACCGGATCTGGTCGTTGTAACTGCCCTTGCGCACAAGCTGGCCGGCAGGAACCATGCTGAACAGGGTGAAGCGGGTCTGATCCTTCTCCGCATCCACATATCCCGTGAAGGTGGCCGAGACCGGTCCGCCTTCGCTTGCCACCGGCTGGCTCAAGTCCGCGCTGGTATAGAGCTCGTAATCCAGGAGGTTCTGTCCGAACCGCATCTGGCGGCCGCCATTGCTGCCGTCATCGGCCGATACCATGAAGCGGCAGCCGGGGCCGTTCTGATGCTGGACCTCGAACTGGTGATAGCCGATCCGAACGCCCTCATAGGGATCGTAATCGTCCGGAACCTCTATGTGATTGAGGTTCCGGATCTGGACCTTGCAACTTTCCTTCGCGACCGCCGAGGCCAGCGGCGGAAACGCCGGCGCTGCCAGGACCAGTGCAGTGCAGAGGAGGATCGCCTTGGCCGCCCGCCTGAACAAAGGCACGGAACTCCTCTCCCTCAGCGATCCGGTCCGTATCCTGATAGCGGCCGGTCCGGGTCAGCGCGTGCTTGTGGTGGTAGAGGTCGTCGTTCCGGTGGCCGGGCCGCCGTCGCTGTCCTCGCCACCCGCTGCCACGGCGAGAGCGGCTCCGGCGATCGCCAGCGCGCCGATTCCGGCCGGAACGGCAATGCTGCCCAATGCTGAACTGATAGCGCTGCTGGAACCCGCAGGCTGCCCGGTTCCGGTTGAACCGGTGCCAGTGGTCGATCCGCTTTCACCGGCCGGCGTTTCCGTTCCAGGGGCGGGCGTGTTCTGGGAAAATGCGGCGGCAGGGGTCAGCGCAAGGGCGGCCGACAGGGCGAAAACGGCGGAGCGGACCATGAAGCTTCCTTCGGTGCTGGTGTCCGGACCTTCGTGCAGGGCACGACAATAAAATGATGGGCCGGTATGCGAAGCGGATTTAGGGAGCAGTCCGCACCGATGTCAACTGCCGCAGGCACAAGGCTGGTCGTGTCGCCCGGCATATACAAAACACCCAGGCCGCTGGCCTGGGTGTAAAGTTTCACAGAAAGGGTCATCTAATCTATGGCCGGCAGCTTGGCGCGGTCGATAGCCGATGACGGACTAATCCCGATGAGAGGCAGAGCATGAACGAGCCTGAGACCATGCGCCCGACAGAACAGGTGGAAGCGCAGTTGGCGCGCATTGGCCGGCTCGACCGGGTGCTGAACGCCTTCGCGCTGGTTGTTCCCGAACTCGCGCGCGAGACCGCTTGGGCCGTGGAACGTGAAGGAAAGGCGGGTCCGCTTGCCGGCCGCACGCTGGCGGTGAAGGACCTGCTGGACATGCGCGGTCTCCCCACCGGCGGCGGAGCCCGTACCCCGATCGTGGAAGAGGCGTCTGCCGACAGCGCCGCCGTTGTCCGGCTGAAAAAGGCCAGCATGATCCCGATCGGTAAGGCAGCCATGGTCGAACTCGCCTTCGGGACCTGGGGCATCAACCGCACGACGGGAACGCCACGCAACCCCTGGGATTCGCAGGTCGCCCGCGTGCCGGGCGGCTCAAGCAGCGGGTCTGCCGTGGCGGTTGCGGCCGGACTGGCCGACATGGCGCTGGGCAGCGATACCGGCGGCTCCATCCGCATTCCCAGCGCGCTCAATGGCCTGACGGGTCTCAGGCCCAGCTTCGGCCGGGTCAGCCGGGCCGGCTGCTTGCCACTCAGCCCCTCCATGGACACGGTCGGCCCCATGGCCTGGAGCGTGGAGGAGGTGGTGCGCATGATGCAGGCCCTCGCCGGGCCGGACCCGGCCGATCCTGCGACTGCATCTGCGGCGCCGCTGGATACGGCAGCGGTCTTTGCCGGGACCCCGCTCAGGGGGCAGCGCCTTGCCGTGTTGCCGGACTCCGCGCTGGCATCCGTCGCGACGGAGATCGGCGACGCCTATCTCAAAGCCGTTGCAGAACTGGAACGGTTGGGTGCGCGGCTGGTGGAGCTTCCGCCCGCCATCCCGCCCCAGGCCTGCATCGAGCTGGCTGGAATGCTGCTGGCGGGGGAGGCATGGGGCTGCTGGGCGGAGCGGGTGGAACGTTACGGTGGCGAAATGGACCCGGGCGTGCGCAGCCGGCTCGGTCTGGGAGCAGGCGTCGGGCGGGACGGGTTGGTCCGGCTGCGCACGGCCCGCGCCGCCGACCAGGGCAGGTTCTATGCCTGGCTGCAGGACTACAGCGCCCTGCTGACACCGACCGTACCGATCACCGCCCCGGCCCTGGACGGCGTGGATGAATCCAATCTGCCGTTCAGCACCTATACGCGGATGGCGAACTGGCTGGATCTGCCCGCCCTGGCTCTGCCCTGCGGGGTCGACCGGCAGGGGCTTCCGATGTCCCTCCAGATACTCGGTCTGCCGGGTCGGGACGAAGCGGTGCTGGCGCTGGGCCATGCCTATCAGCAGGCAACCGACTGGCACATGCGGCGGCCGGACATGACGGGCTTCACGGCGGGCTGAGCCGTACTTCGCCGAGATTGATGACGCCTTCCGCATCTGGCGGAACCTCGAACGGGATCGGCGGCGCCTCGGTGCCGTGCACCAGCATCTCCCACCGGCCCGGTCGCACCGCTTCCACCCGGAAGCGGCCGCGGCGGTTGGTGAAGAACGGAACCTCCTCGGCCTTCGTGCCCTGCACCGGCCGCAGCACGCCGGACAGCAGGGCGGCCGGCATGCCGTCCTGCCCGATCAGCGTGCCGTCCAGGCTGACCGCGGCGTCGGTCCCGATCGGGACCAGCGTTCCGGTCCGATAGCCGGGGGCCACGCCCGGGCGGTCGTTGCCGATGTCATAGCCCAGCGGCACGTCCGGCACATCCAGCAGCAGCGGGCGGATCAGGTAGGGCGAGATGTTGGGCACCACCGGCGGGCCCAGCCAGTCCGTTTCCGCCAGATAGCGTCCATTGATCGGATCGACGCCCACCGTCCGCCCGTCGAGCCGGGGATGGGGAAGGACGATGGCGAAACTGTTGGTGATCGGCCGACTTACCCCGACATGTCCGTCGGCAAAGGCCACGGCCGTCGCCAGATTAAGCTGGGTGCGGGAATCAAGCCCGTCCTCCTGGCCGAACGCCTGCTCCACCAGGTCATGGCGGACGGCGGCGAGGAAGCGCTGATGGGTGTAGTCGGCACTGCCCTGAAGCCGGTTGTCGCCCGGACGGTTCAGCGCATCGACGGACAGGGCCAGGCTGTCGACGGGGGTCAGCGACTGGTAGCGCCAATCCAGCCGCCGTTCCCGCCGGACGGTATCGATGCTGGCGCCTGCGGACTGGCGCCCGTCGCCGAAGCTGAAGCGCAGTGCCGCGAAGATGCCGGTGCTGGTGTCCCCGCGCGAGTCACGCTCATGAGTCAGCGTGACATCCAGACTGTCCCCGAGTCCGAGGCGGTAGCGCAGGGACAGGTCGACGGCATGGCTGTCCCATATCGTCGGGCTGCGGCTCTCGCGCCAGCGCGCGCCCAGTGTGGCAACCAGATCGGTGGTGACCGGCTGGCTCAGCCGGAAGGATGTGTCCAGCCGCGCGTCGTTCCTGGCGCTCAGGACACCGAACGGAATGTACAGGCTGTCCCACCAGCTCACCTGCGCGGTTACCGTCCGGTTCCGCCAAACCTCGTCGCCGCGCATGTAGTTGCGGTAGCGGGCGGTCAGCGCGTACCCGTCGGCGCCCGCGAAGCTCGCTCCCGGCTCGACCGAAAAGGTGCCGTAGGGCGTGGTGAAGAGCATTTCGGCCGAGAGGTTCTGCTGGTCCCTGTCGGCCTGCAGTCCAGCGCCGAGGGTCAGCCGGTCGGTGATGCCCTGACGATGATAGGCGGAGAGGACCGGCCGGCCGGTATCGTAGTCCAGCACATCCTCATCGACCGTATAGGGATAACCCACGGTATAGGCGAACTCGGAAATGCCGGGCGCCAGGAGCTGGCTGTCGAAGAAGAAGGGAAAGCTGACCACCTGCTCCCGGCCGAAGCTGTCGGTGATGCGGATTTCCACATCATTTGCTCCAGATGTGCCGGGCAGGCTGGAAAGGTCGTAAGGACCGGCGCCCAAGCGATAGATGCGGGTCGCCCGTCCGTTGACATAGACCTCCACGGTGGAGGGGGTATCAAGGATGAACTGGCGTCCCCCCGTGGGCTGGGTGGTGCGATAGGGCTGGATGGCGAACTCGCGGAACAGGGACACGCCGCCCAGGCTGCGGCTGGTCTGAAGCCCGTCCACCGGCGGCGCGAGATCGCCGGCCAGCAGCCGGACGCTGCTGTCCGGAAAATCCTTCACCAGCCGGACGGCTCCACGGCTCCAGCGCTCGTACCCGTTCTCCCGATAGAACAGGTCTCCCTCCAGAACCCAACCCTTCCAGTTCACCGCCGGTTCGAAGGCGATACCCAGCGGCCCGCGCCGCTTCTGCCCGTCCAGACGATCTCCGCTCCGATATTCCAAACCGGCGCGCGCATTAATGTAGGCGCTGAGGTCGGCGGGGGGCAGCAGCATGAAGCCGCGGGCCAGTTCGCCCAGACGCTGCACTTCGAGCCTGACGACACGGCGCAGGGCCGGGGGCACGGTGACGTCCACCTGCAAGGCGGCTTCGTCGACCAGCACGGCGATGCCATCCGGCGGCAGATCGCCCGGCGACCCGAATCCGTTCTCACCGGCGGCGGCGCGCAGCCGCTTCAGCGCAGACGGATCGGCCACCTCTTCCAGCAGCTTCGCCAGAGTTGCAAAGTTCAGGGTCGCGGTCTGGATGTCACCGGTCAGGACGGCCGGAACCAGACCCATCTCCTCCCCATCCAGCCGCACCGGCAGGTCCAGCCGCCGGGCCCGGTTCTGCCGCTTCTGGCCGAATACCTTGCTGAACAGGTCATCCTTCGCCGCCGGCTGCGATGCCGCCGGTTCCGCGCCAAGGGCGGGAGCGGCCCCGAATGCCGCATGCACTGCAATCGCCGCCGCGGCCCAGACCGGGATGGCATGCCAGCGGGGTCGGGGCGGCGGGTACGCCCGCCCGGTCACGGCAGCTGCAAGGTGGCCGAAACAGGGCCTTGCGGCACGCCGCCGGGCCAGGGAACCAGGAAGCGGCGGGTGGTGCCGGCCAGCAGATTCTCCCCGGCCAGCCCGGTCAGCGCCTCGCCGGTCAGCTTCAGGCTCTGCGCGCCGGCCTGCAGGGTCACCACGGGATCGAGCAGTACCTGTCGGGACGTGCCGCGGTTGGTCAGAACCAGTTCCAGCATTCCGGCGCCACCGGGGCCGCCGGTCGGCCCGGCCGTATCCACCTGCACATCCGGTCCGACCCCGGCGGGCATCACGTAAAGGGCGGCCACATAACGCACCAGCAGGCGGACCTGACCGCCCTGTGCCGGTCCCCGGCCGATATCGACCGGAAGCTGGTCTGCGATCAGGCGATAGGGCTGCTCCGTGGCGATGGCGGCATTGCCGACATACTGCACCCGGATGGACTGGGTTTCCTTGGGGTTGAGGATGATCTGCTCGGGAAAGACGACCCAGTCGTCATAGGCCTCGGTCAGTATGTCCTCGCCGTTCCGGTCCATGGCGCGCTTTTCCACGCGCACTTCGATGGCGACCGGTTCGTTCCCTTCATTCTCCACGCGGAAAATCTGGGTGGCGTTGCGCCCGCTCGGCTCGAACTCCATCTCGATCGGCACCAGACGGAAGGCCTGAGCGGCGGAGGAAGGCAGCAGGACAGCGGCGAGAAGCAGCAACGGCGCAATCGTTCGGCGCAGAACGGACATTGAGGAAGTACCTCGACAGGGTAGGCTCCCTCAACATACCGTCTCCGCACCGCCCGGTCATCACCCGGCTTCGATGATCCGGGCCGGTTTCTCGACAGTGTGTGCGCCTGGTGACGCAATCGCGGGTTCAGCGACGGCGCGCTTGCGCCTGGTGAGCGTACGGCCGCCATTGATCACGGCCAGCAGCCCGGGGGCGGCCCAGTCCAGGATGCGCATGCCGACAATGGCCAGACCGAAAGCCGCGACCGGCGCCATCAGGAAGAACACGGGATAGCCCGGTGCGTAATAGCCGCCGAAGGCCGGCCGCCAGAGATCCCAGAACAGGCTGAACACCAGCGTGTGGCTGCAGAACAGGAAGAAGACATAGGGCTCCAACCGGCCGAGCCACGGTCCCACGGCGCTGCGCGCCAGGGCCACGGCCAGGAACAAGACGGCGCCGACGCTCAAGATCCGCTGGGTCATGCGCAAGGCATGCAGCAGCGTGCTCTCCCG